>JAUNBF010000070.1 GCA_030527185.1 Planctomycetia bacterium | reverse complement strand
AATTATCAATTAAAAAAGGCTGTTGTGACAGGGTGTGCCACAGCAGCCTATAGGAAAATTTCAGGTGTATTGGGGGAATCAACTGAATCGCATTCCGTCACCTCCGACACCACCACGCAGAGGCCGATTCACATGGCCTCGCGGACGTCCGCCTGCGGGTGAGGGGTCTTCTCGGTAACGATCCTGGCGATCGTCTTTTCTCTCTTCGTTTTCGGGGGCAGCCGTCATCGCTTTGATGGAAAGGCTGATCCGTCGTGCTTTCGTATCGACCGCCAGCACTTTCGCCGTTACCTCGTCACCCACGCGGAGGTGATCCTGCACTCGTCCGACACGCTGATGTGCAATTTCCGAAATATGCACCAATCCCTCAATCCCTTTTTCAAGCTCGACAAAAGCACCAAACTGCATCAGTTTCGTCACTTTGCCCTGGATTTCAGAACCGACAGAATAACGCTGATCCACGCCGTCCCACGGATTGCCCATCATATCGCGATAGGCAAAACTGATTTTCTTCGTTTTCGGATCAATTTTTTCGACCTGCACCTGGATTTCCTGCCCTTCTGTCAGAACGTCGCTGGGATGCTTCACCCGTTCCCACGAAAGTTGGCTGATGTGCAACAGGCCGTCGATTCCGCCGATGTCGACAAAAGCACCAAAGTCCATGATTTTACGGACGATACCTTTGTAAATCTGTCCCGGCTGAAGCTGCTGGAAGAGTTCATCCCGATTCGCATCGCGTTCCTTGTCCATCAACTTGCGGCGACTCAACACCAAATTGCGACGTTTGGGGTTGACTTCCGTCACAACGCATTCCAATTTCTGGCCGACAAACTCTTCCAGATTTTCGATACGCTGCGGAGCAATCTGGCTGATCGGGATGAAGCCACGCAAAGAGTTCACCTTGCATTCCAGACCACCGGAATTGTGCCCGGTAATCATCGTTTCGACGATCATTCCCTTTTCGATCTGCGACCAGTCTGCCACGGAAACGGCCGTTCCGGGAATAGCCACTTCGTAAAGTCCTTCGTCGTTCTGCTCTTTCGTCACGACCAGTTCCAACTCCGCACCCACTTCCGGCACTTCCGTAAACGATTTTGCCGCCACGATTCCCTGAGCGTTTCCGGGAAGTTCGACAAAGACATTTTCCGCTGTTACCTGGATGACTTTTCCCTGGACCTTCGCGTTCATTTCCAATGCCACCGGAGCAACCACGGAACCTTTCAGCATGGCATCCAAATCCGCTCCCGCCAGGGAAGCCTGCAATTCAGCTTCTTCTTCCTCGGAAAGGGGGGCACGCTTGTTTTTCGCCTCTTCCCGAACTTCCTCCAGCGTCGCCGCGGCTGCCTCCATCTCAGGGGCAACCGTCTCGGCCGTTTCCATTTCCTCTGCTGCCTGGGGGACAACTTTCGTTTCGTTTTCCGCCGCCGTTCCCATCGATTCGTTCTGTTCTTCGTGGGAAATCACTTCATTACTTTCCATTCTTGTTCCTGTACTCCGATAACATCTCAACTGCGCTGCCATTCTTAGCAAAAGAACCATCTCTTACGATTCACGAACGGCAAAATTCCATGAAAAGACAAAAAACATTTTGCCTTTCACCTATACTATCATCCTAACAGATTTTGTTTCCCTGTCAATAAACTTCCACCCCAAAACATGCTCAGGAACCCTTTTTTTATCATTATTTTCCAAAAATATTCCTGTTTTTCTCTTAAATCGGAAAAATTTTTACATTTTTCTCACTTTTTTCTTGCGAAAAATTTTCTTTCTGGTAAAATAACAGAAGGCGTTGGGGTAATTGATAGTTGATAATTGATAATTATCGAGGGAGATTGTGAGTGTGGTACAAGCGTTGTTTTATTTCAAGCCCTTGCCGGAAACGTTGAATTACCACGAACCACGAACCACAAACCACTATTGCAGGTGAGAAAATGAATTTTCAGTTCTATTGTCCTCAAGGGCATTTACTCCAGGGGGATACTGCCCATTCCGGGAGTGTGATTGCCTGTCCCATTTGCGGAACCCAGTTCATCATTCCCACACCGCCTCCCGCGGCCGCTCCTGTGGTTTCGCCTGTCACTCCGCCCGTGCCCCCTGCGGAAAATCCCTTTACGTTTTCCTCCTCTTCTGCCAAATCTTCCCCACCCAACCTGAACGAATTGCTGGGCGGCGATTCTGCTCCTGAAAAGCCGGAGGAAGAGGAGAAGGTGGAAATGGCCACCCCTTTCGATTTCAACAAAGAAAAGCCTGCCGAAGAAAAGCCCATTTCATTCGTTCCCAAGTCGGCTCACGAACGTTCTATTTTGCACATTCCCTGCCCCCACGGACATTTGTTGGAAGTTCCCCGCGAGATGCTGGGAGAAGATGTCATGTGTCCGCATTGCAAGGCTCAATACAAACTCCTGCTGGAAAATAGTGTGGAATTCCGCAAGGAACAACTCGAAAAAACGGCTCTGGAAGAAGCGAAATTGGCTAAACAATGGCTCCAATGGGCCATCATTGCCAGCGTTTTGGTCGTTCTTTTCCTCCTCTTCCTCTTTTTTACGGCCATGTGAGCATGTTATCCCCGATTCCACGTTCCCTTTTCGCCAGACGATGTTTTTCAAACCCCCACCCCAAAGACGATTGCTTTTTTTGCCGCGATAAAGCCAGCACGGTGTCAGGTCGTGTTTCCTCAACGGTTTTCAATAATCATGGCGATAGGGAGGAAAGGAAGAAACATGATATGGAGTTTGTCGCAATGGATGAAAATGCGACGAAAGTGGTTTGATTTCGGTAGGTTACGTTTGACTTCATTACGGCGTTTGTAAAGTTTTTTGTCAGTTTGATACTTCTTTTGTCGGAAATTTTATAACAAAACTGGAATATTTGTGTGGGGGCTGTATTCACTATTGACCGCGTTTGCCAGCCATAATCGTGTTCCCGACGGGTCGGCGGATTCACACGTTTTTGTGAGGATTTCGATGACTTCCCGCAAATCGTCCTGCCATTGCGGCTGGGAATCGAGCGGAAGAAACTCTTCGAGCAAAAGAATCAACCGCAACGCGTGGCGAAAGATCATTCCCTCCTGTTTCTGGAGTCCTTTGGCGGTGATGTAGGCATTGAACTTTCCATTGAATTTCAGCAACTCCCCCGCACACCAGACCGGCCAAATCCGCACATCGGAGACGAGTGGATATTCGTGCTGGAAGAGCCGAAAGAGCTTTTCCGCAAAGGGAATCGTATAAATCGGTTCCAGAAGCGCGTCACGACGTTTACGGCGTTCTTCGGGGGTCTGTTCCACCAACTCTTCAGGAAGTGCCAGCCCCAGTTCGAGCAACTTTTCATCCAGAAACCCCACCGCCAGTCTTCCTCGCGGCAAATCGGACTGAAATGGCACACGAACGGCTGGACCCAGCGAACTGGGGAGTTCGAGAAGGCTTTCCCACGCCTGAAGTCGCTCTTCCCGGTCGGCACGCAGCAAAAGTGGCATGAGAAAATCGGCGTAAATCGGGTGTACACTCCGCATCTGCGCCATTCGCTCCAGGGCGGGAAGGGGAATGGCACGTTGGGGAAGGTATTCCGGTTGGGCTTCCTCTTGGGGTTTCAATTCCGACCGCATGACCGCAATTCCCTGGACAAAAACGTAGGGCTTTTCCGTTTCCACGGGTTTTTCCGGCGTTTTTTCCGGCAGCTTTTCCGCCAGGTTTTCCGCATTCGGCACCACAGGCGGTTCGGGAGTGGGTTGCGGCAATGGTTCGTCATCCTCGAAAATCCCCGCCCCGAAGACCGGTTTGGGCTTTTCCACCTGTTTTTCCACCTGTTTTGCCACTACAGACTTTTCCACAGGAGGCGGAAGAGAAATCTCCGGCAAAACAAGCGGTTCGGCAGAACCTGGACGGCGGACTTTGGGAAACCACTCTTCCGGCGGCGGAGGCTCCAGACGAACGTATCCGGCAGACCACAGCGCAGCCAACATCCGCTCCCAATCTTTCAACGCATTTTCCCGTTTTTTCCCAAAAAGCAACCGTTTTTGCACCAGTTTCCGCAACAATTCCACGTCCGGCGACTGTTCCAGCGTGTACGCCAACATCCGCCACGGAATCAGCCCACGACTTTCAAGATTCCCGGCAGGGGCGTTTTTCAGCTTGTTGAACTGCGACTCGTTCCAGTATTGCAGGTTCGGATTCCGCTTGGGTTGCTTTTTCTTGAGCGACTTTTTCTCCGCCAGAATTTTGGGGTCTTTGGAATCGGCAGGAAGTTTGTTGAATTTCTCCTGCCAGCGCAGAATCTTCACATCATCCTCGTGAGCCAGCACAAAAACGTGTCCCCGCGTATCGAACTGCGGCCGCCCGGCCCGACCGAAAATCTGGTGAGCGGTGCCGGAGTCGAGCATCGTCTGTTTCCCGGCAGGCCCTTTCATGAGGCTGGGAAGAACGACCGAACGGGCGGGAAGGTTGATTCCCGCGGAAAGGGTTTCGGTGCAGGTGGCAATGGCCAGGAGTTTTTGCTGGAAAAGGTGTTCCACCAAATGGCGATACCGTGGCAGAATCCCGGCATGGTGTACCCCCACGCCACGCAGGAGCAACTGCTTCAATTTCGGACCGGCTCCCTGCGACCAGTCGTGCTGATTGATTTCGACCAGCAATTTTGCCCGCGTCTCACCGGAAACGAGTTCTTTTCCCTTGATTTCCTCCGCCACGCTCCAGCACGCCTCCCGATTGAAGCAGAAGACCAATGCCGGCGTACAGCGTTCCTCCTCATTTCCCAGGCACATCCACTGAATCTGCTCGGTGAGCGTCTTGTCCTCCACCCACTGAAAGACCAACGGCACTTTCCGCTCGTCGCTCTGCACCAACTCCACCTTCCGGCCATGCTCAAATTCCAGCCAGTTCGCAAACTGCGGCGCGTTCCCCACCGTCGCTGAAAGCAGCAAAAGCCGAATGTGCGGCGGAAGAAGCGCCAGCGTAAATTCCCACACAATCCCCCGCTCCGGGTCGTTGAAATGGTGAAATTCGTCCATCACCACGCTCTGCACCGCGTCAAAATCGAATTGCTCCGGGTGCAACAGCCGGTTGAAAAGGATCTCCGCCACGACTACCAGGACTTTGGCCTGCGGATTGACGCGGTGATTTCCCGTCACCAGCCCCACCTCCTCACGGGGAAACCCCCACGATTCTGCCTTGTCCTGCAATTCGCGAAACTTCTGATCGGTCAGCGCAATAAGCGGCGTTGTGTAATACATCCGCTTTCCCGTCTGGAGTGCTTCAAAAACCGCGGCCTCGGCAATCAGCGTCTTCCCCGTTCCTGTCGGCGCACAGACCAACACCCCCTGTTCCGAGGAGAACCACGCCAGAAGCGCGTCTTCCTGCACGGGATAGAGTGCGTAGGGAATCGTTTCGAGATATTTTTCAGCCAACTCATCACGGGACATCATGTTTCACCCTCCCAACCGAAATTGCCAATGGAAGATTCCAGTATACCCGATTTCCAAACTCTGTAAAGCCGGTTTCTCAAGATTCTCCACTCCGAAAACCTAAAATATCCCAAGGGATGGGGTGAGCGAGGAAAATGGAAGACGCTCAACCAAAAAATTTTTGCTGAAAATTGCCAGGAGGGGAATGTGGCAAAAATTTTCTGAAAAAAGTCAATATTTTTATAATATTTTATCTACTTCTTAAAAAATACCCTTGGGAAAAAGAAAAATTTATGCTATAATAAGAGAAGGAGAAATACGTTATGAGCGAATCGTCCGAAAAAGTTTATCCAGCCCCCAGTGTCCGTCGTTTGCCTATTTATTTGTCGCTGCTTCGCAAAATGCGGGATCAGGGGGTAGAGGGAATTTCCAGTACCCGAATTGCTGAGCAGTTGGGGTTGACAGGAATTCAGGTACGTAAAGACCTTGCCATGACCGGGATTGTCGGACGTCCGAAAGTAGGCCACTCTATCCACGAACTGATCGAGCACATCGAACGCTTTTTGGGCTGGGATGTTCAACAGGATGCGATTTTGATCGGTGTTGGTCATCTCGGAACGGCACTGTTGGGCTACAAAGGGTTCAAACAGGAAAATCTCAATATCGTTGCCACGTTTGACAATTCCCCTGATAAAATCGGTAAAAAAATCCTCGGACGGCCTGTCTATGCTATGAAAGATTTTCGGAAATTCATGCGTGGAAAAGGGATTTCTCTCGCTATTCTGACGGTGCCGGTACAGTTTGCTCAGGAAACCGCGGAAATCATGGTCAAGGCAGGAATTCGCGGTATCTGGAACTTCGCTCCGATTCAGCTCCAAGTCTCTGACGAAATCATCGTGGAAAATGTTTCGCTCTCCTCCAGCCTGGCACTTCTGACGCAGAAATTAAGCCATCAGAGTTAGGGTTTTGTTAAACTTGCAATAGTGAAGAGAGTCTTCTTTTCCTCTTCTGGAGGGGTAGGGCGTCCACCGAAGGGGAGAGAGGCATGGACGTTCTCCGCGTGAAAGGTGTTTGAAAAAAGATGGCAATATTTCAGAATGAAAAAACATATTTTTTCTTGGAAACGCCTGAGGGACGCGGTGCCATTGCGGTGATTTCGGTTTGGGGGAGGGGAGCGAAAACAACGGTGGAAACGTTTTTTACTCCCAAATTGACGGAAAATTGGAAAAATTCTGTACCGGGAAAGGTGGTTTACGGGGAAATCCAGGCGGAGGATGTGCTAGTCTGTCCTACCGGGCAAGGGGGGGTGGAGATTCATTGCCACGGTTCCATGGCGGCCGTGCGGCGGATCATGAATTTGCTCCAACTTGCCGGGGCGGAAGCGATGGATTCCGAACATTTTGGAGAACTGCAAGGGTGGACACCTGTACAACGTCGAGTTATGGAATGGTTGCCGTATGCGACGACGTGGAAAACGACGCGGATTTTGTGGGAGCAATTTCATGGTGCGTTGGAACGAGCCTGGGAAAAGGGGGAGGATACGCAGCGGTGGCAGGGGATTGCCGACCACCTGATTCAGCCGTGGAAAGTGGTGCTGGCGGGGAGGCCGAATGTGGGAAAAAGTTCGCTTTTCAATGCGATTCTGGGATTTGCCAGAGCGATTGTGCATACGGAAGCGGGGACGACGCGGGACGTTCTTTCCGAACGAACGGTGTTGGAGGGGTGGAATGTGGAGTTTTTCGACTCTGCGGGACTTCATGCGACCGAAAATCCTGTCGAGCAGGTGGGGATTCGGCGTGCGCAGCAGGAAATCCAAGAGGCCGATTTGGTACTTTGGATACGGGATGTCACGGCAGGGGTGGATGAGGAAAAGTTTCCTCTCAAAACATCGGGAAAACTCCTGACCGTTTGGAATAAACGCGACGAGGCCAAACCTCCCTATCCTACCCTGTCGGTTTCGGCAAAGACCGGGGAAGGGATTCCGCAACTCTTGAAAACCATTGTCCGAACGCTCATCCCTCAGGAACCCCCTCCAGGAACAGGGATTCCCATTTTACCATGCGAAAAGGATAGACCATCCAACATCTGAGGAGGAATCTCCCCCTTACTGAATCACGGGCATGGAGGGTTTTTCACGCCGCATGTCCTGAAGGATGGCGGGGTCGGTGGGGGTGGTGCGGGCGATGACTTCTTTCAACGGAAAATCAGGCGGCAGTGTCTCATTTCGCTGAGCCAGAATGATTTCGTACTTGTCAATCAATTCCCGAAGGTCGGAGCCGAGCATCTCTTCATCGATGATTTCTTCAAACTGAGGCGTCCGAATCTTCTGATTCCAGAGGTGCAAGGCCTGGTCATAATTGTTCTTGGCCACCACAATGTCACCGTTGGCATACGCCCGATCCGCTTCGTAAACGAGCCGGCGAGCTTCCAGAATTTCCGGCGTCCGCTCCAGTTGTCCGCGAAGTCGCCAGAATTTGTAATTCACAATCATCCGGTAGCGGTGAATCAGTTTTTCCTGCAAATTCGTCTCGTCCAGACGCTTCGCCAACTCCAGGCCACGGGTACGCAGGTCGGTGGGCAGTTGGGTGGCCCATTCGGTATTGGAGACGCGGACTTTTTCAGCCGCTTCCGACGCGAGGTTGTGTTCGTCGGCGGTGCGTTCCTCCATTTTCTTGTCCAACGCCGTGATTTCCTCTTCGGTCAACTTGGCTCGCTTGACATCGACAAGGTGCTGGTAAAGGCCGGGCTGGAGCGACTCCAATTCCGCACGAATTTCCTCTCCCAGTTCTGCCAGCCGCTCTTCCTCTTCCAGCCGCATCATCGTGCCGGTCGCGGAGGGGTGCTCACGATTGCCGTATTCCAGCCACTCTTTGGAAAACGTTTCCCACGCGTGGAGGGCTTTCTGGTCGAAATTTCCGTCGGTCTGGAGATTTTCGGAGTAGTACGCCTGAGCGTTGGGAGCGTGGGAGAAAAAGAGCGTCGGGCTGATCGTCTGCAAATCGACGCCATCTTTGACGTGGAGATTTTCCGCCCGTTTGTACCACTCTTTGCCGATGAGCCAACTGTCGCGCATTTCCATCGGACGGTCTTTGTTGAAATCGTTGTCTTCGCGGAAAAGCTGGCGAAATTGGACTTTTTCATCCGACTTGCTGACTTTTTGAGCGGTCGTCCACCCCACGTCCCACGTCAAACGAATCGAACGGGGATTGAACTGCACGCCACGTTCCAGATACCGAATCCCCTCAATCACCCACGAATAACGGTCTTTGTAGTTGTCGCACTCGACCGAAACGTTGTACGCCAGATTCCACCCCTGGAACCGCCAGACCGTCTCGAAATGCGGCACGAGCAGAATCAACTGCTTGAGCGTTGCGGAAAGGTTCGTCCAGTCCTTCTTTTTCTTGTACTCATCCGCCTTTTGCCACAGCACGAGCGTCGCCACCCCATCCAGCCCAAACGTCCCCAACCGAATCGTCTCTCCCGCCAGGCTCACACCGCCGATGTCCTCCTCGCTGATTTTGGAGTCCCGCCGCAACTGCTCCAGCTTCCCGCCCGGCGTACCTTTGGCTCCCCCCGCTCCAATCGTGGAAGGTTGGCTGAGCCAGAACATCGGTATCATCAAAGCTGCGATACAGACGAAATAAAAGACTTTATGCTGAAAAGAACGCGACTGAAGCGGCGTTTTCCCGGAACGATCGGCCATCATCTCACCCCTTACCTGATTTTTCTGATGGAATGGTTTCCTATTACAATCTTCCAGAATAACGAATTTTCCCACCCTTGTCAAGGACTTCGGCCATAAAAATTTCCCACCGTACCTCTTTCGTTTATGGCAAACTGCCTTTTTGCGAAATAAAAAAATGTCTATTTGCGCTTTTTAGAACAAAATAAAGGAAAAAAGGTACTTTTTACTTGCCAAGGGGTGGGAAGTTGGGTATCCTGAGGAAGTTGATAAAAAATTTGTTTCCAAATTCCTGAACCGAATGAGGTCAAAAATGAAGATTTTGAAAATTGCTATTGCCATGGCGTTGTTGGCGGCATTTTGTCCAACGCTTTTCGGAGATGTGGTGATCGACGCGGAAAAAACGATTACGTCTGCGGGCGACCTGTCCGGGACGGTCACTTTCAATGGTGGAACGCTGAAAACTTCCACGGCAGGAATCGTCTTGAACAATTCTTTCCGGGTAAACTCCACCGGTGGAACGATGGCGGTGGAAAACGGTGTCTCGCTCCACATTTCCGGCACTTTTTCCCCTGGAAACGTAACGGCTGGCTATGGAACCCTCACCAAAACGGGGACGGGAACGTTGTCTGTCACGAGTGCCTTTCCCGCCACCATACCGCTTCATGTGTAGGCCGGTAGAACGGAATTGACCAGGGGAACATCTTCGACTTCGACACCTCACGCCAAAGTGACGGTGGATACGGGGGCGACACTTTTTATCGGTGGGGCGGATGATACACTGGGAACTGGAAAGGGAAATATGGCGGAGGTGGAGATTGCCGGAACTTTGCGTGTGGGGGAGAAAATCCGAACGTATTTGGGAGTTACGACGCTAAAAAGTGGAACGATTCAGATGGAAAATCCGAATTCCACCGATAAAGGGGTGGGAACCATTGGAAATATCGGGATTGGCGACAAAATCATAGCAGAAGGAGATTCCTGGATTACCGTCAATCGAATCGCCATTGCCAACGAGAATTATCGCAATGCCAACAGTGGACAAATCGAGGTTACCAAAGACTCTACGCTGACGATTCTCTCCGAAATCAACACGACCAATGGGGTAGCCATTACCAAACAGGGAACGGGAAGGTTGGTTATTGGAGGAACGTTTCCCGCCGATTTGGCCTGGAATATCGCGGCTGGAACGCTGGAATTTTCCGTGGAAGAAGGGCGGACGCAGGAAAATAACGCGGTTATTCAAGGAACAACGGGAAAAATCGTCAAGTCGGGAGAGGGGACTTTGAAATGGTCGGATTCTGCCAAACCATCGGCGGAGGTGGAAATTGAGGAGGGGGTTCTGGAAGTTACGAAGTCACGTTCCAATACGGAAAAGTGGGGAAATATCACGATTTCCGAAAAAGGGACGCTCTATTTAAGCGGCAACAACAATACTCTGGGTGTATGTTACGGAACCGTCTCTTTCCCGGATCGGATTCAGGTGAATGGCGGCACGATTTCCTCGGCAGACAATATCCGTACCAATACGGGAGAGATTTTCCTGAAAAACGGCACGATTATGGTGAATGGTACCGGGACGGGAACGCTCGGAGAGAGAATCGGGAATTACTCACTCGGCGGGGTCATTCACGCAGAAGGAGAAAGTTGGATTACCGCGGCGGTATTGACGTTACGCAAGGGAGCGACGGAAGTTTCCAGTGGTGCCAGTGGGACATTTGACGTGACGGGAAACGACTCCGTTTTGACGATTTCCTCGGTTTTTAACGCTTACGATGCGGGAAGTCGGATTCGGAAAACAGGCGACGGAACGCTGCGTCTGACCGGGGGAATCGTTTCGACTGGGCTGGGAAACATTCCTTTGGAAATTTCGGGAGGAACGGTGGAATTGGCGTTGACTTCGCCGACAATTGCGGAAACAACGGCTGCGAATATTTCCAATTTGACGGTGGGAACAACTTCTACCCTCTTCTTGACGCGGGAAGGACAGAAAATTTCGGGGAATCTGGTTCTGGAAAAAGATGGACGGATTCTGGTCGATCTGGCAACGTTCGATTCGGAGCTTTTTTCCGGCGAAACGCTGCTTGGCGTGGATGGGAATCTCACGAACGTGGCGGTGGAGAACATCGATTATTTTTACGACATGGATTCCTGGGAACGGGAGACCGTTTTGAACGTCGATTTGGAAAAACTGATTTCAGGTTATACTCCTGGAAGTGCGGACATGGAACGTCTGCTGGATTACGTGATGCGTGAAATGGCACCGATTTTTTCCTGGGAGGTGGATGGGAATACGCTTCATTTGCGAGTGAGTTCGGCTGCTGTCCCGGAACCTGCCACATGGCTTTTGCTGATTTTGGGGGGAATTTTGCTGGCCGGGCGAAGGGGAATCGGAAATTCGCAACAGGGTGTGAAAAAAGGGTTTACGCTGGTGGAATTACTGGTGGTGATTGCCATTATCGGAATGTTGGTCGGGCTGCTCCTTCCGGCCGTTCAGCAGGCACGGGAAGCGGCACGGAATATGCAGTGCCTCAACAATCTGAAACAAATCGGGCTGGCCTGTCACAATTATACCACGGCCATGAATGATCATTTCCCCTACGGTGTCCGCAACCAGTCGTACAACGGTATGCCGGAAGGGGTGGCCAATTACGGGTTGTTTGTGGAGTTGCTCCCGTATATCGAACAGAAGGGACTGGACGACCAGATTGATAAAAGTCAACGTTGCCATTATTATTACGAACAGCGAGCCAACAACCCGATCATCGAAACGATCATTGCGACGTATCTGTGCCCCAGTTACGGCGAAGCCCCTGTTTTTACGGACACTTCCCAGCCCGGTCCGCAGAATCTTTACGGTGCTCTTTCGACGTATCAGGGGGTTGGAGGTGCCAAACAGGGGGATGGGAAAAAAGATTTTTTAAGCGGTACCAGTGGCGAAATGTACACCAATGGGATGTTTGTCTGGGCACAGCAGGTGGTTCTCGGAACGGTGCGGGACGGAACGAGCAACACGCTTTTGGTCGGCGAATTCACCATCCGCAACTCCACCGTCGGCTACCACAACGCACGAGCCTGGCTGATCGGTTCCAACGACAGTACGGGACGTTGCTCCTACAGCATGAAATGGGTGGTGGACTGCAAACCGAACCAGAAAGTGGATCGGATGCTCGACGGGATTGAGTTCAACAACCTCCCCTTCAGCAGCGACCATTCAGGAGGGGTGAATTTTGCCTTTGCGGATGGGAGTTGCCATCGGATTTCGGAAGGGATTGCGTTGGAAGTCTTTAAAAATCTCTGTACTCGGGCAGGGCAGGAGGCGGAAATGAGTTGGGAATAAAACACCGCTAGTGCCGTGCTAAAGAGACAAAAACAATAGCGGCGCAGCCGCACGTAAAAATCTTTGGAAGGAGAGGTCTGGAGAGGATAACTCTTTCTATAGAAAGGTTTCCTCTCCACGGCGGCACCGTCTTGACGGGAAAGCCACTCTCGGCTTTAGCCGTGAGTCGCGCTGCGCCCGGTGCGAAAGACCTATTTCAAACTTGGTGGAATGAATTCGAAAAACTCAAATGGATGGAGTACGATAAAGGAGATTTTATGAAGAGATATTTGATCGGATTTATTTTGGTTTTGTCCTGGTTCGGTAGTTTTTCCACCCTTCACGCGGGCATTTTTCTGGAAGCGGAGTCTTTCCAGAATTTGGGCGGCTGGGTCGTCGATCCGCATTCGATGGCACAGATGGGGTCGTCGTATGTGATGGCTCACGGGTATGGCGTTCCGGTGGAGGACGCGGAGACAACCTGCACCATTCCCGAAGCGGGGACGTACACGGTCTGGGTGCGGACGCGCGACTGGACGGCAGTCTGGAAACGAGGTACTCCCGCAGGAAAATTTCAGATTGCCATTGCGGGGAAAGTTCTGCCGGAGATTCTCGGCACAAATGGGGTTGAATGGGACTGGCAAAAGGCGGGAACGGTGGAGCTTCCGGCGGAAAAGGTGACGGTGGCACTGCGTGATCTGACCGGTTTTAATGGTCGGTGCGACGCGATTTACCTGACACGTGACGCGGCGGAAGTGCCTGAAAAGGAGGCTGCGAAACTGGCCGAGTTCCGTAAAAAGGGGACGGGCGTGGTGGTGAAGGAGTACCCGGAGGAGTTTGACCTCGTGGTCATCGGCGGTGGCATGTCGGGAATCTGCACCGCCATTTCCGCGGCTAGAGCCGGGTGTAACGTAGTTTTGCTGCAAGATCGGGAAGTGGTGGGCGGGTGCAACAGTTCCGAAATCCGCGTTTCGCTGGGAGGACGAATCCACATGGAACCATATCCCGCTCTGGGAAATATTGTGGAGGAAATCCAGCCCATGCACGGCAGTGGTGGTACCTATCCGGCGGAATATTACGAAGATGCTCGCAAAGCGATCCTTTTCAAGCGTCCCAACAGTGGTGCCCGACTGTTGACGCGGGAACATGTTTTTGCGGTGGAAACCGACCCGCAGAATCCGAAAAGAATCACGGCCGTTCTCTCCCGTAACACGCATACCGGGGCGGAAACCCGTTTTCGCGCACCGTTGTTTGTCGACGCAACGGGAGACGCGGTGATTGCCCGGAAGGTGGGGTGTGAAGTGATGTACGGACGGGAAGCTCGCTCGCAGTTCAACGAAATCAACGCTCCTGTCGAAGCGGACCGGCAAGTGATGGGACATTCGGTACTCTGGTACGCCAAACGGCAGGAAGAACCGACCCCATTCCCGGATATTGACTGGGCGATTCCCTTCACGGAAGAGAACGTTTACTACATTCGCGGCGGCGACTGGGAACAGGAGGCGGGGCAATATCGTGATATGGCAGACGAAACGGAATATATCCGGGATTACGGTTTGCTTTCGATTTTTTCCAACTGGAACTTTATTAAAAACCACTCCCGACGGAAAGCGGAGTTTGCCAACGACGCGTTGGACTGGGTTTCGCCGATTGGAGGTAAACGGGAGAGTTATCGTGTGGTGGGAGATTTGATTCTGACGCAAAACGATCTCGAAGACCACGTTCCGTATCCCGACGCGACCGCCACGATTACGTGGGACATCGATTTACACTTCCCCGATCCGCACAATGTGGAGACGTTTGGCGAACCGTTCCGTTCGTGTGCGTACCACCGTGGATTTGGCGAACCGTATCCCGTTCCGTACCGTTGTCTTTACGCCCGCGACTGCCAGAATCTCTTCCTGGCCGGGCGGCATATCAGCCTGACGCACGTCGCTTTTGCAGCAGCCCGGGTGATGCGAACGCTGGGAATGCTGGGGGAAGTGGTCGGCATGGCGGCGGGAATCTGCAAAGAGGAAAACGCTTTGCCGAGAGACATTTACGAGAAACATCTGGACAAACTCAAGGCCAAAATGGAGGCGGGGGTGCCGAAAACGCCAACGTATCACACCGGCGGGATTGGAATGCACGAATCGTACCATTTCAAGGACTTGGGATGGAGTCGGATTTACCCCAATCCCTCCCCCATGACGGACGATTACAAGGAACGGGTGCGGAAGTTGGGAATGGTACACCGCAACGAGCATCCCGATTTGATCGACCGTAAAAAGAGCGGGAAAAAGATCACAATCGAGTCGGAAGTCACGTGGAAAAAAGGGGAAAACCAGGAAGGGGAATGGATTTTCAACGGTGGAAAACTGACGCTGCTGGAAGGAAATCGGCTCTTTTACGAAGATGTGACGGTCCAGCCTGCCGGGGGGACGATTTGCGTAACGGCACCTGGAGAAACAACGTTTTACGGTGCGTTTCGCGGAGAGGCCGGAACGATGACAAAAGAGGGAACGGGAACGATGAAACTCTACGGCCAGGATACTTTCCAGGGAACGTGGGGGATTGCAGAAGGGACGCTCGTCCTCATGCGGGAACGTTCCGAGACGATTTCCGTGCCGATGGCCGACCTGGTGGTGCAGTCCGGGGGGACGCTTTTCTGCAATGCCCGCAACGCCCTGGGAGTCTGGACACCCGAATGCCGGACGCTTCCGGGGAAACTCCTGTTGGAGGGTGGAACCTTGAAAGGGGCTGCCCGACAGCATGTCAACGTGGGGAAAATCACGCTCCACAACGGACGAATCACCAGCGAGGCGGGAAATGGATCGGACATTCTGGGGAATTTCTGCCTGGCAGGGGAAGTGACTTGTCGTGGTCCAAACCGTATCGACGCTCAACGGATTTCTTTCCGTAACGACTTTGCGGAAGTCGAAAATGGCAGTGGCACGTTTTCCCTTCCCGACGCGACCGATTTTCTGGAAATAGCCTCCACGATTCATGGTTTTCGGCGTGGGGAACCTGCGTTTACCGGCATTTTGACCCAAAAGGGCAAAGGGTGTCTCCTCTTGACCGGAAAGTGCGAAACGCCGATGGCGGTGAACGTGGAGGGGGGAACGCTGGAATGGGCGGGGGAAGGGCATTTTCGAACGGTGACGGTGGCAGGAACACTCGTGATTTCCTGTGCCGGACAGCGAATTGCAGGAGATTTGAAGATTCTACCAGGTGGAAAAGTCGTAGTGGATTTGGCTGCTCTGGAAACGATGGAAAAAGCCCCTCTGCTGGCCGTTTCAGGAAAAATCGAAGGGTTGCAACAGGTGGAATTCCAAGCCGAACGTTTCCGAAAAACCTCAGGAACCACATTCCGAATTGATACCGATTTTCTTACACGTCCCGGTTCCATCCTGAAAAAAACGGATATTTCCCGACTCGAAACGCTCCTGAAAACGTTGGCTCCGCAATCGTTCCAACGGAAGGGGAGTTGCCTGGAAGGAACGGTTGGAAAATAGTTTTGGCAAGGTCGCGCAGCTGCGTTTTCCCGATGTGGCTGCGCGATTTTACGTCGGAAACAATGGATAACGGGGAAGTTCCTGGCCTTCGTAAAAACGTTGTATCGGGTCGATGATTTTCCAGGCATACTCGATTTCATCACCACGCGGAAAAAGGTCGGGTTGGCCGTGAATGGCGTCGAGCAAAAGTCGTTCGTACGCTTCCGGCAATTCGCCCTGAAAATTTTCCGTAAAATCGAATTCCATCCGCGTTTGACGAATATCCTTTTCCGTGTCGGGAACTTTCGACTGAAAAAGAAGAACGATTTTCGCCTCCGGGTGGATTTGCAGCAAAAGGGTATTCGCCTCCCAGTCGCGGGTACGGATTTGCGGGTCTTGAGCCTGCGCCTTGCGGATGTACTCCTTGTCAAAAAGGATGTGCGGCGCAGGGCGAAAATGGATACTGATTTCCGTTTTCTGCGAATTCATCCCCTTGCCGGAAGTGAGCTGAAACGGAACGCCCCTCCAACGCCAATTGTCGACAAAAAGCGAAACTTTCCCATACGTGGCCGTCTGTGGGAGGAGACCCGATTCGCCCCCTTCGTAACGTGCCAGAAAACTGTTTTGCTGGATTTCGTAAGGATACTCCATGGGACGGATACTCTGAAGAACTTTTACTTTCTCGTTGCGAATGGCGTCCGCGTTCCAGCGTGTCGGTGGCTCCATCGCAATGAGTGTCAAAAGTTGCAGCAGGTGATTCTGGAACATGTCGCGTAATATTCCGGCCTGATTGTAGTAGCCCAATCGTCGGCCCACGAGAGAGGTTTCCAGTGCGGTGATTTCCACCTTTTCCACATAGTTCCGATTCCACAATGGCTCAAAAATCGCGTTGGCAAACCGTAAAACCAGGATATTTTGAGCCGTTTCCTTGCCGAGATAGTGATCCATCCGAAAGATACTCTCTTCGGGAAAGATTTCATGCAGCCTCTCATTCAGGGCATGGGCGGTCTCATAATCGGTGCCGAACGGTTTTTCCACCACCATTCGACAAGGAGGATTTTTTTGGACAACCGGCCGTAAACCATCCGCAATCGTCTCGTAAAACGTCGGTGCCGTTGCCAGATAATAAATTCTTTCCGCCGGAAGAGAAAATGCCGCTTCCTTTTCCGACAAAAATTGCTCCAACGCCGGAAAAAGTGCCGAATCGGTCACGTTGCCCGCGTAATAGTGGATTTTCTCCGAAAGATGCTGCCACGCCCTCTTTTGAGTATCCTTTTCCATCGGCACGTTCGACGACAACTTTTCCCGCCATTGTTCATCTGTCATGGGAGTCCGCGAAATACCCACCACCCGAAATTCCGATGGCAAAACCCCTTTCTCTTCCAGTTTTGCCAGTGCGGGAATCAGTTTCCGGGAGGTCAAATCCCCCGAAGCTCCAAAAATTACCAGTAGAATCGCTCTTTTTTCCATTTTCAACTCCTTTCTCCATTGTAGTTTTCCAGACAAGAAAAATGGTGAGGCGGGAAAATTTTTTTCGTTGCTTTATCCATGGAGCCAGGATACCATCTTCCTTTTTTTGCTTGAAAAAGGAGGTTTTTCAGAGAAAATCGGTTTTTGACGAATAAAAATTCTTGACAATTCCAATATTTCCCCTTATAATCCGTCCGGGATAAAAAGCGTGTGTGTACATGGTTTTTATGTTTCTGTGAGGAGTGGAACAAGAACCACCATCCTGGATCGTACCAACCGTGAGCCATGGAAGACAAAATTCGGGAGAGGGGGAAGAGCAGATGGATTCGTCCGTTTTTTCTGGACAGGAAACTTGGTCGAAAGAGGAGAGAAAAGAACTTCTTTTTCGGAAAATTCTTTCGTTAAAGGATGTTTCTGGAGAATGTTTTTCGGCCAATCAGCGTCTTTTGCGGGAATTGCTGACGTTGGAGCCGGAGCATGAGGGGGGATGGACCGTGTGGGCAGCGTGGCTGGTAGGGGAAAAACGGTATGAGGAGGCGGCAGAAGTTTTGAGAAAACTGGCTTCCAGGCGACACGATGAGGATGGATTGCGGTGGACGTGGGGGATGGTGTTGGCCGCGGCGGAACGTTATGAGGAAGCGTTGAAGGTGGTAGAGCCTTTGGAGAGGAAGGTGGTGGGGTGGCCGCGGAAATGTTTTTTGGGGAATTTGTACGGAATGTGCGGGGAAGTGGAGAAGGGAAGGAAGTGTTTTCGGGAAACCGCACAACCATTCCAAAAACCGATTTTGCGGTGGAAGCATTTGCAGTTTTTCTCTCCATTTTGGGAAAACGCAAAGGCGATCGACAGAGGATGGCAACGACTGGTAAGGGATTTGGACGCGGCGTTGGAGGAAAGACCGGTTTATCACTGGTTGGAATTTGCCCGGTTAGGGTTCTATCCTTCTTTTGAGTTGGCACATCAGGGAAAGTGCTGTCGGGAAGTGAAGGAGAAATTTGCCCAGTTGATTCGCGGAACCTTTTCGTCGCGGAGGAAGCCCTTTCGGAGACGTGGAAACCGAGAGAAGATTCGGGTGGGATTTTTCTGCGTGCCGGAAAATGAGGGTGGTTTTTTCCGCTCGACGCAAGCGATTTGGGAGGGCTTGAATCCGCATCGATTTGAGGTGATGCTTTTCCTGTCGCGGGAACGGGTGCCACGGTGGTATACGGTGCCAGCGTCGGTGAATCTGGTGACGTATGAGGGAGATTTTGCCGCCACGGTGGAAAAAATCCGTGCGGCGGCGTGCGACGTGCTTTTTTACAGAAAGGCCGTGGCAGATTTGTGGAGCAGTTGTCTTCCGTTGTTGCGGTTGGCTCCTGTCCAGTGTACCTCCTGGGGAACGCATGGAACGAGTGGGATTGCGGAAATGGATTATTACCTGACGTGGGATGCCGCCGAAATCCCCCAGGCACAGGAACATTATACGGAAAAACTCTATCGGATGAAAACGCCGCCGAAGTTGGAACGACAGGAGATGGCCGTCGTTTCCGCTTCCGTGGCAGCCACACGGGAAGAATTGGGATTGCCGCGGCAAGGCGCGATTTATTTTTGCCCTCATCGATGGTCGAAATACCATCCCGACTTCGACTTTTACCTCCGCGACATCCTCCGGCAAGACACGCGGGGACACCTTTTGCTCCTAGGCGGAAAATCCACCTGGTGGGGTGAGAAATTTCGGAAGCGTATTCGCAACGTCCTGGGAGAAAAGGAGTTCCGTCGCGTCCTTTTTCTTCCTCGACTTTCCCCATGGCTGTACCATCGTTATCTTTCCGCCGCGACGGTTCTTTTGGACTCCTGCGTTTACGCGGGGGAATGGACGTGCCACGATGCCTTTTCCCACGGCGTTCCCTGCGTAACGCAAGTCGGCAACCTCCTCGTGCAGCGATACTCCACCGCTCACTACCAGGCTATGGGGATTCCCCACCCTCCCGTCGCCACGTGTCGTTCGGAATATGTGCGGCAGGCTCTCCGGCTCGGAACGGACGTGCCCTATCGAGCTGAAATCTCCCGTGCCATTCGGGAAACCTACCCCGCTCGACGGGGTAATATCGGTGTGATTCAGGAGTACGAGGAATTTTTTGAAAACGCTTGCGCAGAGGCATGTTATGGCTGAAATCATTCTCGGTTTGGGAGTGGGGCAGTGTGGGCTGAAATTGTTATCCGAAATGCTCTGTGCGCAGCCCGATACGCTGGTGACGTATGAAGACCGCCCGTTTCTACCGTGGCAACAGCCGGCAGACCCCTCTTGCATGGCGACACGTCTGGAACGCTGGCGGAAAACTCGTTCCCATGCCCGCATTGGCGATGTCGCGTCGTTTTACCTGCCATATATGGAAGAACTCCTCGAAATTGAACCCCACTGCCGTATCCTCTGTCTCCATCGTCCGAAGCCCGAAGTTCTCCAGGCCATCCAACTCAGCCTTGAAAAGACCCTCCGCCCGACGGACAATTGGCGAAAAACACTCCCGTCCGGCTGGTACCGCGACCCGCAGCGAATGATCATCTACCCGCAGTACAACGTCCCCACCCGCCTTGCCGCTCTGGAACGGTACTACGAGGAATACGCCGCCCGCACCCACCTTCTTTCTCAACGTTTCCCCGAACGGTTTCGCCTTTTCGACCCTCAGGAATGGGAAACGGAAGAGGGAGTCCGAAAAGTCCTGACGTTCGCTGGCATTCCCCTTGCCGAGCAGAAAATTTTCACCGTTCGTAAAGTTCCGTTGACAGAAATCCCTCTGTCGGAAGAAAAACTCCTCCAACGGTGGAACGAAACCGCCAAAGGGGGAAATTTTTCCTGAATTCTCGTGGGGGACGGCCTTGGCAACAGGAATCGGGCGATTATAATAGGAATATGTCTGCCAAAAGTCCAATATTACCGCGAGAAGAATATGTCGAACAGGCCTATCTGTTCAAGGTACTCCGGGAACGAATGCACGCCACCGCCACGCAGGAACTGATGGAAACGGTGCGGCACGAAATCCTTGCCTCCACACAGTTGCCCATGGCGATGGAGTTTATGTCCTCCGCCCTGAAGCATACCGGAAGTATGGCGGAGGCGATGGCTGCTATGTCGCATTATTTTGCCCCTTTTCAAACCTTCGTCATGCAGGAAGCGGAACGTGACGGTGGCAAATTCGACTTTCAGATTGCCCTTCTTTTGCTGGAACGGGAAGCTCATTGTCGGGCGGAAAACCTTCCTCCCGCGGCAATTTTTCTCTATCAGCTCGAAGCGATCAGCCGAAATCGACTGAATTATGATTTTGGGCTGAAAGCGGTTTCGGACGACCCTGTTTTCAACCAGGATTGGCGAGAGTGGATTCTTCTCGTGCGACGGCAATTGGGACTTGTCGACATTGCGGAAATGATTTATGCCCGAAGTGAGTATTACTCGCTGCTAACCGGAAAAGAGAGTGGGAGAGCGGTCCTTTTTGGAGAAAAAGAAGGACGCATTGCCCTGGCCAATCGTCGAAAAGACCCGACGTATCTCTTTGCGTCTCTCCAGCGACATCTGAACTATCCCGTGGTGCCGCGACGTTTGCCGGGCGATTCGGATGAAGCGGTGGTGGCTAGGTTGACGCGAATTGTCGATCGTCTGGAATCCAGAGTCAAATTTCTCGAAGATGAAATGCGCGGCGGATTCGATATTACCCAGTTTTATGTTCAAGACACATAACGGCTGCCGCCAAAAGTCATCCCAGGGCTTCCACTTGAAATTTGCGAACCCCCCCACATTCCTCCCGCCGTAACCTTCCGGTCTTGGCACCATTCGTTTGGGAAGAGTTCCAGAACGAAAAAAGAGATTCGGAATGGGGGGATGAGAGAGAATGTAGAAAAAATTTTCCCCCCGACCCTTGATTTTCCTGACGAATTGTTTCATAATAGAGTTTTACCAAAGAATCGTCTTTTGCGTAAAATATTTTTGGCAATATCGGAAAACATTCTAAAGGAGAGTATGATGAATGCCATGAATCGTCGTTCCATGCTGAAATCTTCCGCCCTCGTCGTCGGAGGAACGGTTTTGGGAATGTCCAGTAACACCACTCAGGCCGCATGTCCGGCCTCCAACGGGAAAGGAGAATCGTCGATGTTGAAAAAGTATCCTAATGAATTCTACTATGACAAAGATGGCAAATTCCTCGTCGAAAAAGCAAAACAGGCTTACTACGAAATGATGGAATATTACAAGTACCCGATTCCCGATGTGCTGCGAAGTGCGGAATTCTGGGCACTTGATTTTGAACTGGGCGATTTTGCCAACTGCGGCATGGGGGGAATTTTCTGGGTCAACGTCGAAAAATATCGCTATTTCGGCCATGAAATTTACCTCCTTCCCGGGCAGATGATTCCCGAACACCGCCACATCGAAACCACGTACCCCTGCAAAATGGAGTCGTGGCAGATTCGTTACGGCAGTGCGTTCAACTGGTCGGAAGGGGAACCCACTGTCCCGGCAATTGCCGAAATTCCCGCCAGCCAGAAAGCGACCTCCCACTGCCAGCACTGCGAATTGCTGAAAGTCGGCGATGTGCGGCATCTGGAAGTCCCCGAATCGTGGCACTTCCTCATGGGCGGCCCGGAAGGCGCCATCGTCACGGAATACGCGCGGTATCATGACGGTGCCGGCGTGAAATTCTCCAATACCAAAGCGGTCATGTAGAAGCGAGCTTAATTGATACTTTATAATTGATTATTGATATTTAAAAAGGTTCAAACTAT
>JAUNBF010000150.1 GCA_030527185.1 Planctomycetia bacterium | reverse complement strand
AGATTGGAGGAAAATCAAATGCGTGTAGTCGTAATTGGAGCCGCAGGACATATTGGCACTTATTTGATTCCCATGCTTGTAGATAATGGATATGAGACAATAGCAATCACCAGAAAAATGTCAGCCCCTTATGAGGATGCGCCCGCATGGCATAAGGTAAAGCGTGTTCTGATTGACAGAAAGAATGATTCGAATTTTATTGAGAAAATCACTGAGATGCAACCGGACGTCGTTGTCGACTTGGTCAATTTTGATGTTGAAGAAACAAAAAAGATCGTAAAAGGTTTTCAAGGTGTGGGACTTTCACATTATCTGTACTGTTCTTCCTGCTGGGCGCATGGCATGGCGGAAACCATTCCTTTTGACCCGGATGCTTTGCGTAAGGAGCCATTGGATGATTACGGCAGGGATAAGTTCATCAGTGAGATGTATTTAAAAGAGCAGTATCGTAAGAACGGTTTTCCGGCAACAATCATCATGCCCGGGCAGATTTCAGGACCAGGGTGGATAATCATCAATCCGTGGGGCAACACGTCTTTGAGGGTATTTCAGGATATCGCAGAGGGAAAAGAAATCGCTCTTCCGAATTTTGGGCAGGAGATATTACACCATGTTCACGGTTATGATGTTGCACAGGTGTTTTTTAAAGCGATCACGCACAGAAATCAGGCGTTGGGTGAATCCTTTGATGCGGAAGCGGCAACGCACATTACGCTGTATGGTTTTGCAAAGCATCTGTATGAATACTTTGGACATGAGCCTAAAATTAAGTTTTTGCCGTGGTCGGAATGGTGCAGGTATGAAGGCAACATCGAGGAATGCGACCACACCTACTATCATATCGCCAGAAGCGGCGTTTTTAGTATTGAAAAGGCAAAGCGACTTTTGGAGTACCAGCCGAAGTATACCTGCCTTGAGACAATTGACTTGGCTGTGAAAAGTTATGTGGACAGAGGTTTGATAAAACTGTCCTGATGCAGACGGTCAAAACCGCACGGGAGGATAATACAGTATGCTGTTGACGCGTTTGCGAAAGAACTATTCCACGGAAACCAAGGCGGCAATCTGCGTCATGGAAGACCGGATTTTCGGGGAGTTGATGATAAACGTTGCAAAATAAAACAACTTTTCGGAAACGGCTTTTATCGTAAGAAAAAGGTTTAGACCAAAACGACATTCCCCATGTCGGTTCCCGCCAGTAAGAGCGGGAAACGTACACTATCCCGTTGGAGTGAACATTTTTTCGCCAATGGACAGGATTATTTTTCGTGAACAAAAATCATCGGTGGAATTCCAAAGACCCCGATAATTTCCCGAGGTAAAACCGTTAATCAAAATATAACACTCTAAAAAAAGGAGATTTTTTATGAACAGAAGAAGTTTTGTAAAATCGGCGGCGGTTTTGTGTGGCTGCGCGACGACAGAAATGATCGGTTCGGCGACGGCGGAAGACGCGTCGAAAAAATGCGGCGCGAAACTTCCTGTCCGTACGCTGGGGCAGGGAGATGCCGCCATGACGGTTTCGGCATTGGGATTTGGCGTCATGGGGATGAATCATCACCGTGGCGCATTGTTTCCCGACCGCAAGTCGGCGATCCGGCTGTTGCACGAAGCGGTGGAACGGGGCGTGACGCTCTTTGACACGGCGGAAATTTACGGACCATTCACAAATGAGGCGTTGGCAGGGGAGGCACTTTCGCAATTCCGTGGCAAAATTGCCGTGACGACCAAATTCGGCCATGGGATTGTTGACGGAAAACCTACTGGCAAGCGAGACAGTCGCCCGGAGCGGATTCGGCAGGTGGCGGAGGAGTCGCTGCGACGGTTGAAGGTGGAGGTGATCGAGTTGTTCTACCAGCACCGATTCGACACGGCCGTGCCGATTGAGGAGGTGGCGGGGACGGTGAAAGAGCTGATTCAGGAAGGGAAGGTGAAACGGTTCGGTCTGTGCGAAGTCAGCGCGGCAACCATTCGCAAAGCCCATGCCATTCAACCCGTTACGGCCATCCAGAGCGAGTATCATCTCATGTGGCGGGAGCCGGAAAAGGAGATTTTGCCGGTTTGCGAGGAGCTTGGAATCGGGTTCGTGCCGTACAGTCCAGTGAATCGTGGACTTTTAACCGGGACGCTCAACGAGTACACGAATTTCCGCAGTGGCAACGACAACCGTGCCGAATTGCCCCGTTTCCAGCCAGAAGCGATTCGGCAGAATTTGCGGTTTGTCGAGGCGGTCACGGAATTTGGACGTCCGCGTGGTATGACAGCCGCGCAAGTCTCGCTAGCATGGTTACTTGCGAAAAAGTCGTGGATCGTGCCGATTCCTGGGACGACGAAAATTTCGCACCTGGAAGAGAATTTGCGATCGTTGGATTTCATCCTTTCCCCGGCGGAAATGGAGGAATTGGAGACCCGACTGGCCGCCATTCCCATCGTGGGCGACCGCTATCCGGCAGAGCAGCAGCAAAGAGTGGGGCACTGAGAAAACCACCGCGTCCATCCGCCCGACGCACGAAAAAAGTGGGCGGTTTTTCCTGAACCTTGGAAATGATCGGAAAGTTATACTCGTTTTCCTTTAAAATTCCCGTTTTATGCGACGCTTTGCGAGCCGTGGTGCGTAGCTCCAACGGCGGACGGTGCCGGAAATTTCAACGCGAAGTATTATATAATACTTCGCGTTAAAATTTCCGAATCTGCTCGGCTTCCACAACGACGGTTGTTTCGGGACAAATCGAACAGGCTGGCAGTGGTCCGCGGAAAAGGTGGAGATGCGAGACGATTTCGTCGGTCGTGGAGGTTTCGTCGAGCGGTTTGTAGGACTGCGTGACGCTCCATTTTTCCCCGACCGCCCCTTCTTGGAACGCTAATGCTGCGTTCGCGAGAATGCTGCATCGATAAAGGTGGTTGTTCGTCAGATTGAAGCAAGTGTTGGGACCGCACATGGTCCACGCGTGTTCCGGTCGGCTTTCGAAGGGCTGGGGGCAACCGTTTTCATCCATGTTATAATAGCGTTTCCAACGGGAGGACGACGGAATGACCGTTACGTGGACGTTTGCGTCGTATAGACGCTTCAAAATGGAGTCGAACTGTTTTTCACCCTCATCACCCGTTAAATGACGGGAAAGTAACACATGTACACGAGAATCAGCCAATTCCTTCAGAAGCGCCTCGCTTTTTTGAGGGAACAGCAGTCCGTTGCTCGTCAGAACGATTTCCGACTCTGGCCAGCAACGCCGCGCGGCAGCGATGATTTCCTGCAAATTCGGATGCAGCAACGGCTCGCCCCCCAGAAGTCCCAACTTTTTCGGTGTGACTTTGCGGCACCACGTTTCCATCGCGGAAATCAGTGCGTCTTTTGGAATAGTTCCCTTCCGAAATGGATTCAAGTGACTGCAAAAGAGACAGTTTAGGTTGCACCCATTGGCAACGTAAATCTCCATTTTCCGTATTTTTACACGATTTTTCGAGTCGACGAACATGCGACGACCAAGACGGCTGAAATAAAGGAAACGTTTTATCGGTAGATTCAGGTAAAGGCTCCATAATCGTTTGATTTGGCGCAGCCTTTTTGTCGTAATAACTGCCATTTTAACTTCCCATTTTGTTTTTAACGGAACATCATTTATACATCATCCGTGCATTATACTCGTAATGCAAAAACTGTCAAGGGGAAATGTAACACAAGATGAAAACGACACGACGGGATTTTTTAGCCGTGGCCGGCGCGGTCGCTACCTCTGTATGGGGAGGCATTCCGAGTGTGAACGCGGAGAAACTTCCAGAAAAAAT
>JAUNBF010000069.1 GCA_030527185.1 Planctomycetia bacterium | reverse complement strand
AACAAAAAAGGTGCCATTTCCGGTGGTGCTAACTTTGATTTGGGCGAAATGGATGAATTTGTAGCTATTACCCCGGAAGGACAGAATCTGCGTATTGGTAGTGTGAAGTTGGCAAAAGGAACTGATTTTGCTTTACACTCTGGTAAAAACCTGACTGTTCGTGACATTACAGGAACTTCCTGGACGGAAAAAGAGGGTAATAAGGATGTAACGCATGCCCCAGAAGTTACTTTGGATGCTGCCAAAAGATTGCGAATTCGTAGTGCGAAAGATGTTAATCTGACTGTAATGGGTGAGAATATTCGTTTGTCCAAATCCTCAACGATTAATGAACTTGGCGTTTTGACGGGTGGTGATCGTCCAAACCTTTCAAAATTCAGCATTGCCAAAGGAACCACGGTTGGTAGTTTGAGTGTCACGAAAGGTAATGACACCAAAGAGTATAACGGATTCACCGCATCCAAAAAGATTACGCAGAAAAACTATGCGGAATACTTGAAGGAGAAGCCGGGGGACAACACGTGATTGGTTACTGCCAGAAAGTTTGAGCATGTACATGCGGGGAGGTTTTTTCCACCACGAAAACCTTTCCCTTGTGCAAAGTGTGGGTTTTGTGAAGAGATAGAAATATTTTAGCGCGGAATCCACAAAATAATCAGGAAAAATGGTTCCTTTTTCGGAAGGGCTGTTTTTCCTGTTTTTATACTCGTGTAACTTGAAATTTCCGGTTTTCCGCTCCCTGGCCCCTACCTTGGGGAGGGGTGGCAGCCGTTAGGCGGGAGGAAGACACCGTTTTTCCTTGACGACGGGGTGGGCCGGGGTGGAATGGCATGATGCGTTCTATTGTAATTGATTGCAATAGAACGTTTTCCCGCACTTCCATCAACCCACCCCGCCTGCTGCGCAGGCACCCCTCCCAAAGGGAGGGGCTTGGCCAGGTTTTCCTAAAATTCAAAGTGGAAACAGTATATTGCCCCCGCTTGGGTCTCCCTCAATGAGAATGTGGTTGTCCGTGCTGAAATATTCCCATGCTAAATGGTACTCTCCTGGAAGAGGGGGAATTGAGGAGCCGTGGACGTAGTGCAAGCGTAGTCCCGGAAAAAAACTTTTTTGAACTAGGGGGCAACGTCTCCAGTTCACGACTTTTCAAGTACCCTATAAGGGAACTTTACTGGCAAAAAAGAAGAAACAGCGACTAAACTTTTTTGAGGATACCCATGAACGAACTACGATTGGGTCTGCCCCGCCCCCTTGTGAAAAAAGAATTC
Organism: Planctomycetia bacterium; assembly: GCA_030527185.1. Lineage (GTDB taxonomy): Bacteria > Planctomycetota > Planctomycetia > Pirellulales > Thermoguttaceae > RGIG3701. The sequence goes on along the minus strand of JAUNBF010000069.1, from coordinate 21,166 downwards.
CGTGGTAAAATGAAGAATCGGTAATTTTTATGGGTGGCCAAAAAGGGGTAGTCGCAGGAATAGTCCAGACGGAATCGAGCAATTATGTCAGACGAATCGAGTGAAGTCCATGCCAGTTCCGAGCCGCAGAATCTGCTGCCGGAAATCACGCAGGCAAAACGAAAGCGTTTGCAGCAGCTTTTTGAACATGGGACGCTGCAAAGTAATCAGGGGAATTTTGATTACGCAACGGAATTGTTGACGCAATGCGTGCTTGGAGAGCCAGGCAACGCTCAATATATGTCTGGATATTTGACCAACCTGAAGAAAAAATATGGGAATAGCCGCAAAGGACACCCCATGGCCTTTTTCAAAATGGGTGGTCTGAAACGGGCGGCCAAAAAAGCGGTTCAAAAGGAAGAGTGGCTCAATGCCTTTGAAAATGGTTGTAAGGCTCTGCAATGGAATCCGTGGGATGTGCAGGTTCTGGAAGCTCTGATTAAAACAACGCAAACGCTCGGATTTGTCGAAGTTCCGCTGCTGTTTTTGAAGTCTGCCCTGGAAAGCAACCCCAAGGATTTGGAAATCAACCGTATGTGTGCGGTATTTTTGGAGGAACTGGGGCGGATTAACGATGCGTATCAGTGCTGGCGGCGGATTTTGGATGCCCGTCCGACCGATGATGAGGCGGAGCGGAATATGGCTCGTCTCTCCGTAGCGCGAACGATCAACGAAAGTGGTTACACCGCGGCTCCCACGGCCAATGCCAATAAACGTGTGACGGCCAAGACCGGTTCGGGGGCGACGGTGGAAATGACACACGAGCAGTTGCTGGAACAGCAGATTCGCCAACAACCGAAAAACTCCGCTAAATACATCGAGTTGGCAGAGATTTACACCCAGACGGAAAACTTTGAAAAAGCGGCCGATGTGCTGCGACGCGCGGTGGAATCGTGCGGTCAGGTGGATAGTTTGCAAGATCGTCTGGAGGATATCGAGACTCGTTTGATGCGACAACAGTTGATTGCCGCCGAACGGGAGCATGGCAAAGATTCCGACGAATGGAGAGCTTTGCGAAAGAAAACCGTCACAAAGGAATTGGAGATTTGGCAAAGTCGCTGCGAACGTAACCCGAATAACTATTCGTTCAAGTACGAGTTGGGAATGCGTTATCAGATGTTGGGCAATCACGACGAAGCGATCAAGCAATTCCAGATGGCGAAAAAAGAGCCGCGACGCCGGGGGAGTTGTTGCCTGGCGTTGGGTCAGAGTTTCCAGTCCATCAAGCAGTATCGACTGGCGATGGCCAATTATGAGGAAGCGATTGAGGAGATTCCCGATCGGGACGCGGACAATAAAAAACGAGCCTACTACCTGGCTGGCAAACTCAGCATGACGATGGGAGAGTGGGTGCAGGCAGATCAATTTCTGGCGCGACTGGCGGACATGGATTTCAGTTATCGGGATGTTTCCGAGTTGCTGGAAAAGGTCTCGCAAATGCGTAAGAAGAGTGAATAATTTTTCATTTTACAAGTTTCATTTTTATAGTAACAGGAGCGAATTCGACGAATCATGCCGAATATCAAGAGTGCGAAAAAACGACTTCGTCAGAGCGAAGCCAAACGAGTTGCCAATCTGGCTATCAAACGGGAATTGCGCAAGGACTGCCGGAGTGTCCGCATTGCGTGTCAGGAAGGAAATGTGGAAGCTGCGGAAACGAATTTCCGTCGTGCCTGCAAACACATGGACCAGGCCGCTTCCAAACGGATCGTTCATCCGAACACCGTTGCTCGCGTGAAATCCCGACTGTCGTCTCGTATCAAGGCCGCCAAACAGGCCACCGCTTAAGCCGGACGATACCGATTTTCACGGACTTTTTCAGATTCTTGCCATCGCCCCTTTCTCGGAGAGGGGCTTGTACTTTGTTTCCCCGGAGTTTCCGTGATATTTGGTAGAAACTTCAGGTTTTTCAAGAACTTATGAGAGACATCCATGGAGAAGAAGCCGAGTATTGCCATTTATCCCGGTTCTTTTGACCCCATCACGCTGGGACATTTGGACATCATGGAGCGAGCCAGTCGGATTTTTGATCGTCTGATTGTGGGAATTGGAATCAATCTGGAAAAGCAAGCCATGTTCACACCGGAAGAGCGGATGGAGATGATTCGTCTTTCGACGGCTCATTTGCCGAACGTGGAAATTCGGACATTTCAGGGTTTTGCGGTTCGATTTGTGGAGGATTGTGGTGCCAACATCATGATTCGCGGCGTGCGTCCCATCACCGACATTCCGGCTGAGTTGACGATGATGATGGCGAATCGTCGGTTGTCTCATCAGGTGGAAACGCTTTTCATGATTGCGGATGGTGAGTTGGCTCACGTTTCCAGTTCCCTGATCAAACAGATAGCCAATCTGGCGACGCGGAAAGAGTTTCGGAAATTTCTGCCGGAAGTGGTTATTCCGTTTGTGGAGGCAAAGGTGCAGCGAAAAGATGGGTAAATCTTCTCGTATTCCGCGAAAGAATCATCCCGCTTTTCGCCGGATTTTCTGTAGGTAGCAGGCACGTTGTTTTTCTTCCAGTTTCTCCAACGTCTTAACATTCTGGTCGGCAGCGACAAGAGCTTTCCTTTTTTCTTCCGCGAACTGGTGGATTTCCTCCAATTGTTTCTGGATTTGGTTGATTTTTTCCAGGAGTTTCTGTTCACACTGGTGCAATTGTTGCAGCGACTGAATGGGCAAGATATTTTTTTGAAAAAGAGCCTCCTTTTGGTCGCGTAGCGTCTCCCACCGCAATTGTAGGGATGCCATCTCCGTCGACAGATCCGCTTCCCGCGTAAGAATTTCTTTCAGAGAAATACGCTTCTCATCACGTACACTCTTCCGAACTTGTGCCACCGAGGCAAGGCGAAACTGAAAAGACATGGTAAAAGATCAATGATTAATGAAGTAATGATTAATGAACCGCGGTTATTTTGTAATGTATGAATAAAGGGGTTGTCTACCGTTTCCATTCAATGGAGGGCAACCTGCCATTTTACTTTCCCAAATGAATCATTAATCCATTAATCATTCGTAAGGATTTCGCGTATTTCGTGTCGGGCATCTTCCAGGCAGGAGGCTTCGTGGATGTTTTGGCGGAGGAATCGGAGGATGGCGTCGCGTTTGGCAACGGCAGTGTCGAGTTCGGCATGGGTGCCTTTTCGGTAGGCGCCGATGGTGATGAGGTCTTCATGCTCACGCCAGGTGGCAATCAGTTTTTTCATCCGCAACGCCATTTCCACATGTTCCCGGTCGCAAATATCCGGCATGAGTCGGCTGATACTGGCAGGAATGTCGATGGGGGGATAGTGCCCCTGGGAGGCAAGTTTGCGGGAAAGCCAGATATGGCCGTCGAGCAAACCACGGGTGGTGTCGGCAATCGGTTCGTTTTCGTCATCCCCTTCGACGAGAACGGTGTACATGGCGGTGATATTTCCCAGCCGCGTTCGCCCGGTCCGTTCCACAAGTGTGGGGAGCATGGCAAAAACGGAAGGGGGATAGCCATTGCGTGTGGGGGGTTCCCCGGCAGCCAGGCCGATTTCGCGTTGAGCCATGGCAAAGCGGGTGAGGGAATCCATCAGGAGGAGGACGTTTTTCCCCTGGTCGCGAAAATATTCCGCCACGGCAGTAGTTGTTTGGGCTGCCCGGACGCGCATCAGGGCAGATTCATCGCTGGTCGCCACGACGAGTACACTTCGTGACAATCCCCGTTCGCCCAAATCGCGTTCGATGAAATCGTTGACTTCGCGTCCCCGTTCGCCGACCAGCCCAATGACAATCACATCGGCGGTGGTGTAGCGGGCAATCATCCCCAGCAGGACGCTTTTTCCCACACCGGAACCGGCAAAAATGCCGACGCGTTGTCCCTGTCCGAGCGTCAGAAGTCCGTCGATGGCACGGATTCCTGTCGAAAACGACTGCGTGATACGGGGACGTTCGTGAGCTTTGGGGGCGGACTGATGGAATGGGATTCGTTCTGTGGAAAGCGAGGAAACGATCGTTTCGGAAAGGGAATTGCCATGCGCGTCGAGGACTTTTCCCAAAACTTCGTTCCCAATCTTCATCCACGGCATCGTATTTTTGAGCCGAACAGGATTCCCACGTCGGATTCCGGTCATGGAATGGTACGGGTAAAGGATGGCGGTACAGTCGCAAAAACCGACAACTTCGGCCAGAATGGGGTCGCCCGTGGGACGCTCGATTTGGGCAATTGCCCCGACTGGAACGGGAAAACCGCCGACGCGAATCGTCATTCCCACCGTTTCCAGCACACTTCCCGTAATCGCCATCGGAATCATGGAAGCGAGCGGACGTTTCATGGACTTCCAGTTCATCCTTCCAGCTCCTCCCGAATGCGGTTCAGTTGCGAAGCGACCCGTTGATCCATCTGCCCGAACTCCGTTTCGACGAGACAGTCGCCGCGATCGAGTGTGACGTCGTTGCAAATTTCAATTTTCCCCAGATGGCGGAACTGTTCCTGCATTTTTTGCAGTGTCAAGTTCAAAAGAACGTGGTCTTCCGGGTTCATGCGGAGTTGAATCTGGTTTTCGCCGGCACACAATTGCAGCGCTTCCCGAATCCAGTTGGCCTCAATGGCAGGTTCCTCTTTCAGTTTTTGCCGCAGGATACATTCCGCAACGGAGGTCACGAGGCTCAAAAATCCCTTTTCCCAATGCTGGACGAGAAGTGCTTGCAATTCCTGAAACTTCAGAACCACTTTCTGGAAAGAGACGGAGGAAAGTTGGAGTTCCGCGTCGATTTTTCGCTGCACCAACTGGAGAATTTCCTGCTGACGCTGTTCTTCTCCCTGAGAATAACCTTCCTGGAACCCTTGCTGGAAGCCGGTTTCCCGTGCCGAGGCGAGTTGCTCGTTCGCTTCCTGGAGGATTTTCTCACTCTTTTCCTGGGCCTGAGCCAGCGTTTCTTCAAGAATCTGGCGTCCCTGCTGCCGAATCTGGTCGAGATACTCTTTGGCCTGACGCTCGACATCCTCAAAATTGAAAAGATGGGGCAATCGTAAATTTTCCGTCATCGACATCCCTCTTTCCGAAAATCAGGCCAACATCATCCGATGGACATACTCCATCACGCGATTCCGTGCCTCTTCCACATCCCGCAGACGGATTTGTCCGACATGGTTCAACTGGGAAGCCACTTTTTCCGCTTCCGGTCGCGGCAATATCTGGAGAATCTTTCCCAACACGTCCGGGGAAGCGCCTACCAGTGCCAGAAGCATTTCCTGTGCCGGGACTTGCCGCAACACTTCTCGCAGGTGCGTTTCGGAAAGCGACGCCAGGTCCTGGAACGTGAGGGAATTGGCTGGTACACCATTTTCAGACGGCAAAAGACTTTCCGGTGTCGGTTCTTCTGCCGAAACTTCGTGTAAATGTTCCAGAATCGTCTCCAGAACCATCTCCAGAACATCCTGATTCGTTTCCTGGCATTCGGTCAAACGATGAACAATTTCGGTGCTTCGTTGCGGAGAAAAATTGTCCAAAATCTCCGAAACACGTCGGGAATCAATCACGGAAAGTACCAACGCGGCGGTTTGGGGACGTTCCTGTTCGAGAACCTGCGCCAATGCCAGCGTGGGGGCGGCATTGAGTTGTTCCAAAAGGTGCGGGGAAACCGAAATTTCCAGCTCATCCGATTTTTCCACCACGGTGGTTGGTTCCGGCTGCCAATCTTCCGACACGTCCGTTTTTTTCCAAGATTCATCCGGGCAATCCGATTCCGATTTTTGGGGAAACGCACATTTTCGGGAACGTCCCATTCCCCACAAAAGAACGCCTAAAAACAGAATCGCTCCGCCAATTCCACCCATCAGTGGCATGGGAAGAGGCCGCGTTGGGAAGGAGTCTTCTCCCTCGTGAGGAGTATCCTGAATCGGCTTGTTGACTTCCGTGGAAATCGGGGTATGTTCCAAAATTTCAATGGCCGCTTCGTCCAGCGAACGAGGAGAGGTGGTAAACGTCTTCTCCTCGTGCGACGAAAGAAGGACTTCCTCCACCGGCGGCAACGGCTCTACGGAGTAAGCAACCGAAGTTTCGGCAGGTTTTTCCAACGAATGCGTTTCCCCTTCCCCAGGCCCAAGCCAGGAACGATTGGTGCGTGTGTCGATAATCACCACATTTTCCGGTTTCAAACCAACCACCGCGTTCGTGACAAAATGGCGAATGGCACGGATGTCCGATTCGGTAATGGAATAATCGGCCTGACTGTGAACACGGACGGAAGCGGTCGAGATTTTCTGACGGGAAAACCCTTGTCGGCACTCGGAAACGGCCAACATCACACTGGCTGACTCCATTCCCCGGAACTGACGCAGTTCCCGCGATAGCCGCTCCTGAATCTCCCGGCATTTCTCCTCTTCCAACTGTTGCCCGGAAATCCAGCCCCAGGACGTTCCTCGCCCCGGCGTGTTTTTTTCTTCCTCCAGCAGTTTTTCTTTCCGAATGACCTGCAAATACGCTTCCCGACGCGATTCAGGAACCAGAATCCGGCCTCCCTCAATCCGATAATCTTTCAAACAGGCACTGGCAAAGGCCAACTCCAGGGGAATCAGTTCCCGCGAATTGAACTGCTTGCCGCAAAAAAGCGCTTCCGATGGCTCTTTTCCAGAAGGGTGTGTCAAGCAGGAAAGCAGGATTCCCAGACCGGCTGCCAAAACCAGAAATCCCCCTAAAATCCAGCGTGCGGAAGGATTTTTGAGAAATGCGTTCGTGGAATAGGTCAATTCTGCCATTTTGGAAGATTCCTGCTTCTGGAAAAGTGCCTTTTTTTACATCAACGCTGTATCGATCGTCCCCATGATCCAGCGATCCACATCCCGTAACATGTCGGTTTGCAAGGAGCCTGCCGTCGGGTAATTCCGCAACGTCACGCACAATCCCGCACTGTGCAACAACTGCAAATGCGGGCAGAGACGCTCCACCGGACAGGTCTGCGAATGGCGGGAAACCGCGAACAGAAATTTCAGTTTTCGCACCTCTTTCAACTTCTCCAACAACGCCGTGTCTTCAGGAATGGCTCCGTCGAGCGAGGCAACTCCCGAAAAAAACGAGGGATTCCGAAAAGCCATCCGCAATGCCATCGTTCCCCCCATTTCCGAACCCACCAGAAAAACCCGATTCCTGGCAATGGAGTACCGTTTCTGCACCGCTTCAATCATCTCCATCGTGGCGGTATAACAGGTGTCGTAAGATTCCGCGTCCCAATAATATCCGTTGGCAGAACTCCCTCGGGAAAGAAGACGTGGCGTTCCCCGCATAGCCACGGCTGTGTAATTTCGCAAACTGATCATCGGCATGACCCGCAACAACTGCGATTCGTTCATCCCAGGCGTGTGGAACCAGACAACAAGCGGATAGGCATACTTCGCTTCATAGTGCAACGGTACAAAAACAGAAGTTATCCGCGTCGTCTCCAATCCGCGAAAAACCCCCTCTTCCACCTGAATATTGGCAAATTTCTCCGCCAGATGACGTTGATTCAGCAATTTGCCAAAAGGATTCGTTTCCGAATATTTCATCTTTTCACCTGCGATTGCTCTTTCCTCTTCTTTTCAGAACTGTAGCCGATTTCGGAAAAAGTGTCAAGATGAAATTTCCCATCTTCTTTCCTGAGAAAATCCCCCAAATATTTTGAGCAAATTTCAAAGCGGCAGAAAAAAATACCACGCGGCGACAAAAAATGGCGCTACGTGGTATACGATTGTTTCTTTCCTAATACCCGATCCGTTTACTCCACTCGCAAAACGGCTCCTGTGTCGGCACTGGTCGCCATCGCCGCGTAACGTGCCAGCCAACCGGTGCGGAAACGTGGCTGCGGTTTTTGCCAACCCTTTTTCCGCTCGGCCAATTCTTCCTCGGAAAGCTGCACAGAAAGTTTCCGGGCCGGAATGTCGATTTCCACCACGTCGCCATCCCGCAGCAACCCAATCGGACCGCCACTGGCCGCTTCCGGGCTGACATGACCGATACAGGCTCCTGCCGTCCCACCGGAGAAACGTCCGTCCGTGATCAATGCGACCGAATCGTCCAGCTTCACCCCTTTAATCGCCGTCGTCGGTGCCAGCATTTCCTGCATGCCAGGCCCACCTCGCGGTCCCTCATTCCGCACGACCACCACGTCGCCCGCTTTGACTTTGCCCGCTACGATTCCGTCGTAAGCTTCGTTTTCGCTCTCAAAAATGACCGCCGGGCCGGTGTGTCGCATCATCTGCGGCAAAACCCCCGCCGTCTTGACAACTGCCCCGTTGGGTGCCAGATTTCCAAAGAGAATCGCCAGGCCACCTTCCTGATTGTACGCGTTTTCCACCGTCCGAATGCAGTCCATCGGATCGAACGCCAGATTCAACTCCCGAACGTTTTTCGCCTGCCGCACCACGCTCATCGGCTCCACCGTCCGCTTGTTGCCCGGTTCCACGGCAGCCAACTCCAACGCCTCCTCACAAACCGTTTCCGACGCACGAATATCCCACGCGTCGATATTTTCGCCGAGCGTTTTCCCGGTAATCGTCACCGCGTCGAGATTCAGCAAACCAGGCTTCGACCGCCGGATTTCGCCCAGAATCGTGTGGATTCCGCCCGCGTTGTGAACATCCTCAATATGGTAATGGATGCTCGGCGAAACTTTGCAAATATTGGGCGTTTTTCGGCTCAATTCGTTGATCCGATCAATGTCGTAATCCAACCCTGCCTCATTCGCAATCGCCAGTGTATGAAGAACGGTATTCGTGCTTCCTCCCATCGCCATGTCGAGTACCATCGCGTTGTCGATCGCCTCTTCGGTAATGACATCACGCGGCAGGCCACGGAACGCGTCCCCTTTTTCTTCCAGTTCGTACACCATTTCCACAATCCGCCGTGCAGCCTTTTCGTAGAGCCGTTTTCGCTCCACACTGGTGGCCAGAATCGTACCGTTCATCGGAAACGCCATGCCGAGCGCTTCACACAGGCAGTTCATCGAGTTGGCCGTGAACATCCCCGAACAGGAACCACACGTCGGGCAACTGCACTGCTCGATCTCCAGCAATTCCTCCTCCGAAATGCGGTGATTCTGCTTGGCTGCCGCGCCGACGAAGGTGTCGATCAAATCGAGCGCTTTTCCCTTCAGTTTTCCCGCTTCCATCGGACCGCCACTGGTGAAAATCGTCGGAATGTTACACCGTACCGATGCCATGAGCATGCCCGGCACGATCTTGTCGCAGTTCGGAATGCAAATCATGCCGTCGAAACAGTGGGCGTTGACCATCGTCTCCACGCTGTCCGCAATCAATTCCCGGCTGGCGAGCGAATATTTCATCCCGACGTGCCCCATGGCAATCCCGTCGTCCACCGCGATCGTGTTGAACACAAACGGCACTCCGCCTGCCTGCCGGACGCACGCTTTCACAAACTCCGCCACCTTGTTCAGATGTACGTGTCCTGGAACGATGTCGGTATGGCTACTGCAAATGGCGATAAACGGCTTCGCAAAATCTTCTTCCGTCACGCCTGTTGCCCGTAGCAAACTTCGATGAGCCGCACGGGCGTCCCCTTTTTTGATCTTGTCTGAACGCATCTTTTTTTCCTGTCTGGAGGTCAACCCATTTCCTGTGACAAGACTGCATTATAACACCCAACGCGGAATTGTCAAAGGCGGGGGAATTTACCCTTTTCGTTTTCGCGAAAATCGGGCATATCCCAGTGCCAAAAAGCCCAGCAACAACAGGACGATCGACGACGGTTCTGGAACCATCGCGGAGTTGACGGCAAAATGATAACTTCCATCACCATTGGCGGAGACCAGCCAATAAGCACTGATGTCCGTCATCAGGGCATCGTAGATGGTCACCATATCCGGCCATTCCCAATCTGTCGCTCCCGCAACGATCTGCGTCGGGTCAACATCGAATGCGGTGGTGGGGGTCATGGTTCCGTCGAACAAAAACGCAATCGAATCGGTCAGGCTGGTACTCCCATCCAGGGAATTGATCGTCAGCAGAGACGAATCCGTCCCACGAATGTTATCCAAAATTTCCAAATCAGCCAAAATTCTTCCGGTCGAAGCCAATTTGCCGGTAATGGTCTGATTCGGCGTACTCAACAGTAAGATTCCGCTATTGTCTACGGTCAAATCTATGGCCGAAGCAATTCCCGCGTCGCGAGCCAACTCCAACATCCCGGACTGAACCACAAACGATGCCTGATTCGCGTCGTTGGCACGATAACCGTCGACCGAACTTCCCAACGTCCATTTCCCTTCACCGACTTTCGTCACGGTGATCTGGGTTGCTGCCAGGTCGTCGTACAGAATTCGGAACGAGCCGGAAAATGTGCTGTGGTAATCCGAGGTAGTTCCCAAGTCACCGACGGTAATGTTGACGATTCCCACCTCTTGATCGGTTCGCACCCAGCCGCCATTTCCCTGAATATCGCCGAATTGGTAATCTCCTTTGCTTTGGATCAGGAATCCAGAATCGGTGGTGTTGTTCGTGAGGAACGTCGTTTGAGAATTACTTTTATCCCCGTTCAGGAGAATCCAGGTGTTGCCAATCGTTTCCAAGGTTCCCTGAAATGCCGATGTTTTCAACTTTTGCAAGTGGAAAAAATTGCCGCGTTGATTGGCACTGACAGTTAATTTCCCCGTTCCGGTCAAATTGCCAGTCACGTAGAGTACCTTGGTATTCCATGTTGTTCCATTTTCTTGCAGCGTACTATTGACATTCCAGACACCACCGTTGTCCGTTACGTAAATGTCGTTGTTCAGGTTTCCTACCATGGAAGTCGTCACCGTTGCGCCGTCCAAAGTCAACGTACTGCCTATTCCCAGACCGTTGTCGCTGGAGAGAGTCGTGTTTCCTCCCCGCAAAATCCAGTCGCCTGTAAAAGCCAGGTTATTGCCTTGGAGTTTCATCAATGCGTTTCCCGTTTTCAGGAACGTGCCCGCCCCGGAGATGTTGCCGGAGTAAGTGGTTTCTCCGGTACGATTGACATGGAACGTCGCACCTTCTTTAATCGTGATATTCCCGGATACTTTGGGAGCATTCACGTCTGTGCCGTCCAGGGAAGTCCCTCCCGTTCCGACCTGAAGCGTCCCTTCCGCCACCACCGTTTCGGCATTTCCATCGGAAAAACAATGCTTCGTTACGATAATCGTTCCCGCCCCTGTTTTCGTGAAGCCGGTGCCAGTGAAAGCGGTGGTGAACGTGACGGTTCCGGTCTGGCTCAAGTTGGCAATATATCCGCCGTTGATTTCAATGGCATTGGCGACCTGAATATTGTCCGACCGGTTGTATTCCAGTCCTCCGTCTGCCTCAATCACGATTTTGCTGGCCGTCGGCAAAGCTCCCGTCGTTCCGCCGTTGCCGAGCCGGATCGCTCCTTCCTTAATCGTTGTACTGTCACTATAGCTGTGGACATTGGTAAGGGGGCTGTCACCCTTTGTCAATGTACCCGCATTGGTCAAAATCCACGTTCCCGCCCCCACTTTTTCCAATGCCATATCGGCTCCGTTGGAGTTCAAGGCACCGTCAAAAACAGAGGACTCTCCCTCACCCAGCAACGCACCGACTTGCAGCGTCGTATGGCAGCTGTCGTGATGAGACCGAACCCAACCATTCCCGGTCAGATTTCCCAACTTGATCGTTTGGTTGGCATTGTTAATCAATAGCCCGGAATCGGTATTCGTGTCCAGAATCCAGTGAACGTTGGCACTTCCCGTGTTCGTACCATACGTGTTACTATTCGTAAACGCGACCCAGTTATCCTTCTCAACCGTTACCGTCCCGGTAAGGTTGGAAATATCTCCCAACAAATGCAGGAAATTGCCTCGCACCGTTCCTGTGTGGGTGATATTTTTCACACTGGTTCCCTCATTGGCAAGGTTTAAACCGCTTTTCGATGTATCCAGCGTAATATCCATCGCCCCGGTTCCCGCAAGCGTGACGGTATCTGAAGTGATCGCCTGGGCACTGAGCGTCAGTTTTTCAGCCCCATTGTTGGCAATCCGCCCACCGTTGAGTTCAATCACATTACTGAGAGAAACCGCGTCCGAACGATTGTACGCCAGCGTTCCGGCAGACTTGAGTACAATCTTGCTGGCAGCAGGCAAAGCTCCCGTCGTTCCGCCATTGCCAATCTGGAGCGTCCCTTCGGTAATCGTCGTATCGCCAGTATAATTGTTGACATTCTCATGAACGGCATAGGTATTTTGCCAAACACCCGCGTTGGTCAGAATCCACGTTCCTTTGCCCACCTTTTCCAGAGCCAAAGTACCGTTATTGAATCCCGAAAGGGCACCATCGAAAACGCTCGATTTGCCTTCTTCCAGCAAAGCCCCGACTTGAATCGTCGTCATGCCAGTATGAGCCGTCCGTACGATTCCATTTCCGGTCAGGTTTCCCAACTCGATGGTTTGGCCTGCCAGAGCACTGCTGTTCACCAACAACCCCGCGTCTAAACCACAATCCAAAATCCAGTGTGCCTTGGCACTTCCCAGTGACGTGCCACTGGAGAACGCTGTCCAGACATTGCCTTTTACTGTAAACGTTCCGGCAAAACCCGACGTATCCGTCGTCAAATTCAGGAATTTATCACGTACTCCTCCTGTATGAACAATATTTTTGTCCCCTTCTCCGAAACCCAGAATGGCAAGTTCCAAGGCACTTTCCGTTGTGTCTATCGTGATGTCCATCATCCCTATCAACGTTACTTGATCCGATGCCGTTGCTTTGGCATAGGCGGTCAACCTTCCCGTTCCCATGCTGGAAATCGTTCCCCCCTTGGTAACGACGATGTTATTATGAGTATAATCTCCCGAACGATTGTAAATAAAAGATCCGCCGGAAAGCGTAATTTGTGTCAGCTTGTCGGAAGCTATCTGTCCCGACGTTCCACCGTCCCCCATCTGGAACGAACCTCCTTGAATATCCAACTGAAACGCATTGTTTCCTCCCAAAGAACCCGTAAAAAGAACCGTTCCACCGCCGGTTTTGGTAAGCGTTATTCCAGCATTGTGAAAACTCAAGGTAGAAGCTATATTCAGGAAATCGTTTCCTGTTGCAACGTCGATCGTCCCCACTCCTGTCAGGGAATGTCCATCTGTCCGAAAGTTAATCAGGCAATTCTCAATGGAACTGTTTCCCGTGGCAATGATTTTACCCGCCCAATTATAAGTTTGATTGCTGGAACTGGTTATGGTGGAGTTATTCAGCGTCGTATGCCCGATGTTGACCCAACGATCATTTCCACCCACCGTATTGTTCATCGTACTGTTCGTCAGCGTAATCATTTCAGGGAGGTTCGTTCCTGCTCCGAAAGCGTTTTTGGCACTCAAAAGCAATTCCGCATTGGTCACCTCAACGAATCGGATTTGTTGAGTCGGGGGATCGGCATTGGTATTGGCACCGCGATTCGACGCCATCTCCAACACCCCACCCGTCACGGCCAACGTTCCCAGAAATTGGCTTTTGGAAGTGATCTTCAGCGTTCCTGCACCGGTTTTCGTGAGAGTGCTGTTCTCACTGGCGGCTGTCAGATTACCACTCAACGTCAACGTTTTTCCCAACGTGGCAGTATCAATAGTTCCATTGGTGTCGTTTACCTGAATAGCATTTCCCAGCGTGATGTCGTTGGTTTGAGCCGTCAGCGTACCGCCATCAAAAATGACCGCTCCACTCCAAGCGGGGTCGGTAGTGATGGTGGGAGAATTACCCGCATTGATCGTCACATCTGCCCACACAGAGTCAACGCAATTTACCCCCCCCCCCCGGCATGAGCCATATTACCAAAAGTAACATCCATTTTTGGGACGCATTTTTCATGATTTCCTCCCCGTGCCTTGTCCTGATTTTTCAAGCGGTTTTGGTGAATAGAGTTAACCTCAATTTTAACTACATTCTCCATTATACTCCACTTTTTTCATTTTGCAAGTCAAAAAAGCTATAAATTAGGAAAAATTTTATGTAAAAAAGGTAAGATTTGACCCTTCCCGCGGGAAAATTTGGAAAATTTCAGGAAAAATAAGAAAAAACTCGATTTTCCTGTACGAAGACGGCTCCCCGAAAGCCACTATTAATAGAGAAAAGGTAACGTTCCCCCGCGTTGCGTCCGTGAAATACCATCCTTCTTTCCAGGAGAAAAATCATGCGTCTGACCCTTCGAGCCTTATTGAACTGGATTCATCACAATCTTTCCCCCGAAGATGCCGCCCTGATTGCTCAAAAAGTTTCGGGAAATGAGTTTGCCACAACGCTGAAAAATCAGTTGGAAGCGGTGGTCAAAATTCCCGACCTTCCCGCGTTATTCGTTCTGGATGGAACGCCGTTGGGAAATCCGAACTCGACGGCGGAATATCTGGATAACGTCATGTCCACGGAAATGACACCGGAATTTGAGAAATTTTGCCTCCATTCGGAAGTCGTGCTGGCGGAAGTGGTCGATTGTCATCAAATTCTTTCGGAAGTCCTGAGTTTGTCGCTGGAACCGGATGAAACCATGCAAAAACGGATTCATGGCCTGTACGCTTTGTACTACGGCACGCCGGAAACCCCTCCGATGGATACCGGGGCAGACCTGGACGTTCTCCAGGAAGCGAAAAACATTCCCGTCGAACCATCCCATGGCCCGAAACGTTTCACACGACTCCAGTGGGGAATCTGGGGAGGGATTGTTCTTGTTCTGCTCCTGATTCTTGTTCTGGGGAGAGGTGGGCAGGAAGACCAGAAATCCTCCTCTGAAAAGATAGCGGAAGTGCCGCCCCTGGAAGAAACGTTGCCTGAGGAGGAGAATAAAGAGGAGGGGGAGGGGGAACCTGCGGAAAAACCGGCAGAAGTTCCCGCCAAAACGGAGGAGACGGAAGTGGCGGCTCCGACGACGGAAGAAACGGCACCACCAGCAGAATCGGAACGTGCGGAATCTTCGGAAACACCCCCGGAAACTGCCGGAGAGGAATCGGAAAAACCGGCCTCCGAAGAGATTCCTGAGGAAGTGACTTTGGCAGAAGACGGGAATGAAGAAACCGATTTGGAAGAAAATGAGGAATTGGAGGAAGTCTGGGAAGAGGAGGAAGAACCTTTCGCAGACGCGGAAGTCCAGGAAGGCATTTCCACGGGCGGTCAAAAAATCGGGACGCTGATCTCTTCCGTCCGGGAGTTTTTGTGGAGACAGTCCTCGGCACGAGACGGGCAGCGGATTTCCCCCCGGGAAGCGATCCGAAAAGGCCAGATTTATGGGAGTTGGGACGGTTTTCGCCCTCGATTGGAGCTTTTGTACCAGTTGGAAATTACCCTTCTTGGCAACTCCCGCGTTCGTGTGGAATCCTCCCCGGAAGCGACGCGCATTTGGGACGTGATTCCCGAATATGGCCGATTTATTTTCCATTTGCCGAGAGATTCGGACGAATCGGATGAATTTCATCTTGTTTTTTCGTCGCGGGAAATGAGCTACGTTCGGCTCCATCCCGGAGCGCGGATGGGAGTGAACGTTCATTTAACGCGAGGAACCGATCCGGCTGTCACCCCTCACACGATTATCGACTTACTCGTTCTGGACGGTACGGTCGAAGTTTACGACGGCGGGGAAGTCCGAACGGTCGACGCGGCTCAGGCTCCTCAGGGGATATATTGGGATTCGCTGGAACAGGGAGCGGTTTTGCCTGCCGCGCTGGATTCGATTCCGCTTTGGGTGATGCAGGATCAGAAAAATGCCGTTCGCGAGAATGCGGAAAAGGTGCGAAAACTCCTGGAAGAGGAATTGGAGATGGGAAAAACGCTGACGGAAGGCTTGCAGACTTTGGCCGCGTCCGATTCCCAGGCACCGGTTGCTGTGCAGCGATTGGCGAAAAAGTACCTGGCCGTTCTGGGAAATACGCGAGTACTCCAGAGTTGGGCAGAGGAACTCAAGAGTGAGGAAGACCGAAAAGCAGATTTTGCGCAAAAATCCTTGCAGGAAGTTCTGCTGCTGAGTCCCTGGCACGCGCAACAGGTGAAGTCGGTTTTAAACGCGGAGGATTACCAGTGGCTTTGGGAGGAATAGCCTCTCCCGCAAAGATGAATCAAGTGGTTAATAAGACAGAATTTCAACGTTTTCCTGGCGAGAAAGGAAAAAATCCTGCCGGGGGCGCTTGCATTATCTGAGGAAAAAAGGTATCATTAGGATAAGTGAAGGACTTTTTTGGGAACATTGGTTTGTTCAGGAAGTCTCTCACTCCCACACGTGCCATGGGAAAAGTTGGCCGAGAAAGTGAGCAGAGAAATGCAGATCAGTATTTCAGCACGTCACGGAAGTATCAGTGATTTAACCCGGGAAAAAATCGAGTCCAAAGTCTCCAAGCTCCAACGTTTTTTTGAGCGGATTCAGGCGATTGAGGTGACGGTCGATTTGGAGACACGGGAAAATCCTCTGGTGGATATTCAGTTGACAACAGAACATCGTAAGACATTTGTTGTGCAGACGCAATCTGGCGAGTTGTTTGTTTCGTTGGATGAAGGTATTCACAAGCTGGAGCAACAAATTAAAAAATACAAAGAGAAATTGTGTGACAGACGTCCAGAATGACCATATAACAAGGAGTTTTCTGCATGAAATTCGCGGAATTTATGTGTAATAAGTCCATCCAGGTCGCGTTGGCTGCAACGGACAAGGAAGCCACGATTCGGGAGATGGTTCAATCCCTTTGCGATGCCGGACAAATTGCGAAAGAGGATTACGAAGGGATCGTTCGAGCGGTTTTGAAACGGGAAGAATTGGGAAGTACCGGGATTGGGCGTTGCGTTGCGGTTCCCCACACCAAGCATCCCAATATCAGCAAGATGGTGGGAACGGTGGCCATCAGCCAGTCGGGAGTCGATTTTGACAGTTTGGATGGACAACCGGTTCACGTTTTGTTCATGTTAATCTCTCCCCCCGATCAGCCCTCCGAACATTTGCGGGCATTGGAGCTGATCGCCAAGCAACTTCGGGACGATACATTCCGTCGTTTTATGATGCAGGCCAAAACTCCTGAAGAAGTCTGCCAGTTGCTGGAAGAGGCGGATGAAGACAAGTTCGCCATGTAAAAAGCGATGTCAGGGAAACAGGTATTCCGAATGGTTTTTCGTCGGGAGAACTTTTCGGAAATGCCTGGACAGAGGATTTTTCGGAAAGACCTGGCAGGTGGAAGATTTCCATCTGTCCGCGTCTTGGGTCCGCCAACCGTATCCCAGATGAAGGTGAGGGGTCATTGCCAACGCGCGAAGTGAGGCGGGAGGCAAAGAAGCATCGGGTGGGGAAATTTAGGGGGAATGGTCAAAAACTTATTCCGTCCTCACGAGAAGCGGATTTCGAGAAGTCGTATGAAAAGATGAAGTGTCCCGGTCTGATAGAGACGGACAAAAGATCGACAATTCCTCAAATTACAGTGAGAAAATCGTGATAGAAGCTGTTTCGGAAAACAAGAGTCAGGAAAAAGTGGTGGTGTGCAATGAAAATGGATTGCACATTCGTCCCGCATCCATGATTTCCCAATGTGCGGCGAAATTCCATTCCAAAGTGGAACTGGAAGCGAACGGTCATTGTGTGGATGCGCGCGGGATTTTCGACATTCTGTTGCTGGCGGCAACGAAGGGAACGACCGTCACGATTACGGCAGTCGGTCCCGACCATCAGGAAGCGGTTCGAGCCATGGCAAACCTTTTTCAGGAAGGTTTTCCGTTTGAGGCGGCGTCGGAAAACTGATGGGAATCCCGTTGGGATGAAAAATTTGGAACCAGAAGAGCACGCAGGAACGAAGTGTCCAGTCGGGCACACTTTCAGGAAAAGTCTCTGCGAATGGCAAATAAATCGGTATCATGATCAGATTGCAAGGTATCGCCGTATCTCCCGGTGTCGCGATCGGGAAGGCCTCCGTATTTAACAGTGAAGGCCATCAGATAACGGTTTCTGTGTGCGCGCCTGACAAAGCCCTGGAGGAATTGGAACGCCTGAAAGAGGCGATTCGTGTTGCTTCGCAGGACATCAGCGAAAGTCGTGATTCCGTCACGGCGACGATGGGCAAGCAGTACGGAGCCATTTTTGAGGGGCATCTGGTCATGTTGCAAGATCAGAAGCTCTTCGAGACGATGGAAAATGCCATTCTTCAGGAGCATTTCACGGCGGAATACGCGGTTTACAAAACACTTCATGCGTATGCGCAGGTTTTTCAGAGTATTCAGGATCCGTTCATGGCGGAACGAGCCAATGACATTCTGGACTTGGAAAAACGTGTTTTGCGGATTCTACTTCAGGAAAAACGTCAACAGCAACAATTTACGGAACCGATCATTCTCTTTGCGCGAAATCTGACTCCCAGCGAAACGGCCTCGATGAATACCCGTTTTGTGCAGGCTTTTGCCACGGAATTGGGCGGGCCGACAAGCCATACGGCCATTGTGGCGGAGGCGCTGCGAATTCCGGCGGTCGTCGGTCTGGGCAATTTTCTGGAACAGATTACAGCAGGCGATACGGTCATTGTGGATGGGAATTCCGGTGTTCTGATCGTTCATCCCGATGAGGAAGTTCTGCGACGGTATCGGAACATTGAGCGCCAGCGTCGTACGTTGGATGTTCGGCTGGAATCTTTGCGGGATTTGCCAGCCAGGACGATCGACGGGACGGAGATTCAGCTCTTGGGCAACATCGAATTTCCCCACGAATCCCAGGCATGTCTCGACCATGGTGCCGAAGGAATCGGGCTTTACCGGACGGAATTTCTCTATCTGGGGGGTTCGATTCCTGATGAGGAGGAGCATTTCAATGCTTATCGTCAGGTGATTGAGTCGATGCGGGGTCGCCCCGTTACGATTCGTACGGTCGATTTGGGTGCGGACAAACTGATCGAGAAACCGTATTCGTTGCGGAACGCGAAAAAGAGCGATTTGGGGTATTACATAGAGGAGGAGAAGAATCCCTGTTTGGGACTGCGGAGTATCCGTCTTTCACTGAAGCGGATCGAGCTTTTCCGTAAACAGTTGCGCGCGATTTTGCGGGCAGGAGTTTACGGTCCGGTCAAAATCATGTTTCCACTGGTGACGACGATTTCCGAATGGCGTCAGGCACGGATGATTGTGGAAGATGTGAAGGAAGACCTCTTTGAGCGGGGAATTCCTTTTCAGCGGGATGTCGATATGGGAATCATGGTGGAAGTTCCTGCGGTGGTGCTGATGATCGACCATTTTGCGCGGGAAGTCGACTTTTTCAGTATCGGCACCAACGATTTGACGCAGTATGCCCTGGCGGTGGATCGAACGAACAAAGATGTGGTTTACCTTTACAATTCGTGCGATCCGGTGATATTGAAGATGCTGGACATTACGATTCGCGCTGCGGAAGAGAGGAACAAACCGGTCAGTTTGTGTGGTCAGATGAGCGGCAATCCTCATAATACCATCCTTTTGCTGGGGCTGGGGCTGCGGACGTTGAGTGTTTCTCCCGGAGCGATTCCCGAAGTGAAGCGGGTTTGTCGCCGGGTCAATATTGCCCAATGCAAGGCGGTGGCGGCGCGGGCACTTCGGATGGAAAAAGCGTCGGAAGTCCGAAATTATCTCTGGTCCGAGCATCAGAAACTCTTTCCCGAGTTGGACGGCGAAGTTTTTTGATCCTATCCATGATTCAAGATACCTATGATACGATTCCGAATTCGATTTTCCAAAACAGGCGACTTACGATTCATCGGCCATCGTGATTTGATGGAGAGTTTTTTTCGTCTGTTGCGGCGAGCTTCGATTCAGCCAGCGTACAGTCAGGGATTTCATCCGAAACCGAAAGTCAGTTTTCCCGCCGCGCTTCCGTTAGGTGTGGTGGGCGAAAACGAGGTTTTGGAGATGGAGATGCCAGACGTTGGAGAGGGTCTGGAAGCGGAGACGATTCGGAGCCGATTACAAAAATACACGATTCCCTTTCTGGACTTTCTTTCTGTGGAAAGGATTCCTGAAGGGGGCAAAAAAGGGAAGGTTTTGTCCTTTACCTACCAGATATTCGTTCCCCTGGAGCGTCGTCGGATGCTTGCGGAACGAATGGACTGGCTCAGCGCACAAACCTCTCACCTTTTCCAACGGGTTGGCCGTGAGAAGACGGTTGATTTGAAAAAGAGTCTTTTGGCTTTGAGATGGGAAGCGGAGGGGAGATTGGAATTTCAGTTACGGGGTGATTTGAACGATGGGTGTGGCCCACGGGATATTCTTTCCGTATTGGATTTGGCGGACTTGGAAACATGCGGGAGCGTGTTGGTTCGCAAAAACGTACACATTGGATGACTTTGTGAGAACAGAGAAATCCTCACACTTCAGCCATCCCTGAAGGAGGGTTGCGGTGTGTTTATGCAAAGGAATAGATTTATGAAACAGGAAATGCTCATCAATGTTTCGCAACCGGAAGAGTGTCGTATTGCGATTGTGGAAGATGGGGTTTTGGAAGAATTGTACGTGGATCGTACGAGCCTGGACAGTTATGTCGGGAACATCTACAAAGGGGTGGTGGTCAATCTGGAACCGAGTATCCAGGCCGCGTTTATCGATTTTGGTGTTGGGAAAAACGGTTTTTTGCACATCAGCGATGTGGAGCCGCAATATTTTCGTCAGGGAGGGATTCGTCCCGAAGAGTGTTATGAGAGTTCCCGCAGTCTTCATGCCGGGGCACGCCCGAAAATCAAGCCGCCGATTCAGGAGATTTTCAAGCGAGGCGATGAAGTTCTGGTGCAGGTTATCAAGGATGGAATCGGGATGAAGGGGCCGACACTCTCGACGTATATCAGCATTCCGGGACGGTATCTGGTGCTGATGCCAGCGTTGGGTCGTGTGGGGATTTCCCGGAAAATTGAGGATGAGGCGGCTCGGAAACGTCTGAAACGCATTATGCAGGGAATCGAGTTGCCCAAAGGGTTGGGATTCATCGTCCGAACGGCCGGGGTGGATCGCAGTCGAAGCGATCTGGTGCGGGATTTGTCGTATTTGCTGTTGCTGTGGAATTCGATTGTGAATCGTGTTTGCGCATTTCCCGGCCCGGTCGCCATTTATGAGGAGAGCGACATCCTGATTCGGACAATTCGGGACATCTGTTCGGAGGACATTTCCTCCATCATCATCGATGAACCGGAAGCGTACAAACGGGTGCGGGATTTTCTGGAGCAGGTGATGCCGAATTACGTGAAG
>JAUNBF010000068.1 GCA_030527185.1 Planctomycetia bacterium | reverse complement strand
AAAATGAACTCGTTTAGGAGAAAAAGAATGTTTTTATTCCTTCAGAAAAAAACGCCATCTCATTTTTACCGACGGAAGCCGGGAGGACGTTCTTTTTTCCTCCTGGCGTGTGTCGTTTCCCTCCTTTGGTTGGCTGGATGCCAGTCCAGTTTCCAGCGTCCCAAGCCGGAAACCGATGACCCCTTCAACACCCAGACGGAAGAAATGCGTCAGGATGTCGGACGGGTCAAACACCAACAACCAGCTACCGGAGTGGTTTACGGCGGAATGTCCAACGAAGCGAAAGCGATTGAGGACAGTCTCTACGGTAAATAACCTCAACCTGCCGTTTGAGCCGCCTCTTTCATGTAAGCCATGCTCTTTTCAGTGAGTGCCTCCACTCCTGGTGTGTAGTCGAAAACCTCCACACTCACCCAACCTTTGAAATTCGTCTCTCGCAACGCCTTGAAAATTGGCACAAAGTCCAACTCGCCGAAACCCGGCCCCCGCAAATTGGGGTCGTTGGCATGAAAATGGATGGTGTACGGGGCAAACTCCCGTATCACCTCCGCCATCGGACGACGGCTTCCATCCGGTCGAAGTTCTCCGCCCCACATCGCCTTACAATCGAGGTGAAGCTGGATGTTGGGGGACTGGATTTTCTGAATCAGATCGACCGTTTCCGCCGCACAGGTGAGAAAATTCGTCTCGACAGGAGCAAGTGGCTCAATCGCAATCGAAACGTTTGTCTCCACCAGTCTCGGTGCCAGTTCTGCCAGCGCATCCGCCGCGTAACGATACGCCTCCGCCCGCGTCACGCCCGTTTCGATGTTCCGTTGTTTGGGCGAACCCCAGACGAGAATCGTTCCTCCCAAGTCGGCACATAAATCCACAATTGCCTTGCCATATTCCACCGTCCGCTTCCGCACCGCCGCGTCGGGATGGGTGAGATGGAAACCTTCCGTTTTCGCCAGCAGCCAGTGCAAACCCGCCACCGCCACACCACTATTTCGGGCACATCGGCGAATTTCCAACCGTTCTTGTGCCGTGATTTTCCGCACGTCGGCAGGAAGTTCATTCGTCAGCGTAAACGGCGCCAACTCCATCCCGGTATAGCCGCACCGGGCGACATAATCGAACTGTCGGGCAAGCTCCCAACCTTCGTACAACTCGTTGCACATTGCGTATTTGAAATTCATGGAAAACCTTTCTTGATGAATGAAATGATGATGAATCTTTAGCCATGCAGATATTTACGCGCCGTTTCGCTGCCGGGGGAGTGGAGGAAGTCGGCGTAAATCTTCTGGATTTCGGGGTTGTCGTGGCTCATGCGGAGGGGACTTTCCCGGTCGGTGGCGTACAAGCCCTGCATTCGGGCAGCGCGGAGCGAGTCGGTGAGCGGAATTTCCGTGGTGGGAAGCCCGCCGCCACCAATACATCCGCCTCGGCACGCCATCACCTCCACAAAATCGAACGGCATTTTCTCCGCCATTTTGAGGTATTCCCGCGCCGCCCCCGTTCCGTGGAGGATTCCAACGCGGATGGTGCGTCCGCCCAGGTCGATTTCCGCCTTCCGCAGCCCCTCCAACCCCCGGACTTCCGAGAGCGAAAAGAACGTTTCCGGCGGTTTTTTCCCGGTCAGGCGAAAGTAGGCCGTCCGCAACACCGCTTCGGTCACGCCACCGGTATTGCCGAAAATCGTTCCTGCCGTGGAACCTTTTCCCAACAGTGAATCGAAAGGCGTTTCCTCAAGCTCCACAAACGGAATCTTCCACTCCATCAGCCACCAGCCCAATTCCCGTGTCGTCAGGGCATAATCCATTTCAGGAATCTCGCCCGCCAGCGTTGCCTCGTACTTTTTGGCCGTGCAGGGTGTCACCGCCACGACCACGATTTCCTCCGGGGCAATTTTCTGCAACTGGGCAAAATACGACTTGATCATGGCACTCTGCATTCGGAGCGGGCTTTTGCACGTCGAAATCTGCTTCCGAAATTCCGGGAAAAAAAGCTCCACGAATCGCACCCACGACGGGCAGCAACTCGTAAAAAACGGCTTGGGAACGTCCGGGGCGTCAAGTTTTTCCAGAAATTCGGCCGTCTCTTCCATCACCGTCAAGTCGGCTCCGAACGTGGCATCGAAAACGTGATCGAACCCCAGTTTTTTCAATGCCGTGACCAACTGTCCCTCGACATTCGTCCCCGGAGCCATGCGAAACATCTCCCCCAACGTCACGCGGACCGCCGGGGAGGTGATTGCGACGAACGTTTTTTTCGACTTTCCCTCTTTTTTCTCCCGAATGGCCTGAGAGACCTCCTGGAGATGGAACCGCTCGGTCACACCGTGGTTCCAGCAAATGGCCGTACACTGGCCGCAGTAAATACACTCATGCTCCTCAGGATTCTTGCCGTGGCCGTAAACCGTTTGAACCTGTTGGCAAATCGCCACGCAGTCTCCGCACCGTTCGCAATTCATATCGTGCCGCAAAATGGCCGGATTATTCTCCTTCACCGGCACAAACCGACGGCGACGTTGGCCTCCCCCTTGCGGCTTCATCCAACCAAACTGTCCGTGAGCCTTCTTCCAAAACCCCACACTGCCCGCCA
This sequence comes from Planctomycetia bacterium, assembly GCA_030527185.1. Lineage (GTDB taxonomy): Bacteria > Planctomycetota > Planctomycetia > Pirellulales > Thermoguttaceae > RGIG3701. The sequence continues at coordinate 19,948 of JAUNBF010000068.1, read as the reverse complement.
GTGCTGTGGCCTTCAACCATTTTCTTCGCGTCCATCGCATCATCTTCACCTCTCTCACGAAAAAACTACCTCAAAGAAAATTATAACCCCTCTCCCCACCAAAATCAATCCCCCTTATAATAATGATTGATCATTCCCCCTTCCCCCTACTGGAACCTTGGAAAAATGGTATAATGAAGTAGATACTTCATCACATTTTCAGAGGAAACCTTTTCAGTAGGGTCTCTCAACGTTGGAGAACGGATAATCATGAAACGTATACAATCGCACTCCACCACGATTTTGACGGTTCGCCGAAACGGTACGGTTGCCATTGGCGGGGATGGGCAGGCCACGGTCGGAACGACGATCATGAAGCATGACGTGGTAAAAATTCGCAAAATTGCCGACGGAAAGGTTATTTGCGGCTTTGCGGGAACGACGGCGGACGCTTTTGCTCTGTTGGAGCGGTTCGAGGCACGTCTGAAAGATTTTCCCGCCAATGTCCCACGGGCAGCGACGGAACTGGCCAAAGAATGGCGGACGGATCGGGCACTGCGGCGGCTGGAAGCGCTCATGACGGTGGTCGACGCGAGAAATACGCTCCTGATTACTGGTAACGGGGATGTGATTCAGCCCACCGACTGCGTGTTGGGGATTGGCTCTGGGGGGAATTTTGCGGTGGCGGCGGCCAGAGCGCTGTTGCGGAATACGGAGTTGTCCGCGGCGGAGATTGTGCGCAAGTCGCTGGAGATCGCGTCGGAAATCGATATTTACACCAATTCCAACATCCTTGTGGAGGAAATGCCGTGCGTCCTTTAAGTCCAAGAGAAATCGTTCAGGAACTGAATCATCACATCGTCGGGCAGGACGAAGCGAAACGGGCGGTGGCAATTGCCATTCGGAACCGTTGGCGACGTCAGCAATTGCCGGAAGGGATGCGGGAAGAGATTTCGCCGAAAAACATCCTCATGATTGGTCCGACCGGGGTGGGAAAAACGGAAATTGCCCGTCGATTGGCGAAGTTGACGGCTGCGCCATTTGTGAAAGTGGAGGCGACGAAGTACACCGAAGTTGGCTATTATGGCCGGGATGTGGAAAGTATGGTGCGGGAACTGGTCGAAAACGCGATCGGCCTGGTGCGTGTGGAAGAACGGGAAAAAGTACTCGATGAGGCAAAGCGGAAAGTGGAGGAAAAGTTGCTCGACATCCTCGTCCCGCTCTCGTCGTCGGAAGTGGCTCCACGGGAATCAAGTCCGCCGTCCGCCCCTCCGACCCCCGCAGGAATGATTCATCTCCAGGGCGTTTTGCCGAAAGAGATGATGGAATCGTTTGCCAGCGTTTTCAAAAATCTGGCCGAAAATGCTTCCAAAAAAGAGGGGACGTTGCCGAAAGAGTGGATGAATTTCGTCGATACGCTGACCGTTCCACCGGAAAATGCTGCGGCAAACCCGCCGGAGAAGGAGGAACCGAAAGCCGAACCGGAAGTGACGGAAAATCTGGAGGAGGACGCGGAAAAACTGGCCGCCGAGTTCCGCGAATCGATGCGGCGACGGCTCCGAGCGGGGGAATTGGACGACGAAATGATCGAAATTCCCGTCAAACGGAAAAATGCCTCTCCGTTCATGATGATGAACATGGGGAACGATTCCATGGACGCGGAACTGTCCAACATGTTTGAAAAAATCCTGCCACAGAAAACGGTCGTGCGGGAAATGCCGGTGCGGGAAGCGCGGAAAATCCTTCTCGACGCGGAGTGCAACGCCCTGATCAATGAGGATAAAGTCAACGTGGCAGCCATTGAGTTGGCAGAAAGTACAGGAATCATCTTCCTCGACGAGATTGACAAAATCGTTGCGTCGGAACATGCCCACGGAGCCGACGTTTCCCGACAGGGGGTGCAGCGTGATTTGCTCCCGATTGTTGAAGGCACCACGATTCAAACCCGTTACGGCTATGTCAAAACCGACCACATCCTCTTCATTGCCGCCGGAGCCTTTCACCGCAACAAGCCAAGCGATTTGATGCCGGAATTGCAGGGGCGGTTCCCCATCCGCGTCGAGCTGAAAGATTTGCAAAAGGAAGATTTCGAGCGTATTCTCCAGGAGCCGAAAAATTCGCTCCTACGGCAATACGAAGCGCTGCTCCAGACCGAAGGGGTCGAAGTTGTTTTCGAGGCGGACGCGGTGGAAGCGTTGGCGGAGTATGCCTGGAAAGTCAACCAGACGTCGCAAAATATCGGTGCCCGGCGGTTGTATACCATTCTGGAGCGGCTTTTGGAGGAACTGAGTTTTGAGGCGTCGGAAATCGGTCGCGGGCGGGTGATGATCAACGCGGCGTATGTGAATCAGCGTTTGAGCGAAGTTGCACAGGATGAAGATTTGTCGCGTTATATATTGTAAACCCATAAATAAAACCGTGCAACGGCACAAAGGAATGATGGGGAATGAAATAACCTCATGAACGAAAGGAGTTAGCAATGCACACAACACTCATGCCGGGAATCGACTGGGTTGGTTATGTCGATTGGAATATTCGGGACTTTCACAGTTACAAAACGTTTCACGGAGCGACGTACAACGCGTATTTGATTCGGGACACGAAAACAGCGTTGATCGACTCGGTGAAGAAGCCGTTTGCGGCCGCTCTTCTGGAGAATATTCAAGACCTAACGTCGCTGGACAGGGTCGATTACGTCATTTGCAACCATGCCGAACAGGATCACGCTGGGGCATTGAGCGTGATTTTGCCGCAACTGCCTAATGCGGTGCTGGTTTGCAACGCCCGTTGTCACGAGACGCTGAGCCGCTACACCGACACCAGTTCCTGGCGGGTGCAAATCGTGCAGGATGGGGAAACGTTGTCGCTGGGGGAAAATACGCTGACATTTGTGAATACGCCGATGGTTCACTGGCCGGAATCGATGATGACGTATGTTGGCGAGAAGAAGCTCCTCTTTTCCATGGACGGTTTTGGGCAACACATTGCGTCGAGCGAACGTTTCGACGACGAGCTTCCGTTGGAACAGATTCTGGACGAGGCGAAAACGTACTACGCCAACATCGTCTATCCGTACGGTCGCCAGGTGTTGCAGGTGCTGGAAAAGGCGAAGGGGTTGCCGATCGAGATGATTGCCCCCAGCCACGGCGTGATTTGGCGGAAGAATCTGGGGGCGATTCTGGATTGCTACCAGCGTTGGGCTTCCCGGACGGCCGAGGCCAAAGTGGTGATTCTGTACGACACGATGTGGGAAAGTACGGAGATGCTGGCGGACGCAATTTATGCCGGAGCGGTGAGTGTGGAAGGGGTGAAGGTGGAGAAGATTCACGTTCGGAAATCGTCTCTGACGCAGATTGCCACGGCCGTGATGGACGCGAAATGTGTGGCGATGGGAAGCGCGACGCTCAATACGCTCCCGATGCCGACGATGGCGGCGGTGATGAACTACCTCCAGGGACTGAAGCCGCCGGTGGAACATACGCTTGCGTTTGGCTCGCACGGCTGGGGACGCGGAGCGGTGGAGGAAATGACCACGTGGTTCGAGAAAGTGCAGTGGAATCCGGTAAGCGAACCGTTGAAATGCAGGTGGCGTCCCGACGCGGAACTGCTGGAAAAGGGGGAGGGAATTGGAAAAATTCTGGCACAGAAAGCGTTGGAGTAAATAAAAGGTAAAAAAGTTTGACTTTTTTAAGGGAAAAACCGAAAAAATGGAATGTACCGATGTTGCCTGGTTTTCAAGTAGAATGAGTCTGAAAACACTTGTCTGATCATAAGGAAGAAGGTCGCCCGATGACGACGCAAACATTATCGCCCATCCCCGAAGCCGCTTCTTCAGGTGCGGAAGTGGAAGAAATCGTTGTGCCACGGTATTTTGGGTTTCGGCGTTGGTTTGATCGTTTCGTGGCCTTGTTGTTGCTGATTCCGGGGCTTCCGATGATGTTTGCGATCGCGATTTTGCTGATTTTGACATCGGACGGACCTGTTTTTTACCGCCAGCGACGGGTCGGATTGAAAGGTCGTGTCTTTACGCTGTTGAAATTTCGGACGATGATTCCCGACGCGGAGAAAAAAACAGGCCCGGTTTGGACAAGTGTGAACGATCCGCGAATCACGAAGGTGGGGAAATTGTTGCGTCCGACGCATTTGGACGAATTGCCGCAGATATTCAACGTGTTGCTGGGCGAAATGATGTTGATTGGACCGCGACCGGAACGCCCGGAGTTTACCGTTCGCCTTTCGGAGGAGATTCCGGGATACGACCACCGGAGCCTCATTTCACCGGGGGTGACGGGGCTGGCGCAGATGAATTTGCCTCCCGATTCCGATTTGGAGAGTGTTCGTCGGAAGCTGACTTTGGATTTGGAGTATATCAAGACGGGTTGTCTGGAACTGGACGCGCGGATATTTTTTGCCACCTTTTTACGGCTGCTCGGCATCCCCGGACGGCTTTGTGTCCGTTGGGCAGGAGTGGAGCGGAAAGTGGAAGTGCCTGCCTACATGTATTCGGAACATTCCGTCGGAGGAGACATCCCCCAAACGTACACCGACAAGAGCCAGGAATAACATTGCAGGAAAGCTATGAAAAACGCACTGACGGTGGATGTGGAAGATTTTTATCAGGTTTCCGCGTTTGAACCTTTTATTGCCCGGTCGCAGTGGGAAGATTATCCGCAGCGAGTGGAATTTGGTACGAAACTCATTCTGGAAAAGCTGTCCGAAAAAGAGATTTTGGGAACGTTTTTTATTCTGGGCTGGGTGGCGAGGAAGTTTCCGCAACTGGTTCGGGAAATTGCGTCGCGGGGGCATGAAATTGGATTTCACAGTGGGGAACATCAACTTTTATATCATCTGACACCGGAAACATTTCGGGAAGATTTGCGACGTGGGAAAAAAAACTTGGAAGATTTGACCGGGCAGGAAGTTGCGGCGTTTCGGGCACCGAGTTTCTCCGTCACGACCGAGTCGCTTTGGGCATTTGACGTGTTGGTGGAGGAAGGATTTCGATACGATTCGAGCCTTTTTCCCATCCATCATGATCGGTATGGCATTCCCGACGCACCGATTACGATCCATCCGGTGGAGACTCCCCGTGGGACGCTGTGGGAATTTCCGCCGTCGGTGGTTCGGTTGGGGAAGTGGAATTTTCCCGTTTCAGGAGGTGGTTATTTTCGGCTCTATCCGTATGCGTTGAGTCGGTTTTGCCTGAAAAAAGTGAATCGGAGCCGTCCATTTGTGTTCTACATCCATCCCTGGGAACTGGACCCGGAACAACCGGTTTTGCCTTTTGGCTCGCGAATGACGCAGTTTCGCCATCGGGTAGGGCTGCGAAAAAATGCGTCGAAACTGGAGCGATTGTTGCAGGATTTTACATTTGGCAAGCTGTCTGAGGTCATCGAAAACGAAAAAGCGACATGATTCCGGCATGAAGATTTTGTTTCTCACGCACCGATTTCCCCATCCCCCCAATCGTGGGGACAGTATCCGTTCGTTTCACTTTTTGCGACGAATGGCTTCGATGGGCAAGGTCTGGCTCGGCACACTTTACGATCAGACGCCGCAAGAGGAATCGTGGGAGGTTTTGAACGGTCTTTGTGAAAATGTATTGGCTGTGCCGTGGGGAAAATGGGGGAAATGGCGTCGGGCAGCGGTTTCGCTGGCAATGGGAAAAACGATGACAGAAGGGTTGTTTTCCCATCCCGTGTTGCGTCGCGGACTCCAGGAATGGGCACGGCAGGAATCGTGGGATGTGGTGGTGGTTTTTTGCTCCAGCATGTTTCCCTATATTGCCGCCATGGAGCCGATTTGGACGCGGCGTCCGCGAATCGTGACCGATTTGGTGGACGTCGACAGTCAGAAATGGTTCGATTACGCACGGGAAGCTCCGCTTTGGAAAAAGATTCTGTTTCGGACAGAAGGAAAGCGACTTCGGGAATGGGAGAAAAAAGTCGGTCAAAAAAGTGACGTTTTGCTGGCCGTGACGGACGAAGAAGTGGCGTTGTATCGCAGTTTTTGTCCCATCGAGTCGATTTTTTCGGTTCCCAACGGTGTCGATACGGAGTATTTCAACGCGGAACAGCCATTCCTACAGGCGGAAGTGGAAATTCCCTGCCGCGGTGTTTTCGTCGGTGCCCTCGACTATCAGGCGAATGTTGAGGGTGTTCGATGGTTTTTGGAAAAAGTCCTCCCTCCACTGCGAAAACGTTGCCCGGACTTTGTGCTGGATATTGTGGGGAACCGTCCGACCGCCACGTTGCAACAGGTTTGCCGGAATACCCCCGGTGCCCATCTCATCGGAGGGGTTCCTGATGTGCGACCATATCTGAAACGTACTCAGGTGGTGGTGATTCCTCTCCAGGTGGCACGTGGTTTGCAGAATAAGGTTCTGGAAGCGTGTTCGATGGGGAAAGCGGTGGTCGTTTCCCCCTGTGCGGCGGAGGGGATTCAGGGAGTGGCCGGGCAAGATTTCGTCGTCTGTTCAAGTGTGGAAGCCTGGCAACAGACACTTCCGCGGTTGTTTGAGGAGGAATCCCGACGGACTCTTCTCGGACAGGCGGGACGAAAACTGGTGGTGGAGAAATATGGTTGGCAAACACAACTGGATCGGTTGGCATCCTTTTTGAAAGTGTCCTGAAACGGAGTTCCCATGAAAGGTTATATATTCGTTCATTTGCTGACATTTTTGGGAATGTCACTTTCTCTGTTCTATCCTTTTGTGGGAATTATCATTTATATTCTTTTTGGAGTCATGCATCCTCACGCACTCTGGTATTATTCCATTCCGCCAACCCTTTTTGGTTCTCAATTTGGTTATTCAGAGGTGATTGCCTATCCTACCATTGTCGGTTGGATGATGAATCATTGCGGAAATTGGGATTTTGGGAAAGGATTGCTCCCATTGGGACTTATCTTCCTGTATGTTGTCTGGATTACCATTTCTCTGGCAGCCACGCACTGGACTCCTGCCGGAGAAGTCATTATTTTGATGAATATCCGACTTCTTCTGGCAATGCTCATCGTAATTACCTTGTGCAACACCACACGGCAGATGAAATGGGTTTTGTGGGCCTTGATTTTTGGTAGTGGTTTTGTGGCGTATGAATTGAATATTTCGTACTGGCAGGGGTTTGACCGTCTTCAACTACTCGGTTACGCGGGAATGGACAACAACTTTTTCGCGGTAACGATGGTGGTAGGAGCCTCACTGGCCTTTTTTGAGGGGATGAATCAAAAAAATCCGGTTCTGAAAGCCATTGCCTTTTTTCTGGCACTTTTGCAGATACACGTTGTTCTCTTTTCGATGTCTCGTGGGGGAATGTTGGGATTGTGCGTGGTTGGTTTTGTGACATTTTTACTTCTGCCCAAGACGATGGAAAATCTGTTCATGTTTTTTATCATAGCGGTTTTGGGACTTCAATTGGCCGGGCCGAGTGTCCGGGAACGTTTTATGACAAGTTTCGCGGATGAAGCCGAACGTGACGCCTCCGCCCAGGGACGTGTGGATGCGTGGCTGCGATGTTTGAAAGTAATGCAGGACAAACCCTTGGTGGGAGTTGGCGTGAAAAACTGGACAACGTATTCGCGTACTCATTTCGGGGTCTATTTGGAAGCCCACTCCACCTGGATGCAGACAGGAGCCGACTCCGGTATCCCAGCGTTGGTCTTGCAATTAGGATTCTTTCTGGTGATTTTGAAACGACTGTTGCCATATGCCCGTGGTTCGATAGAAGTTGCCGACCCTCAGTTGAAAATTTACGCACAAATGGTAATCGTGGCTTTAAGCGGTTATTGTGTCACGGCCCAGTTCGTGTCCCTGTACACGATGGAAATTACGTATTATACCGCAACGTTGGGTTTAATTATCATCAAATTAGAGCACATGTACCAAATTAAGAAAAAAGAAGAACAAATCTTTCAGGAGATATGATGGAATCGCCAGTTTTATCCGAGAAAAAGTTGGAAAAGGATGAAAATCACCCTTTGGAGGAACCTCAGGAACCGTGGTACGCCATGTTTTTGGAGGTAATTCACTATCGGGAAATGCTGTATCAGATGGTTTTACGCGATATTCGCCTGCGCTATAAACAAACCATCATGGGATGTGGCTGGGCACTCTTCACACCGATCATGATTGTTTTGAGCGGTTGTGTGGTAAAACTGGCAATGTCGAAATTATCGGGTATCCCGTTGGATATTATGGTGATTGCTGCCATGTCGGTAAAAGCGGTCGCATGGTCGTTTTTTTCAGGGAGCATCGGCAGTGGGAGTGGTTGTTTGATCGGAAATATCAATCTGGTGACGAAGATTTATTTTCCACGGGAAGTTTTTCCGTTGACCTGTATTGGAACCCAGATTTTTGATACATTCATTGCCTCCCTGATTCTGTGCCTACTGTTTGTGATTTTGGGAATGCCAGTCACGATTCACTGGCTATGGATTCCTCTTTTGGCAGTGGAACTGGTCTGTTTGGCGTTGGCAGTGATGATGCTGGTGGCCTGTGCGAACGTTTTTTATCGGGATGTGAAATATCTCGTAGCCGTCGTGGTTTCGTTTGGAATCTTCTTTACCCCGGTATTTTACGAGCCGGAAATGTTTGGACCACGTGGTAGTCAATTGATGATGCTCAATCCAGTCGCTCCTCTTTTGGAAGGGCTTCGGCTGGTGACGGTCGGAGAAGCGACTCCTGTATCTTCTCTCCCCTCAAAGGAAGGAGACGAGGCAGTCGAAGAGGTCGTTTACAAACCTATTAGTTTGTGCCAAACGCTTTACTCAGCAGATGGAGAGATGCTTTTATGGACTCCCTATTACCTCCTTTATTCAACGATAATCAGTTTTGGCGGGATTTTTTACGCTTGGCGGCGATTCCACCAATTGGAGTTCATTTTCCCAGAATACATATAAATAGTTCATGGTTCATGAAGGTGGGTGAAGATGTTGACGAAGCAGCGTTCTGAGGAATCCTCTGCCCAGGCGATTCAACTCATCACATTATGGGGAGCGTTGGCTAATTTTCTGCTGGTGCTGCTGAAGCTGGCGGCAGGAATTTGGGGTCATAGCCAGGTTCTGGTCGCAGACGCCATCCATAGCCTGAGCGACTTGATGACCGACGCCGTTGTTTTGATTGGAGTTCGATTCTGGCAACAGCCTGCGGATCAGGAACATCCGTATGGTCATGCGAAAGTGGAGTCGCTGGTGACACTTTTCATTGGATCGGCATTGCTGCTGGCAGGAGGAAACCTGATTTACGAAGCAGTGGTGGCATTGCAAGAAATGTTCCTGGAAAAGAATCCCGTGGTGACAGGCCCCGGCTGGATAGCTCTGGCTGCGGCAATATTGTCGATTCTGATCAAAGAATTTCTCTATCAGGTGACCGCCAATGTCGGACGGCAATGCCATTCCAGCGCGGTAGTTGCCAATGCGTGGCACCATCGTACCGATGCGTTAAGCTCCATTCCCGCCGCGTTGACCGTGGGAGGAATCATGCTGGGTGGACCGATGTACTCCTTTCTGGACCCGGTCGGCACGATTCTCGTCGGTGGGATGATTCTCTACGCGGCCTGGCTGATACTCTATCCGACGTTGGGAACACTCCTGGACGCAGGGACAACGCTGGAAAATATCGGAAAAATCGAGGAGATTGTCCTTTCGTGCCCTGGAACGCACCAACCGCACCGCATTCGGACCCGTTCCCTGGGCAATAACGACTGGGAAGTCGACCTACACATCCGCGTCCGTCCCGACATGACCGTCCGGGAAAGCCATTCATTATCGCACCTCATTGAGCGAAAACTCCTGGACAGCCCTCTCGGAATTGTGGACGTCATTATTCACATCGAACCGATGGAATATTCATAAAGGAGAAATCAGAATTTTTGTTATCTCCCTTCCCCCCCTCCTTGCGAAAAATGGAAAAGTAGCTACAATAAAATCAACATTAGCCGGAGTGGTGGAATGGCAGACACGATGGATTCAAAATCCATTGTCCTCACGGACATGTGGGTTCGACTCCCACCTCCGGTAATAGATTGAAAATTTGCCGCTTGTGAAAGTCGCAAAGATTTTCCGTAACTCGTTGTTTTGCAATGAGTTGCCGCCGTTGGTCAAGGCCAACGATAGGGAGTAGTGACCCGAATGGCAGGACTGCGGAGTCAAGAAATGCTGGGTGTAAATTCTTATTTGCGTGTCCGCCCAGCATTTTTTTATTTCTTGCCCCCCCTGTTGACAAAGTTTTTTGTATCTGCTATAAAACTTTTATAAGTGAAATATAAATTTTTTGCGGATCACTACCCGACAGAAGATTTTGACACGCGTCTAACCGCTATAATCGGTACGATGCGACTTTAGACCGAAAAAATATCAAAAAAATCCTCATTTTATAGGCTTGGGTACTTGCGTACTTGAGGGAGATTTTGCACTGTAAAGATATAATGATAGTGCAAAATATGTAAAATGTGTCGAGGTGGTAAAATGGATGTTTCTTATGATATGACTGTGCGGGAGATGGTGGCAAAGTATGGCCGTAAAGTGCTGGATTGGAAGGTGGCGGATGTGGCGGTTATGGCCGAAGCAAAACAGCAGCAGAGGGCGGACGGGTTGTCGGATACGATGACGTTGACGGAGTTTTACGTAAAGTGTTATAAACCAGAGGTTTCCGAACCAAAAAACCTGAAAAGGAATACCTTGCAGCAACGGGAACAGTCGCTAGCACTATGGGCAAAAATCACGGGGAATCCGCCTTTGAAAGAGATAACGAAAAAAACCATGGTGCAGTTTGTTACGGATGCACGAAAGGAGATTAGCCGATGGACGAAGGAGCCGATTAGCCCGGCTACTATCCACAAGCACTGTAGTGCCCTGCGGTCTGTACTGGATTATGCGGGGCCAAAATCGCCCAAAAACCGTGACGCGAAAGAGCTTATCCCCATGCCGCCAGAGTTTCCCGTTGTCCGCGTCTATCTGAATCCGACTGCGAAAACACCAACCCGTGAAGAGGTACAGGCGGTTATCAAAGCGACCGAGTGTGCTGAGTATCCGAAGTTGCCAGAGATTGCCGCGCCGGATTGGTGGCGGTTGGCCTATCAGTTTTTAGCTCTGACTGGCGTGCGGAAAGGAGACTTGTTGGGGATAAAATGGGAGTATCTGCGACGCTGGGAAGGGATGTGGTGCGTCGTGATTCCGGCGGAAGTCGAGAAAACGGGTGTGGAGAAGGTGATACCGTTAAGCACGGCGGCGCAGGCTATCCTCAATGAGATGCCCCGCGGTAGGCCGGACGATCCGATTTTTGTGTGGCCGCATAGTGAGAGTCTTTTTTGGAAGGAAAGACATAAAATCATCCTCAAGGCGGGGCTATTACGCGCAATTCGCGGGACTTGGCACGCCATCAGACGCTTCGTTGGGACGTTGGTACCAGATGCTCAGCTTGTCCTTGGACACACAAGCGATACTGTGACTCGCCGCCACTACCAAAGTATGACGCGGGCGGCTACCGCCCTGGAAGCATGGGGAAAGGAGGTAGAATTTGGATATGGATAAAAAGTATACTTTGCTGACGATTTCCGTGCCGCCGGCGCTGAAAGCAGAGCTACAGGCTCTTTACAAAGAGCGGGACGATGAGACTTTCAGCCAGTTCGTCCGGCGTATCCTACGAGGGTACATCCGTCGGAAAGCAGCAAAATCACAAAATTGACGTACATAATTTTTTGTGGACTCGAACACCGCAAAAAAATCCACGTATCTCCGCCCGGCTGGGCAGGTACATGAGTATGTCAAGATCGGAAGCGATAGACCTGAATATGGTCGTCTATGCGCGGAAAGTGTGGGCGAGGAGGGGCGTTGTATGGACGCTTTCCGATTTCGAGCAAACCACAATCCGGTAGATCGGTGAGAAATACGCTGAGCATCTCCACTGGCCAGGGGATGTGTACCGGGGGGTGTTTTTGGCAAGTCCTCCGCAGGGATGGTGATACCACGAGCGCAGGGAGGCGGTTTTTATACTGGGTAAAGCAAAATGAACATCGAAATTCCTGACAATGTGCGAAATATTCGGTTGGACATTACGGGTGCCCGTGTTACCGTGACGTTCGAGATGGGGGAGGACGCGGCTCCATTGATCCCGCCTGATGTCGCATTCGACAAGGTGCCCGACAATGTACCCGACAACGTGCTAACCACCGCCGTGCCCGCTCCGTCCACGAAAACCATACCCGATGCTCCAGCCGATGAATCACTCGAAGAACGCAAACGTCGCCTGAACCGCGAACGTCAGCAGCGTTACGAAAACGTTACGCCAGCGTTACGGAGCGTTACGAAAGCGTTACGCAACGTGACAAAAGCGTTACGGGGCGTTACGAGGATATTGTTTGTTTGATTGATTGTAATCAAGAAAATATTAATTTTAAAAAACAAGCAAACAAACAATCAAATAGCAAACCGCTGACTCAAAAGAGCGTTGCCCGTGCGTCGCGTGACACTGGGGCAAAAAGCGTGACAGGCGTGACAGAGCGTGACAAGTGTTACGTTCAACTGCGGCTGCCGCTCACATACGACGACCCCCGGCCTGAGCTTGCCAGTGAGCGTATCAAGGATGGGTATCGCCGATGGGTCGAAATGAGACAGGCTCACCGATACTACAATATCAGTATAATCAACCATCTCGATTTCCTGGACCAACTGGCCAGCGTGTGCCGTGACTATGGCGAAGATGAGGGACTCCGATGGATTCAACTGCAAATCGACAACGAACGCCTTAACGTTCCTGATAAGTACCAACCACCGCCGCCGAAAAGAATTTACAGACCGGACGATGCGGCAGACAATCCTCCCGACACTGTACTCACTCCAGAGGAGGAGGCTCTGTGGGAGGCAAAACAGGAGGCGTTCTACCGTCAACTCGGCGGGAAAGCTCTGGCAACATACCTCGAACAGAAAGGGAAAAAAACAGGATGTGTACCCGAACAACCAAAACTCGACAACGAAAACGGCCTAACTCCATTTGGCGGTGTACCAACTGCGGAAGTCGCGATACGATGGTTGTGATGGTAAAAATGGGTAGCGTCGGGGTGATTCTCCGATCTCGACTGTGCCATGACTGTGGCGTGACGGTGCGCACAATTGAGACCGTTGCCCGACCCGTTGGAGAAAAAAATAAAAAATTTTTGACGTAAAGTCAACCAGTTGACTTTGCAAGTCTCCAAAACTCTTCCATGAACAAGTCTTACGGGATATACTTTCTGGTGTTGTCGCTCCCGTTTGTTTGTGTTGCCGTCTGTTGCGGCGGGTTCTTCCCCCAAAACGGTGAGAAACATCTCTTAGCACTTGAGTCACGATTTTGAAAACAGTTTAGCAAAAAACATTCATCCAAACGTTCCCCCGATGAGCGATGCCACGCAAGTACACCGAGCCGCAGCGATCCGAACACAATGCCTACGTAGCGGCGGAGAAGCGTGCGCGCATCGCGGCGGGAGCGGAGCTTGGGGAGTTACGGCGTTGTCAGGACGTGGGGCGTCGAGCGAGAGCGGAGGAGTCGTTATCATCCTGGTCGTCGGTGTATTGTTCGTACCGTCACAAGCATCGAGCGAGTGGGAACCATGGGAAGATGTATGACTCACTTTCGGGGGCGTTGGGGAGTGGAGAGACATGGCTAGCACTTCAGGCGCCTCGAGGTGAGGCGAAGAGTTTCAAGTCGGTTGAGGCGATCACGTATGCGGTGATGACGGGTCGGAAACATTTTGTATGTTGTTTTACGTCGTCGATGAGTACGACGGAGACGTTGGTACAGTATTTTGAGGGTCAGTTTTTGCAGACGGATACGGTATTTTCGGCGGACTATCCTGAGGTATTTCAGGCGTTGGAAGTACGTGGGAATTATGCGCAGCGGAAGGTGACGTACGGTGGTGAGGACATTCGCTTGACGTGGGGTGCGACGAAGAACGGCAAGCGGATATTCCGCTTTCCGACGTTGCCTGGAGTGGCGAGTAGTGGCGCGGTGGTGGTTTTCCAGTCCGTGACGTCGAAGATACGCGGGATGGGTTTTGTGGACGAGAAGGGGATTCCTCTGCGTCCCGATTTGTTGTTGCTGGACGACGTACAGGATTTGGAGATTTCGCAGTCGGAAGACCGGATATCGAAATTACTGGAGAAGTTTGACAAGGACATATTGGGACTTTCAGGGGATGCGCCGATGAGTGTGATTGTGCTTGGTACACCCTTTCATGACCAGTGCTTCATGTCGCGGATATTGCGAGATCGTCGTTTTGATGGAGTGAGTCTCCAGGCGGTTTACAAGTTCCCGAATCGTATGGATTTATGGGAGAAGTATCGGACGATTTGGGAGGAGGAATACGACGCTGGGGTATTGGAATTTGGGTCGAATGAGCGTAAGCGAGCGGCGTCCAGAGCGTACGCGAAGGCATCGTCTTATTACCAGCAGCACCGGTTGGAGATGGATGCGGGGTGTGAAATCAGTTGGCCGGAGCGATATGCTCAAAAGTATACGGGCGTTTCGGCGATTGAAAATATCATGCGGGAATACCTTCTGATATTGCGAGAGGAGGCGTTTCAGCAGGAGAAGCAGTGTATTGTGGGGGCACGGGTATCGGAGGAGGTGGAGCGTCTTGACGAGGATAAATTCCTGGGGAAGATAAGCCACACGCTGGAGGAGTGGGTATCGCCGGATTGGGCATCGAAACTGACGGCGGCGATCGATGTTCATGGAAACGTTTTGTACTACACGGTAGCGGCGTGGGGTCCGAATTTTGACGGTCACACCATTGCTTATGGCACTTGGCCACAGCAGCCAAACACGGCGTGGAAGCAATCGAAAGTCCCGTTTTCGTTGCGCAAGATGTATGCGGGAGCGGGTGAAGCGGGAGCGATGCGTGCGGCTTTGGATGCGTTGGTTGGGGAGTTGCTAAATCGGACGTATCGTCGGGAGGATGGCAGCGAAATTTACTTGGAAAAGATCGTTTTGGACAACAACAACGGGCTTTTCCGAAAAACGGTATCGAAGTTTTTGAAGGAGTCGGAGTATCGAGAGAAGCTGGTAGGTTATGTTGGGGATTGGTATGCGTCCGGCCACCAGCCTCGAAAGCGGACGGAAGAAGGTGGTTTGGAGTGGAAATACATTGAGGGGACGCATCGTCGGGAAGTGATTGCGTTTCGTGATTTTTGGAAAGCCTACGCACTTTCCCGATGGTTGACCCCGGTTGGGGATGGTGGCTGCATGACGCTTTTCAAGGGTGGACCTTCCCGCCACCGCCGTTTTTTCATGGAGATGACGGCGAAAAAATACCGTCCCGTCCGGCTGAGTTCGGGCAAAACAATGTTACGATGGGATGATAAAGCGGAGCGGGACGACCATTATGGGGACTGCGACACAATGAATTTTATCGCCGCGTCGATTTGCAAGATTGGCCAGAAGGCGGAGTTGGATGCACCTCGGCATCGTAAACGAGTCAAGTATTCGGAACTCCAAAAGCAAAAATGGAAGAAAGGTTGATCATGGCTGAAAATAACGAGACGATTGATCTGGAACAGATTGCGAAAGGGCTTGCGTCAGGCGGTGTTGCATCGCAAAGTACGTCAGTGGATGGGGTTTCGATGACGAAGACGATGATGGATGCTTTGAAGCCTCTGGACGTTGCGGACCGTTTGGACGCGCGTCGTGCGGGCAAAAATCCGAAGTCGCAGATACGCTTTTTGAAATTGAAGGACTGAACCGATGGTGGAGTCGACGCGAAAAATCACGAGTTTTTTATCCAGTTTCTGGCCGAAACGGAAGGTGTCGCGCAAACCGTTGCGGGCGGCGGGTGTTTTGGATGCCAGTCTGGACGACATCAACGATGAACGCCCGATTTCACGAGACCTTTACGCCGACGAGATTTATTCCGAACGGGAGCGAAAACGTGCGCGAGCGTCGAGTCGGAAGTTGTTTTGCGACAATCCGAACGCTTTTCACATGGCGTTTTCGGAAATGCTTTCGGTTTTGGGGACTCCGCCGAATGTGCAGTTTCGGACGCCGGACGAGTGCTTGAATCACCGTCTGGAACAGTCGTTCAAAACCTGGGCGGAACAGTCTGGTTTTTACGAAACGCTTTCGATGATGGTTTTGTCGTTACCGTATGACGGGGAAGGATTTGCGCGGATTCAGGGTTGGGGGACAGAGGGGATGAAAATCGTTCCGGTGGAGCCGAAACGAATCAGCTCACCCCCGGAATTGTACCACGATCCAAACACGTTGGACGGGATTGAGTACGACGCTGAAGAAGAGCCGATTGGCTACTGGATTGAGAAAAAAAATATAAATCCACACGTGAGTTGTCCGCTTTGTTGGGATCGTTTTCCGGCTTTTGAGATACTCCATTTTTTTGTACCATTCTTCCCGGAGCAGCATCGCGGTTTTCCACTTTTCGACTCGTCGGAAAGATCGCTGCGGGCGGTGGAAGATTTGCGTCAGGAAACGATCGAGAGTGCGCGAACGAACTCACGGATACATGGAATCGTGACATCGGAGTTGCCTTTTGATGAAGAAAACGATCCCGTCCCCGATCCGATGGACACGATCAAAATGCCGCGGAAAGGGCTTTTGACGTTGGGGAATGGTCAGAAAGTAACGCAGCTGAAAAACGAGGCACTGGCGGTGGATTTTGCCTCTTTCCTGAATACCAACGTGACGGTCGCAGGGGCGGGGAGTATGCTTCCGCGCAACATTGCGACGAATGATTCGAGCAGTTACAATTTTTCCTCGGCACGGCTGGATCACCTGATTTTCAATCGCTGGGTCAATTACCAAAGACCAAAACGGACGTTGCCGTGACGCTGGTTCAGAATCGGATGTTGTCGCTGAAAGACTACTTTGCCACGAAAAATAAGGACTGGAATTCCGAACTGACGCAGATCGCGGACGAACAGGCACGGCTTGCGGAACTGGGTCTGACGCTGGAAAATGTAAAAACAGGTATGCCCCTAACCTCCGTTACTGCGGAAGGAACCGAACCGCTTCCTGAAACCCCTCCTCCGACTCTGCTTCCACAACTTCGTACGGCGCAACAACTTGCGCAAACGCTTGGAATTTCGGCAGGACGCATTTCCGGCTGGCGACGTCAGGGTTTGCCCTCGTATCACCTTGGCAGCCGCGTCCTTTACGACCCGGCGAAAGTGCAGGAATTTATTCAAAATGGACAGCAATCATGAACATCCAAACACGGTCAATATGCAGCATTCATGCCATGGACAAGCGGATTCCGGTCATTTCCATGGAGCCAGCCTACGCAGGTGGTTTTTTGCTGTTGCCCGAATTTGACATGATTCCCGTTGTCATTGACCTGGCAACGTTGTCCATGAAGGAAGCGAACGTTCCGATTTTGTGGATGCACGATCCCCAACTCGTTTTGGGACATACCACGTCGCTTCACAACAACGGACGCAAGATCACCGCGACCGGCCTCCTTACCGCCACGACTGGCGACGCGGGAAAAAAAGTGGCCGAGATTGTCGCCGCGTCCAGGCTTGGCCATCGTTGGGAAGCCAGCGTAGGAAGTGGGACGCTTGTCACTCAAAACCTCGTTTGGATTCCGCCGCGTGAAACCGTTCAGGCCAATTCGCAGACCTTTACCGGTCCGCTTTACCTGACCCGGGATATTCGCCTTTGTGAAATCAGTATTGTACCCGTTGGAGCGGATCGTTCCACACATTTAACCATAACCGCCAGTGGACTGGCAAAAGGACAGAAAATGACATTTGCAGATTGGTTGACATCGAAATCCGTAGACAAGGCGACGCTGACCCCCGCTCTGGCGGATGAGTTGAAGGCGCAATACCTGGCTGAGAATCCGGGGGCGGACATGGCAGCACTGGATGGAGAAATTGCGGCATTGTTGCAAACACTCCTTCCTCCGTCTCCCCCGGCAGCACCTCCTGTTCAAGCCACGGACACGCCTCCGTCGGAACCTCCCAAAGTGCAGGCAAACAACACGCCTCCGCCGGAACCTCCCAAAGTGCAGGCAAACAACACGCCTCCGTCGGAACCTCCCAAAGTGCAGGCATCCGGGGCTGCTCAGGCCGCTTCGCAAGCCTATTTCAACAGTTTTCCCGCCGCTCCACCACAAGCGGCAACTTCAAGAGGAACGCGAACTTCCGGTTTCCCTTCACTTCAAAAGACACTGACCGCCGCCATGCTCATGAACAATGGGTGGGATGCCAAACGGATCGAAGCGACTGGGATCCCTTCCGTGGCCATTGATGCCGCGACAGGGTTGGAATATCGGCACTGCGGTTTCCACAACCTGTTCCGAAAAGTGATTCAGGCCTCCGGCTACCGTTATGGTTCCGACCTCAACAGTACGGAACTGGTTCAGGAAGGCCTGGGCATCATTGCCCACAATTCGCGCAAACTCCCCTCCCTGCTGGCGGCTGGTTTGTCCACGGATGTCACCAGTTTTGTGATGAAAGATACGATCGACAAGGAGGTAATGCTTCGGTATGAAGAAATGGTTCGTCCCCTTTTGGACATAGCGAAAAAACGTCCGACGAAATCGTTCCGGGAAGTGACCGATTTTCGGTTTGGAATGGAAGGGGTGTACCAGGTCGTTCCACCTGGTGGCGATGCTCCGTCAAGCAAACTCAAGGATGAAGGCGTGTCCATGAAAATCCAGAAGTTCATGAAGTCTGCCAAAATCACGTTTGAACAGATGGTGAACGACGACCTGAACGTGTTGGGAGATATTGGAGAAATGCTGGCCACGGACGCTTCCGATGCTCAGGAAGAACTTCTGGCCAAAGCACTTCTGTCAGGAAAAGGCCAGTTCGCACAGTGCGATTCGGCGTCGTTGGGGATTGCCGGGCTTGGAAAAGCGGTCAAAGCCTTCCGAAGCATCAAAAACATGGAAGGCAAAACAATGAACCGTAATGCCAGCGCGTTACTGGTTCCGTCGGCACTGGAAGCTCTTGCCCAGCAGTTGTACGTTTCCACCACGCTGAACGAAACCACCACCGTCGGAACCCCCAGCCCCGACGCGAACATTTACCAGTCGAAATATACGCCGATTGTCTGTCCGCTGATGGATACCGATTCCGGCCTGAAAGGTGCCAGCGACAGTGACTGGTTCCTGCTTGCCGACCAGAAACGATCGCCGATTTTGGCCGCTGCTCACCTGGAAGGCTACCTTTCCCCCCAGGTGAAAGAGTCGGAAATAACCAACACATACGACATTCAATTCACCTCTATGTTCACCTTTGCCGCAGCCATTTATGACCATCGCGGTGCCGTCCGGTGCAAGTCCGGTTCTTGATTCCCTTTTTCGACGCTCTGAGTGTCAGGGCGTCGGAACATTTTTTCACAACCTACTGAAAAGGAATGATTTATGAAAAGCATATCCAACGGATTCGTCGGCCATTTTAAAGGTTTTACCGGCACTGCCACAACCGATTTGCCAGCCAATACCATCGTGACATCGGGAACGCTTGTCGGAGTGACCCATCAACCCTTTTCCCAAGGAGATACTTTCATAGCCTTTATGGGACAGGGTGTCGATGTGTACAACTTCACCCTGGCGGAGACTGCCACTTCTGCCATGACCGTTGGTACCCCTATCTACATCGACACCAACGGCAAAGCCACAACCACCGCCACCTCCAACACCCTCGTTGGATTCGTCTGGAACGCCGTTTCCACAGGAGCCACCACCGTCGATGTTGCACTGGCTCTTTACACTCCATACGCCACAAACACTTGATAAAAAACCGCACCTCTTTAGAGGGGTAACAGACCGACGGAATGTTCCGCAATTCCCCTCTTCCAGAGGGGTGGCGGCGCAGCCGACGGGGTGTTTTGGAACTGGCAACAACGTTTCCCTTTTACACCTTAACCTCAACAATAGAAAGGACTTACGACCAATGACCGATTACGCTCATAATCAGGAACGCCCGTTTTGGGTGGGTGTGGATTTTGATGGAACGTGTGTGATTGCTGGGGACG
>JAUNBF010000007.1 GCA_030527185.1 Planctomycetia bacterium | reverse complement strand
TCTTGACGGGAAAGCGGCTATCGGCTTGCCGCAAGCCGCGCGGCACCTGGCCGAGGACTTCTTTCAAAGAGCGTTTTTCGCTTCCAACCTACGTAGTTAGAAATAATCCCATCTTGAAAATGGAAAAGGAGAAAAAAGATGAAGATGTTGAAAGTTGCGAGTCTCTGTTGGTTCCTTCTGCTGGGAACGCTGGCATGGGGACAGGATATGAAAGTCGGTTTGCAGTTGTACTCCCTCCGCAGCATTATGAAAGAAGATGTGGAAAAAGGCCTGAAAACGGCGGCAGAAATGGGTTTTCAGTACGTCGAAGGAGCCAATTCCTACGGCCTTTCGATGGAAGCGTACAAGGCACTGCTGGATCAATACGGCCTGGAAACGCCGGTGGCGGGCGGGAGTTTCAACGACTTGACGACGGATGAAGGGATTGCGCAACTGGTCTCGAAAGCGAAGATTCTGGGTGCGAAATACGTGAACGTCGCGTGGATTCCGCACAAGGCACCTTTCGACGAAGCGGACGCTCGCAACGCGATTGCGGTCTTCAATACGGCAGGCGAAAAACTGGCCAAAGAGGGAATCACCCTCCTCTACCACAACCATGGCTACGAATTTCACCCCTACGGTGACGGGACACTCATGGACTTGATTGTCCAGGAAACGAATCCGCAGTACGTGCAATTTGAAATGGACATTCTCTGGACGATTTTCCCTGGAGTGGACCCGGTCGCCCTTTTGAAAAAGTATCCCGACCGTTGGAAGGCCATGCACCTGAAAGACCTGAAAAAAGGGGTGACGGGCAATCTCTCCGGCGGCACCTCCGTCGAAAATGACGTCACGCTCGGCACCGGCCAGGCCGACTATCCCTCCATTTTGAAAACGGCTCAGGAAGTTGGCGTCCTCTACTACTTCATCGAAGACGAATCCCCCCGATTCCTCGAACAAATCCCCCAAAGCCTGAAATACCTGGAAAAGGTGGAATTGATAATTGATAATTGATAATTGCCTCGCTTGTCGGTTGGGGTATAAAGAGAAGTAGAAGGATTCACACTTAAGGCAGGAAGTCAGGAAGATGATGGCGCCGTTAAAACGAAAAGTCATTTTGGATATTGATCCGGGGATTGGGGATATTCTGCCCCTTTGTCTGGCGTTGTTTGAGCCGCGATTCCACGTTTTGGGAATCACGGTTTGTGGAGGACATGTGTCGCCCCAGACGGCACTGCATACGATTCAACTGATTCTGGATTCGCTCGATGCGGGTCTTTTGCCACGTTTGGGAGTGGGGCATGAGTTGGAGCCGTGCCTCTTCCCGACCGCTCGAAATTTCTGGAGTAACACGGGTCTGGATCACCTCGATTTGCCTGCCGCGGACTATTTTGCGCCGCACTGTGCGGAAAAAATCATCAGCGACCTGGTTCGTTCGCACCCGAATGAGATTACGGTGGTGGCCTTGGGGCCGTTGACGAATATTGCCCGTGCGTTCACGCGGGAAAAAGACCTTGCCACGCTGGTACATCGGCTGATTATCGTCGGCGGCACTGTCCATGAGCCGGGAAACGCAACGGCCGCGGCCGAGTACAACTTTTACCGAGACCCCGCGTCGGCTCGGCACATTTTCCGTTGTCCGGTCGCCAAAACGCTCGTGCCACTGGATATTACGCAAAAACTCCTCCTCGATTATGGAATTTTGAACCACATTCCTTCCAAACATACCAAAGTGGGCGAATTTCTGCAAAATATCCTTCCTCAGGCATTTTATCTCCATCGTCAGTATTTGGGGATGGAGGGGATTCACGTGCCGGGAATCGTGGCGCTGATGGCTCTGTTGTACCCGGAACTGTTCGAGAGCCGAATGCTGGCGGGGGACGTGGAGACCGAAGGGGAAATCACTCGCGGCATGACCGTTTTTGACCGACGCAATCTCGCTCAGTGGAACCAGAACATCGACGTTCTCATGGATGTGAACGTGCCGGAAACGTTGGAGAAAATTGAAATTACGCTGGAATTCCTCCAGCAACGAATGGAGTGAAGAGAAAAAACATCCTCCTCACTCCCTAAACCCTAAACCCTAAATCATTAATCATTATTCTTTAATGGTGTCTTCAAAGGAGCCACCGGCGGGAATCATGGGCAGGACGTGTTCGCAGTAGGGGGTGGCAACGTCGAGGAGGAAGGGGCCTTCGCACTCGACCATTTCCCGCAGCGCATCCTGCAATTCCGCCGGGTCTGCCACGAAACGGGCACTCCAGCCGAACCCTTTGGCAAGCGTGACGAAATCGGGGTAGCGGTTTTCCGGCATCACACCGTCGCCACGACCGAAATTTTCGGGATTGTCGATCGGTCCGAGGTAGGTGTTGCCGCGATTTTTGTTGAAAAAGCGGTCTTCCCACTGCATGACCATACCGAGGTGCTGGTTGTTGAGAATCATCACTTTGACAGGAATCTTCTCACAATAACAGGTCGCCATTTCCTGCAAATTCATCATGGCACACCCGTCGCCATCAATCACGATTACCATCTTGTCGGGATTGCCAACTTTCGCCCCCATTCCCGCGGGAAGGCCAAACCCCATCGTTCCGAGGCCGCAGCTGGCGAGGAAGTGGCGTGGCTGGTTAACCTGGAAAAACTGGGCACTCCACATCTGATGCTGGCCGACCCCCACCGAAACGATTGGCTCGTCGTCTTTCGTCATTCGGCAGAGTTCCTGAATGGCCTGCTGGGGAAGGACGTATTTTTCCTCATTTTTGTAGCCGAGCGGAAACTCCTTTTTCCACGCCTGCACCTGCTCCACCCAGGGCTGAAACGAGGTTTCCAGCGTTTTGACAGCTTTGTTGAGCATCTTCAACGCCACCCGGACATCGGCATGGATCGCAATGGCGGACGGAACGATCTTGTTGATTTCCGACCAGTCAATATCGACATGGACAATCCGGGCATGGCGGGCAAATTTCTGGATTTTTCCCGTCACACGGTCGTCGAAACGGGCACCGAGCGAAATGAGCAGGTCGCATTCCTCCACCGCGCGGTTGGCGTAAATGCCGCCGTGCATTCCGAGCATTCCCAGCGACAACGGGTGGTCTGCCGGGAAAACGCCCAGCCCCATGAGTGTCGAGGCGACGGGAATCCCCGTTTTTTCCGCCAGTTTCCGCACTTCCGCCGCCGCGTCCGAGGCTGCCGCGCCACCACCGACGTACAGAATCGGACGCTGTGACTGACGAAGGGCATCCACCCACGCCTGAATCGATTCCTCCGACGGTTCCGGCCTTTCCTGTTTCAAATAACCGGGAAGCTGCATCGGCACGTCGTAATCCGGCGTGATCATCGCCTGGATAATATCTTTCGGCAAATCGATCAGCACCGGCCCTTTTCGCCCGGTATTGGCGACGTAAAACGCCTCCTTGAAAGCCCGCACGAGGTCGTTGGGATGGGTCACGAGGATGTGATGTTTCGTAATGCTGCGAAAAACTTCCGTCGTGGGAATTTCCTGAAACGCATCCGTACCAATCACCGTTGTCGGCACCTGGCCGGTAATGGCAACCATCGGAATGCTGTCCAGCTTCGCGTCCGCCACGGCAGTGAGCAAATTGGACGCGCCGGGACCGCTGGTGGTGATACAAACGCCGACTTTTCCGGTACTTCGGGCATACCCCTGGGCAGCGAATCCGCCCCCCTGTTCGTGACGCGGCAAAATCACGCGAATCTGGTCACATCGGCTCAAGGACTGGTGCAGGGGAATCGTGTATCCACCGGGATATGCGAATACCGTATCCACACCATGATTCACCAGACACTGGACGACCACATCCGCTCCACACATGGGCGTGACGGCTTGGGGGGCAGTTTTTCCTGACGATGACGCATGTTTTTTGGACACGATTTTTCTCCTGTATAAAAGACCTCAATACAACCAACCACAAACGACAATCCGGTATTATAATCTTTACGTAAAATATTACAAGCCCATCTCCACCAACGTATTTTTGACCAACCGTTCCATGGACTGGAAATAAATCCATAAAACCTTTTATTCTTTTTATTTATTTCGGATCGTAATCCCCGTCTCAGCAGAGGGAATAAACAGAATGGAACTCGGGGCAATCCTGTCCTTGACCCGGTTGTTTTCTTCCGGTATAATGGTTTCTTGTTTCTCAAATCTGAGAATCGCCCTGACATCGAAAGGAGAGTTCTATGTTGCCCACGATTCAAATTCAAACGGAAAAATGTACCCGATGTGGCCTTTGCCTGAAAGATTGCCTGGCGAAGTTGATTACGTTTGGCGAAGATGGTTTTCCCACGTTCATTCCTGGTGGTGCGGAACGTTGTTTCCGGTGCCAGCACTGTCTGGCGGTCTGTCCACAGGGGGCACTTTCCTGGTCAGGCAAAAATCCGGCTCATTCGCCTGCGGTGGGGTCGATTGCCGATGCGGAGAGGCTTGCGAATCTGCTGTGCCAGCGACGCAGTATCCGTGCGTACCGTCAAGAAAACGTGGCACCGGAAAAACTGGCTCAACTGCGTCGAGTCATGGACTTCGTGCCGACCGGCTGCAATGACCATCGACTCTTTTTCGCGTGTGCCGACGACCGAAGTGTGACCGATACATTTCGGGACGCGGCTCGAAAGACCGTTTTGGAGAGAATCGCGACGCGAACGTTGCCACCATCAATTGCTCACTTCGTCAACCTGAAACCGGCACTGGACGCGGGAGCGGACATTTTTTTCCGCACGGCTCCGCACTTTGTCGCAATTGCCGTTCCGCCGGAATCGAAGGATGCTCACATTGATCCCTACATTGCCGCCACGCAGTTCGAGATTCTGGCCAACGCACTGGGGCTGGGAACCTGTTGGGGAGGGATGGCAACCGACCTTTTCCTGGCCGAAGAAACTCTCTTGAAACGGCTCTCCATTCCCGACACCCACGAACTGAAAATCATCCTCCTTTTCGGTACCCCTGCCGTCCGCTACGCCCGCCTCCCCCAACCCGAACCATGTTCTTGGGTTCAATTGATAACTGGCAACATTTAAAAACCTCTTCTTTCCCGCAGGAGATTTTGCACGGAATGGAATCTTGTGGGGGAGAGATTTGTGGACGTAAAGTTTTGCGCGAGGGAGGGGAAATTTTTGTGCTAAATTGGCTCTTTGGAGTGGATTTAAGGGTGGTTGGGTCCATTTTCGCTCAGCAGACGCGAAGTTTCCCTGTCGGTCGCGTTAAAATCGTCAGATGGAATATACTGTACGATAAACTCTGAAAGAAATTTTTCTCGCGAGCAAGGCTGGCGGTATAAATCCAGCGACTTCCGAGAGCCACTTTGCTCATCAGGCCAAAAACATACTCGACACGGCAACGAATCCGGGATTTTTGGCGATTTTCTTGCTTTTTTGCGTCAGTCAGCGGATGATTGCGGCAACCTTATCAATTGAACAAAGCCCTAGGCACGGTGCTTTCCATTTAAAATGACGAGAATGCCTAAAATAAATCCGTTAAATTTAAGAAATTGCTGATAACTTTGGTGAAGGAGTTGTCAGATGGAACGACACGGATTGACGAACGAACAGTGGGAAAAAATCAGCCATTTTGACCGGAGAAGAATCGTGGATATGACAGAAGGTGGCTAGATTTAAGGACTTATGTCAATGGCGTTGAAGGGATTCTTGAAACTGGGGCACCGTGGCGAGACTTGTCGGAACGGTACGGGAAGTGGAAATCGGTTTATAATCGTTATGTATCATTAGGGAGGTAGGAAGTTGTCATTAGGGGTAATTTTTGGATAAGAATTGCCGGATTGAGGGCAGTTTTTAACAAATGCCGAAAAAAATACCCCTGAGGGATTTCCCAAAACGTAGAAAAGAGCGAATCTTCGCAAGTGCTTGAAAATGGGGAACTTGTGCGCACAAAAAACCGGTTTGCGTTTCTTTGCAAACCGGTGATTTACCCCTTCAGATGGGGGTATAATAGAGAAACTGAATCTCGCATGGGTTTCGGCGTTGGAGGGCGTCCTGCGATTTCCTAGGTCTGGGACGCTCTTCCTTTTTATTCAATTCCCAACTTCTTTTCCACTTCGGCCAGCCGTTTGCGAAAATTTTCGAGTTGTTCCGTGCATTCTGCTTTGATTTCCGTCGGAAATTTACCTCCTGCGCGTTCCACGTCCAAAATCAGACTTCTCAAATACTCGCTCCGATCGCAATACCGTTCGCCTGCCAGACGATCCAAAATATCCAACAACTGCCGTGGAGCGTTCAGTTGGAACCGCTTTAACTTGAATTCGTTCATTTCTTTTCTCCATGAGTGAAACATACACCTTTTCAACTCCTACAGTAAATTATACATCCATTCTACTCATTGCCAAGTGGTTTTCCAAAAATTTTTAAATTTTTTCCCAGAAATATCAAAAAATTCCCCACCCCCATTGTTTTACGATGGTGCCTTTTGTACATTGAAAATAGTTTCCTATGGTTTTTTACGGTCTTTTTTGAAAGGGTGCGACGATGGATTTTAAGGATCAGGTGCGGGAATTGGGGAAGCGAGTTACGGAGTTGAAAGAGCATACCCAGACGGAAGAGGCTACGAAAAATGCGTTTGTAATGCCATTTTTGAACCTGTTGGGATTCAATGTTTTTAACCCACTGGAAGTAAAGCCGGAATTTGTCGCGGATGTGGGGCTGAAAAAGGGGGAGAAGATCGATTATGCGATTTTTAAGGACGGTGAAATTATTTTGCTGGTGGAATGCAAGCACTGGCAAACGACCCTCAATATTAATAACGAGAGCCAATTGTTGCGGTATTATCATGTTAGCAAATCGAAATTCGCACTCTTGACCAACGGAATTGAATATCGGTTCTACTCGGACCTGGATGAGCCGAATATTATGGATAAAACCCCATTTCTTGCGTTTGATATAACGAAAATCAAAGATAATCAAATTGCGGAATTGAAGAAGTTCTCGAAAGTGGAGTTTGACCTGGACAAAATTGCCGCGTCGGCCAGTGAATTGAAGTACACCTCGGCCATGCGGGCGGCGCTGGTCGAAGAGTTTACGGAACCGTCGGAGGGTTTGGTGCGTCATTTCGCGGGACGGGCGTATGCGGGACGGTTGACACAAAATGTGATGGAACAGTTTACCCGGATGTTCAAAAAAACGTTGGATCAGTACCTCTCCGACCTGATAACCGACCGCTTCAAATCCGCTATCGAATCGGAAAAAGCGAAGGAGGAAGAGCAAAAAAAACAGGAAAGTGAAGAAAAAATCGTCGTCCCCGAAGATGGAATCGTGACGACGGAGGAGGAACTCGAAGGGTACGCGATTGTCAAAGCCATCGTCTGCCAGAAAGTGAAGGCCGCTCGGGTTGCCTACCGCGACGCGAAGAGCTATTTTGCCGTTTTGCTGGACGATAATTCCCGAAAACCGATCTGCCGGCTCTACTACAATGGCCGTAAAAAGAGCATTGGCCTGTTTAACGATCCCAAGAACTTCCAAGGCTACGGCGGAAAAGAGGATACCCGGTTCGAGTTGCCGGAAATCAACCCCAACGAAGGGATTTACAACTATGCCACCGCTCTCCTCCAAACCGTGGACTACTACGAACACCCCGAATCCGTCCCCAAATTGGACACCTCCACCACCCTCATCCTCCCCGAAAACCAACCTCCAGAAAAAACCGAGGAAAATGACTCATGGGAATCTTAAACCCAGAACGGAAAAATTCTCTCCCTGGCATGAAAATGGTGATTAGCCTATTGACAAATATAGCAGTTTTGCTATAATGACATTATGCGTTACGAAATTGAATATTATGAGAAACCGAGTGGCCGAGCACCAGTTTTAGAATTTCTCCTGGATTTGGGAAGGAAAAATAAGAAATTGACGGCTCAGATGCTTCAAGATATTGATCATCTCAAAATTGTGGGGAAAGAACTCACCGAGCCTGATTGTAAACACATGGGGAACGGACTTTACGAGCTTCGTAGTCGTTCAGGTTCCAATATAGCCAGGGTATTTTACTTCTTTTTTTATGGGGGTAAAATTGTTTTAACAAATGGCTTTGTGAAAAAAACACAGAAAACCCCTCCCAGGGAATTGGAGAAAGCGCGACGGTACAAAAAAGATTACGAGGTAAATCATGACTAATTACGATGATCTGCGGGAAAAATTGCTCAACGACCCGGAAATTCGAGAAGAATACGACGCTTTAGAGCCGATTTATGCGTTAAAACGTCAATTGATTGCCATGCGTCTGGAACAAAATCTGACGCAGGAAGAACTTGCGAAACGAATTGGAATGAAACAAAGTACCCTGGCACGATTAGAACGAGGTAGTTACAGCCCCTCATTGAAAAGTGTTCAACGTATCGCAAAGGGGCTGGGAAAGAAATTAACGCTAACCTTTCAATAATTCTCCTGGCCTGGGGTTTAGAAACTACTCCCACCAGGCGGCACGTTCGCGGGCGAGGTCGAGGGCGACTTGTTGAGCTTTGTGGTCGTAAATCCTTGTGGTGTCAAGGGATAGGTGGCCTGCTTGCATGGAGGCAACCTCCCATCCGTGGGTGAGACTTGCGTCTTCCTGCCAACTGCGTCGATCGCCCATTTTTCCACCATGGCTTCGGCGGGAGAGAAAACGTAGTCTTCTTCTTTTTTTCCACGACAACGCCGCTTCAAAATTTCCGTTTCCGCCTTTCCCCACGCCGCAAACCGCCGAATTTCAAAGCGTTGCGTCTTGTACCGGTCGGTCCGCATTTTTCAGATTTCGCCCACCCATTTTCCGCACTCTCATTGTCACACCTCACTGCCTTCCTTTTTCGTACAATGGACACCTCCATTTTATAAAATTCCAGCAGCATTCTCCTATCGTGCGACAAAAAACAAAAGCCCCGCAAAAACGAGGCTTTTCTCAACACGCCTGTCGGGAATCGAACCCAAAACCTACGGATTAGAAGTCCGTTGCTCTATCCTATTGAGCTACAGGCGCTCATGAAATTTTGATGGTGATTTTTATTATAGCGAACTGTCAACATTCGGCAAGCGGGGGCGGATATTTTCCGAATTGGGAGCGGAAAGGGGGGAGCGGAGGTTGGTGGTTAGTTCTTGCAGCCAGAATTGCGCCGTTTGCGGACGGATTCGGTGGGGGTCGTAGCAGAGGTGAATTTTCAGCCGTCCCGCGTACGTTCCGACAGGAATCGTCAAAGCCACATTCGTCGTCCGGGGAGAAATCAGTTGAATGTCGTCCAGCCGAAGCGAACCGAGTGTGAGAAATCCCTCCGCGTTGGTGGGGAGTTCCTTGTTAGCAAACAGAATCCCCAAATTGGAGATAACGGCCGTTTCCAACGCTTCTTTTCGATTGACAAACCACCGCATTCCCCAGTCACGATACTGGCGTCCCCAGCGCAAATCGTGCAGTCCCTGCAATTCTTTGAGGAAAAGTTGCACATTTTCGCGGCGTTTGGCGTGGCGGATGGTGGCGACGACTTGGGGGAGACGCTCTCGGAGAGAAATCGGTTTTCCCCGAAGCCAGGCATCGACAAAGACCACACTAACGAGATTGGCAAGCGCGACCCGTTGTCGTTGGCCGTCACGCAGATTCACTGGCATGGCAAGTCGGCAAAGGCGTTTTTTCGCAGCACGGGGAGAGCTTTCCGCCACATTCCACGCATGGAACGTCTGGAAAACGCACGTCATCAGCCAGTCGTTGAGCGTGATTCCTTCCTGGCGGGCGAATTGTCGAATGGCGGTGGTTTCGTCGCGAGAAAACGTCTTTTCCACCATCGCGTGCGTCAGGAGTGTGTGTGGGGGCGGTTCGTCGGAGGTGGGGAGAGCCTTTTGGCACAATTCCCACGGCTGTCGGTTCTGTTTCCACCAGCCGCGAATACCAAAATGGAATATCTGGCGGAACATTTGCCATACCAGACGCCTGTTCGCGGGGACTTTTCCCCAACGGTTCATCGTCTCCAGCGAAAACGACGGTGTTTGCGGGAACGTTCCACAAGCGTAATGCTGAAAAAGTTCTTCCAGGAAGTAAAACGAGCCGACCGCATCGGTGATGGCATGGTGGAACTGGAAGAGAACGGTCACTTTTTCGTGAGGAATGTCGTCGTAAACCCAGAAACGCAGACCCGGTTCGCAGCGTAAATCCAGCAACTCCCGCGGTGGGGGGGAATTCTCGAAAGAGTGAGGAAAATAGCGAATCATCGACCGAATGTCGAGGTTTGCCAACTTTTTCCAACGCAGCGACCCATCCGCGTCCTCCTTCACACAACAGGCGGCCAAAGGAACACGGGAAACGACAGCCCGCAGAGCTTTTTCAAAACGTTCGGCCTCCCATTTCCCAGAAAATTTCAGAATCGTGACCGCATCGGCAGGATTTCCCGGACGGAGGGAATCGTAGTAAAGGTACTCTTCAAACGGCGTCATGCGGCTCGACCGGGGGTTGGAATCACTTCGCCGGTGGGGGAGGTGGTGTAGCGTGTCACCCGAACAGGAGGTTCCGTTTCCGGCTCTTCAGGAATCAGGGGGGCGGTGAAATTGCGTGGTTTTTGAGGTGGAACGTTCTTTTTTTCCTCAGAAACCTCCTGCTTTTCCCGACCATCTTCCGCGTAACGGCAAAATACACTCAACAGAGCAGGCAAAATCAGCAGCGAAGTCAGCCAACAACTCGTCACCCCCAGCGACAGCACAATTCCCAAGCTCTGCAAACCACGATGTTCCGCAATCATCAGCGTCCCAAAGCCGAGAATCGTGGTCAGCGACGTGAGAATCACGCTCATCGAAATGGATGGTGAAACGCGGTAGAGATTTTTTCCATGCTGGTGCCGGAAATCGTGGACGATGTGAACGCCGTCGTCGATTCCGATTCCCAGAATCAACGGCAACACAATCATATTGGCGGCATTGAGAGGAATCTCCCAATACCCCATCACGCCGAATGTCACCAGCATTCCCAGAAAAACCGGCATCAGGGCAAAGAGGGTATGCCGGATACTCTGCATGTCGAGATAGAGCAAAATCATGACAATGCCCAGTGCCAACCAGGCCGCTTCTTCGTAACAGGCTTTCATCTGGAGCGAGCATTCGTACGTCTGGAGCGGATTTCCGGTGACATGCGGATCGACCGAACGGACTTCCCGAACGAATTGTTCCATGTTCTCCATGTCCCACAAGTCCCCTTTGCCGTAAACTTTCAGCAGATACGTTCCGTCCGCCGACAGGAAACGATCGACCAATGGCTGCGGCAAATCGCTCAATTGCGGTGGCTGCGGTGAGGAAATTTCCTGAATCGTCTGGAATTTGGCCAGCAAATCTTCTCCCAGGCATTTCTGGTATTCCTGCATTCGTTGGAAATAATCGTGCGGCGTCAGGGCGTGGAAATTCTTGCGTAAATTTTCAATCCGTTGTCGGTAATGATCGTATTCCGACTTCATTTTCAGGTACTGGACGATTTTGGTGAAGCAGTTCTCCATTTCCCGCAACGAAAGAATCGGTGCCATTCCCGCTTTTTGAGGCGTCTGGGCAAGCGTCTCGTGAATATCGACAATCAGCCCTTCTTTCTGCGGATTTTCGTCTGGCAAGAGCGTCAGAATCTGCTCCACCCGCTCCACACTTTCCAACTGATTGAACTTTTCCATCCGTTTGAGCAGCAAATCGCGATCCTGCGACATGGAAAGAGCAAACCAGACACTCTGTTTACTCTCCTCCATCAGCCGCATTTCCAACGCGACGCTCTCCAGACCTTCCGGCTGAAGGTTGAGCAGATTGTAGTCGTAACGCAGATTTTGGATTCCCATTCCCAAGAGCACAATGACGCACAACCCAATCGGAAGGGTGTATCGGGGATGGAGTTGGAAAACGGCCAGGCCATCGTTGGGATTTTTCGGAACGGGGAGTTTTTCGACAGGACGCTGGCAGTCGGACATGTAAATGAAAATCGGCAAAACGGTAAACGCGGCGGTGCAGCAGAACAAAATCCCGCCCCCCGCAATCAGACCCAGTTCCGCCACGCCGGTAAATTCCGTGAAACCGGCCATGAAAAAAGCGGCCGCGGTGGTCATCGCCCCGGTCAAAATTCCCGGTCCGACTTCGCGGGCAGAGTGAATCAGAGCTTCCCGTGTGTCATCCCCCTCACGCCGACATTGCAGATACCGGGACGTGTAGTGGATGCCAAAGTCAATTCCCAGTCCCACCAGAATGACGGTAAAGGAAATACTCAAAATATTGAGATGACCTACGAAAAACGTGATGTACGCAAGCGTCCAGCCAATTCCGACAAAAAGGGCAAAAACCGCCATGACCGGGTGCCGCAATCCGCGAAAAAAGACCATGTAGAGCAACGTCACGCCCAAAATGGAGAGCCAGGTGGCAATCGACATGGCATCCTGGCTGGATCGCATTTCATCGTTTTCCATCACGGGAAGCCCCGTTAATTGAATTTGGGTGTGGGGGTGTTCTGCCTGAACGTCGGCCAGAATCGACCGCAACGTATCAATCCCCTTCGTTCCACGGGCAAATTCTTCTCCTTTTTCCTCCTTCATCTTGACCATGAGGATGGCCGTTTGGTTCGGAACAGCCCAGAAATAATGCAGACTTCCGCTATCTTTTCCCGTCGCGTCCGGGGTAATCTGAGAAAATCCACCGTTTTCCACCGTGGGAGGGAGCGTGCTGGAAGTCGTCTCCGTCGCCGACGTTTCCGCCATGGCCAGGTACGGAGAAGAAGCGAACATGGGAACTTCGGAACTCTCCATCGGCGGATAGTGTGCCATGTAACTCCCCACCGGAAGCATCTCCGAAAAGACCGAATCTCTCCGTTTCGGCGGTGTTATGGTCGGTTTTTCAGGACGATTCTCCGCCAGAAGTCGATCGCTATTCTCCGATGGAAAGGGGATGGCTGGAATGACGGATGGGGAAGGTGTTTTCGCTCTCCGAGGCGTTCCCAGTTGTGGCACCCCCATTCCCGGAAAAAGCGACGAGGTTTGGGAAGAATCTCCCACCCGAAATCCTTGCGGATCCGTCGATTCCATCTTTCTCCGCGACGCAATATCCACCTCCGGGAAAGGGGAAACGTAATGATACGAACTGCCAAAAACCCCTTCCAGCGAAGTAATCATCCGCTCGATCGACTGCTCACACTGCTGCGTCACAATTTTGGGGAAAGAATTCGGCGGTGCCAGAAGCGGTTGCGTCGATTGCGTCAAAAGCCGGTCGATGGAGAGCGTCGTCCAGTCTCCCCGAAAGACCCCTTCGTGATTGTGCAGGAACATCTGCAACCCCTGAAGCTCGTCCAGCGACGCGTAATGCAGCCCCTTGGAAACCAGTGTACGGTCGTCCACTCGATAGAACAGCGAATAATACAGATCGCTGCGCTGCTGAATTTTTTCCGCTACCGCTTCTACCGAAGCAAGAATTTCTTCCTGAGAATCCCCATCCACCGCCACAATCATGTCGTCCGTGGCTCCAAATTTATCGATATAATCGAGCCAATACTGGTTCCACTCACTTTGCGGATTGATCAAATCGAGCCGTCGATTCTTGAATCGAAGATGGTCGAAAGTGTACAGACCTGCCAGGACCGCTGCTGCCACGGAAAGGAATAGCACCAAATATCGAAAGGATATGACGAACCGTACGACACCTGCCAAGGGTGCTGCCAGAATAGACGTTCGACCCGATTTTTTTGAAGGGGATGGCGATACCACGAAAACGTTCCTTCCACAAATTTCTCTACATCATTTCACGGATAGTAACGATTTTTGCAATTTTCCGCAAGAGGAATTTTCTCTTTTTTCTGGACACCTTTCCCAAATTTCCATTTTCACCCACGTGGAAAAGAGACAAAACCATGGCGGCCAATACTCCACACATTTCCCATGTTTCTCAAATTCTCAAACCTCCTCCTGATTTCTGGTTTCTGCCGGGAATATCTCACCTCTTCTGTGGATAAAATTTTTGCAAAATTTCTTTTGTGTCCCCAGATGACATAGAAGACGCGGATATTTCCCTTTCCACCATTTTCTTGACGGATATTTGAAGCTGGAATTATCGACGAGATGAAGAAGGTGGATTTAGGGGAAAAATAAAAAGAAAGCCCCTACCTTGGGGAGGGGCTTGGGGAGGTGAATCCGAAAAACTCAAGTGGATGGAGTATCTTTTGCCACAATACGATTTTTTACTGCGGCAACGTTACCGATTTCCCATCCGCCTTGTTTCCCAGACAGTGCCATACTTCCGGCTCGACACTGTACGTGAGCCGTTGGACGGAACCGTCGCAAAGAGCCACACCCATAGACCCGGCATGGGCACTGCCGAAACGATCGCTGCAACTGGCATATCCTGCTCGATCCTGGATGGGAAGTCGGGTACTGATGGTTTCAAAGACGTTATTGTAGTAATAACCACCGAACGTGGAACGTGTGGTATCCGCATCTCCTTCCCCCATGAAATCGCAGAAGTCATTGGTGTAAGATATATTGTTTCCATCCGATTTGTACGAGGTGTAGAAATTGGGATCGAGTCCTTTTTCACCGTAGAGAATCGTATTGGAAAGGCCGTCACGAATTTCTCCGATGGTGACTCTGGAAAACATATAGCAGACTCCTGTATGACGGGCGGAATAATCTGGCCAGGAGACGGTTTTTTGCCGCATTTTTTTGATCTCGTCCAGCGTTGGCCCCTCTGCCACAGGATTCCCATCCCAATAAACTCCCGCGTTGGAGTCTCGATACGAGCCAAAATTAGCCACGTAATCCCCTTTCATGGAAGGAGAAGGCATGGTACCGTTTCTCACACCGGTGCTGGCGGTTTCGATCAACTGAGCAGGACGACGGGATGGGCAATTGAAAACG
This sequence comes from Planctomycetia bacterium, assembly GCA_030527185.1. Lineage (GTDB taxonomy): Bacteria > Planctomycetota > Planctomycetia > Pirellulales > Thermoguttaceae > RGIG3701. Next base: position 64,608 of record JAUNBF010000007.1, on the reverse strand, counting down.
GAGACCACGGTACTCATCACCGTAGAGACATTGTTTTGTTGCGCGTCGCCAGGATTTTCCGGCAAGTTCCCATCGGCCGGAAGCTGAAAAAGGCCGTTTTGTTCCAAAGCAGGCAAAAGAGTATAGCACCAACTTCCCGGTTGCCCCCAGTTCAGCCCACCTTCGGGGTCGGGTGCCCACATATATCCCCAACCTGCGGAGGGGAACGTCCGAGATGACGATTCCACATTCAGAGCGGCCAAAGACATTTGACGCAAGTGGTTGTTGCACTGCATTTGTCGGGCAGCTTCCCGTGCCTGCTGGACTGCGGGAAGAAGCAGGCCAACCAGCATTCCGATAATCGCGATCACGACGAGGAGTTCCACCAGTGTGAAACCATCCTTTCGACGACACAATGTTTCCTTCTCTAGATTCGCCCCCCCCCCCAGTTTAACTTCTTGCAGATGAAAACTGCGAACATGTTTCTTCTCCTTCTTCCAAGTTTCCAAACTTTTGCCCCACCGTCAGGGCTTTCCCTTTTACTATAATCTTTTTTCCACCCGTTTGCAAGGTCTTGGGGGAAAATTTTTCCCTTATTTTTCAAAAAAAACAACTTTTTGGAGATTTTTTTCCATCAATCGATGCAGAATTTCTTGTTGCATGGCTGCCGGGAGGAAAAATCGCACACCACGGGAGGTGGGGAGGAAGTCGTGCGTCGCCTGGTTCAGAAGGTCGTCCCAACCGTAGGCCTGCAAGAGGAGCCGGTCATTCCAACGGTGGACTTCGCGAAGTTGCTCCAGAAGGGGGGATTGGCAGGTGGGGTCATGAAAATGGTTGTAAAGTTCCGTCAGGCCGAAATTTTTTTCCCGGCAGGCTTGAAGTCGAAGGTCGAAAAGGAGTTTTCCCGGCAGCTCGGCAGGCGGCGGAAACGGAAACGTGTTCAAGCAGGTCGTCGGCGTGTACCGCAATTCCAGTCCGAGAGAACTGGCCATTTCCCGCACCCAGCATTCGTGGATGGCACTGTTGAGAACGGCCAAAAAGGTGTCCGACTCGACAGGAAAGAGAATGCTCGACTCGGAATAAATCGCGTCAACCGGAACCCACGTCGGCGTCAGGTATTTTGCGTGGCGCGTTTGCAACAGCATTTTCCGCAACCCCTTTTCCCGCAAAATCCGCGTCAGGGCAGGGCGTTTGTCGCCGAAGTGCCACCACCGCCGACGATGAGCCGGACGACGACTTTCCCGACGCTGCGGACCGACCCGCTCTTCCACCAGGCGAAAAACGTCGGGATAACTTTGTGCTTTTTCCAGCGGCCAGTCGTGAAAGAAAATCACCATCCGCCGCGGACGCAGGGAAAGTGTATCGGGGGCGAGAAAAACATCTTCGCCGGTAAAATACGGGAAAATCACCTCTCGGTTCCGGGCATCCCGAGCCAAAAATTCCTCCGCTTCCGCCAGTGTCAGCAAAAATCCCTGCGACGCCAGCACCCATCCCTGAAAGCACAAATCCCGGTTTTCGGGAAACGTGGCTGGCTTCCGAACCACATTCAGCGTTTTGAGCGACGAAACAATCTGTTCCACCCGCTTGCCGTACAGTTGGCAGGGAGGCTCGAATGCGTCGGGATTTCCAGGAAACTGGAGGTGGATTCCGCGTACTTGCACCACGGCATCGCGCTGCCAGGAAAATCGCTCGGCATGAAAAATCCGGGCACCCTTTTGCACCAACACATCCAACCCACCCCGGCGTGTATCCCCTTCGGCAATGGTATTCGTGGCAAGAAAACCGCAGATTCCGCCCGGCCGCACCACTTTCTCCGCCAGACGAAAAAAGTAGGCACACAAATCCGCGTTCCCGCTCACTCCCGGTGCAAATTCTTCCGTGAGAAACTGAAAATAATCGTCCCCCAGCATCCGACGAATCTTCCGCCCTCCCAGAAATGGCGGATTTCCAATGAGGACATCGAAACCACCATCGGGAAAAATCGCCCGGTTTTGCCAGTTTTTCAGGCTGTCCGCCACAAAGAGATTCGGCGGCACTTCCCCCTCCCCTGCCAGCGTCAACAGTTCGCGGGCAATCTCCACCGCCTGCGAATCGATGTCGATTCCCCACAGATTCCTCCGCACCACCTCCCGGCACGGTTGCGGCAAATCTTTCCCCTCACGCTGTGCCTGCCGACGAAGAATTTCTCCCCACTGAAAACAGGCTTCCAGCAAAAAGACCCCCGTTCCACATGCCGGGTCCACAATCCGCACACGGCGAAGCTCCTCCAAGCTCCGAAACGAGCCATCCGCCCGTAGTGTCAGGGGTTGGAGTGCCTTTTCCACCATCGGTTGCACAATTTCCCACGGCGTGTAAAACGTCCCTGTCCGCGTGCGCTGCGTTTTATCCAGCCGGGATTCGTATGCGTAAATACGCTCCGACCATTCCTGTCGAGGGTGGGAAATCTTCATGAAAAAGCCATTTTGTCGCGAAAAATGAAATAGACCGCCCCCAAAATGCAGAGCGTTGCCCAGAGATAGTTCCAGGTCAGCGACTTGTGCATGTAAAAAACGACAAAGGGGACGAAAACGCTCAGACTGATCACTTCCTGAAGGATTTTCAGCTGCGGAACGGTCATCACGTGGCTCCCCAACCGGTTGGCGGGAATCATCAGCGAATATTCCAAAAAAGCAATTCCCCACGACAACAGAACCACTTTCCACAACGGACTGTCCGCCTGATTCTTCAAATGTGAATACCACGCAAACAACATGAACGTGTTCGACAACGACAACAGGATAACGACACGTAAAAAAGTCATGGGAAACATCAGTGCAAAAAAAGAAGGAAACGGTTCGATTCATTCTAAAAGGAAAGGCAAGCCTCCCACAAGTGATTTATTAATTATCAATTTAACCCGGCTCCGGGGGTGGTTTTTTCCTGCCAAAAGTCTATAATATAATTTCAGATTCAAAAAAGAAAAGGAGGAGTGGTACCGCATGACGCAGGAAAATTTCCCCTCGCAAGGCCGTGTGGCAGGAATTGATTACGGCACCGTTCGCATTGGCATTGCCATTACGGATGTCGAACGGAAAATCGCCAGCCCACTGGAAAACTACAACCGTCGAACGCTCGGAAAAGATGCGGAATATTTTGCCCGCCTGGTGCGTGAGGAAGCGATCGCTCTCTTTGTCGTGGGGTTGCCTCTCTACCCCAGCGGTGACGAAAGCCCCAAATCGCTCGAAGCACGCGAGTTTGGGCAGTGGCTCCACGAAGTGACGCAAAAACCGATCCTTTTTTACGACGAACGCTATTCCTCCAAATTTGCCGACGAACTCATGCGAACGGCATCCCTCTCGTCCAAAAAACGAAAAGAACGCCGTGATAAACTGGCCGCGTGGATTCTCCTCACCTCCTGGCTCGAAACAGGCTCTCCCCGGATGGAGAATTTCGCAAAACCATTGGAATAATCCAGGGTAATATGTCCGCCATGACAAGTTTCCAGCGACGTAACACGACTACACGTGAAAACGTGGCTGGATCACGCGTAATGATCCATTGATACTCCATCCACTTGAGTTTTTCGGAGCCACTCCCGCAAACTTCTTCCAAAAGGAGAGACTTTTCTTTCGTTTTCCTGAAATTCAAAATGGAAGGAGTATAAATCCATTAATCATGAAGGATCGTTTTTCTTGTTAGTGCCTGGAATCGGCTTCTTCCCTGGACAGCTTCGTAGTGTTGGGCAGCTTTTTCCTGATTTCCCACCGATTCTTCCAGACGTCCACAGAGATAGTGGGTGGAATCTTTCCAGGGATTGTTGTTTAAGGGGGACTGCAAAACATGTTTTTCGTAGTATTCCTCCGCGGCCGGGACGTTGTGGACGGCGTAGGAGATATTTCCCATGAAATAACTGGCGTCGAGCCGCAGAATCCGAACGAGGTCGAGCAGAGCGGAACCGGGCTGGGCATCGGAGTTCTGAAGCTCTTCCAAATCCCTATCCGACGGACGGGCTTTCTGGTAGTAAAACGTGGCACTCAGAGGGCCGGTTAAAATCCCCTTCAAATAGAGCATCCGCCCACGCCACAGAGGGAATGTTTCGCCATAATCCCGGAAAAAGGGGACGTTGAGTACCATTTCCGACCGTGCCGTCTGGCCGAAATTCAGGGCACGCCAGAGATACACTTCGTAGGGATACGTCCAGAGAGCGATGTTTTCGCACGATTGTTGCTGAAGTTGCTCCACCCAAGAAGCGGGATCAGAAACCAGCACGGCACGCTCTTTCCCGGTCAGCCGAGCTTGCAAAATCCGCATTCGCAGCGACCCGTACCACGGCGAGGCCTCCACCAGAAACCGCGTTTGCGCCAGGTCTTCCGGGGTAAAGCGTTCCTGATAGCCGATTTTCTGAAAGAGGTCGTTCAGGAGGTTGGGTTGAGCCTGAAATTCTTTCCACGTGGCAGAGGCCGCTTTACCACCAGGAACGGGAATTCCCAAATGCGGATCCATCAGAAAAATCTCCTCTCCCGTCACGTATCCCAGCAGAAAATACCGACCTTTCTGATTTTCTTCGCGCGTCGTGGGAATTTCCAGCAGAACGACGTTCAGGTGCTGTTGCCGTGCCAGCAGGATGAAAACCCAGGCACGTTCCAGCACATTCCCATGTCCCGACAAGAGCGTTTCGACGGGAGTTTGCGGAATGCCGGCAAACTGGAGCGTCTCCATCGAGCCGAGCATTTCCGGGCGATCGAGCGAAATGTTCGTCACCACCCAGTCGAAAATCGACAACACGCGGTTCTGGTCATCCGCCGAAATCTGGACGTGGTTGGGGATTCCAGAAACGTCGCTAACCCCAGCAATTTCAAGGTCTTGCGTCCGATCGGAAGCGTCCACCTTTCCCTGTGCCCAGAGCGAAATGTCACGCAGCAAATACTGCTCCAGCAAAATGGCCGAATCGAACAGCCAGGCATGGCGAAGGGGATGGTCTTCCGCTTCGGGAAGGGATTTGGCTGCCTGAAACGCCTTTTCCGGGGTGCGGGTGAGGATGGCGGTTCGCTGCAAGACGATTTCCATGGCACCGAGGTGTTGCCCCAGTTCCGGCGACCATTCCCCCGCCTGAACCACCTGTTCCAGCCGTTGCCGGGACGTTTCGAGAAATGCTTTCAACGCCTGCATGACTGGGGGAAAGTCCGACGTGATTTTTCCCGACGCTTCCTGTAAAGCAGCCAGCAATTTCCCCAAAGATTCCTGCGTCGCGGCAGCCTGATTCAATCGCAGTTGATGGAGCCATGCGTCCAGTTCCCGCCGGACTTGCTCCACGCTCTCCAACGCCGTCACCCATTTTTCCGCCAGTGGCTCCACCCGCCACCCTTCCGGTGTCCGCTCGTCCTGAATCCAGGAATGAAGCCGCTCCACGCACTGATTCATCGACTCCCACGCATCGTCGGGATTGCGAGTGTCCGCCATTCTTTGCAGCGTCTGAATCGAGTTCTGCAACATCTTTTCCCGCCAACGCGGATCGTTCGTGTCCCCTCCCATCGAGTGCGACGTGGACGTTTCGGACGGGGTTTCCGTCTCCCGGCAGCCGACGAGGGCACATGCCAGTACAATTCCTAAAATTCCGTAAAAAAAGTGTCTCATTTTCTTGCTCACTGGATGGGATTCCCCAAATTTTCCGGCTCGGCGGATTCCATGTAAACCGTACTGGTCGGGAAGGCAAATTCCAACCCCGCCTGATTGAAAGCCTCCAGAATCTCCAGATTCAGATCGTGTCGCCAAATCTGCGAAATTCCCCAGTCGGTAGTGTTAAACCATAAAATAATGTTGATATTCAGTGCCCAGTCCTTGAATTCGGTGAAAAAAATCTGCGGTTTCTTTTCACCCTGCTCGAAACGTCCGGGATTGCTGGTCAGGCGGTGGAGAATTTCCGTCGCCTCTCGCATTTTTTGCGGTGTGGTGCTGTACGAAAGCGTCAGGTCAAACGTGTACTTGATTTTAGGCCGCCAACTCACATTTTCGATGATATTGTTGCTCAGCATTCCGTTGGGAATCGAAAAAACATTCCCCTCCAACGAGCGGATTCGGGTACTGCGGAGATCGACTTTTTCAATCACGCCGTCGATGTTGGAGGTGCGAATGCGGTCGCCAATCTGGAACGAACGGTCGAAAATCAGCAAAAACGAACTGAGAAAATTCGCCAGAATATCCTTCACCGCAAACGCAAACGCCAACCCCGCAATTCCCGCTGCGGCCAGCAGTGCTGTGATGTTCAGCCCCAGAATCGTCTGCCCGATGAAAAACAACGCCACCAAAACCAGCAGAATTCGCGAAATCTTCCGCAAAAACGTCGTTATCAGCAGGTCGATCGGCAGGTTTTTTCGCTCGACATAGCGTAAAAAAAGCGTCTCCATCACCGCAATGAGCCGGAAAATGGCCCAGAAAACATTCGATACGATGATCGCCAGAAAAAGTCGCTGTAACCACGGTGCCCCATTCAACAAAGGCATGGCACTGAAAAAAATGCCTGTCGTCCACAACATTCCCCGAATCGGCGGCCCGATAGCCCAGTAAACATGCTCGATCGTATCCGTCTTGTTCGTGGCAAAGAGCCAGTCCAGCAGGAATCGACGCACGAACCAGTGCGACAGCAACACGACCAGCGAAGTCAGCAGAATCCCCACCGGAAGTGTGAGCAAATTCCGCCAATGCTCGGCAAAAAAGCCCTGGACACTCAGCCACCAGCCCTGGAATTTCTGGTAGAGGTACCCGACGTCCATGTTTTCATCTTCCAGAATCAAAATTGGCTCTGGTTTGGCTTTCGTTTCCTGGAGTTGTTTGACCGCATCCGCGTCGATTTTCAGCGTGACCGACATCCCCTCTTCATCCGGCGTCGCCTCCGCCTCGATCGGTTTTTCACCCTCCTGAACAGGCGTTTCCGCCAGATCCTCTGCCAACGTCTTCGATTCTTCCGAAACCGCCGCATCCTCCCCCTCCACACCCCAGACCGGCTGCCAGAGGAAGCAAAAAATCAAACTGAAAAAAAATAATTTACGCCAAAACATCGAAATTAGTGATATAATGATTAATGATTAATGATTATTTCATTAATCATTAAAATTGGGTTGCCCCACAAAACGAGGTTTCGGAAAAAGCGGGCGTAATCTTCGCCCACGTCTATGAAGTCGCCTCCGGGAACGTCCTGGACGATACGGTTTTTTCCCCAATCGACCCAACCTCCGACCCAGTGCGGTGCCACGTCGGTTGCCAGGGCGGCGGTTCTGCCGTTACCATATTTTCCGGTGACGAGAAGGGGGATGCGCTCTTTCATTTGGAAGGTGAACTGATTCTGGCGGTAATCGACCTGAAAACGGACCCCTTCCAGGACAGTTTCACTCGTCTCTTTCGGCAAAAAGGCATTGAAACCGCCAATTCCAGGTGGGGTGTTCCAGGGAAGTCCCTGAAGAATGGGGTGGTTTTCGTGTTTGGCTGTCGGCACCACGAGAAGGGGTTGCGAAACATTGCGGCGGTCATCTTCCGCCAACATTTTCACCGGAAGCGCTTCTGCCAACGGGGTTTGGTGGTATTCGCCCAGGCGTCCGTGAAAACTTTCCCAGCCCCCCAACATCACCAGCCCTGCCCCGGCATGGACTTTTTGCAGGAGCGTCTGGAAATCTTCCGCGCGGAGGTACTCGGCAGGATAGTCGCTGAAAAGGTAGGCGGCGTAATCGGTTTTCCAGAAATTTTCGGAAGGAGCCCTGTCGCTGTCCACCCGATCGTAGGGAATGTCGAAGTGGGTCAGCACTCCTGCCAGATACGCTGCGGCTCCGGTGACGGAACCATCTCCCAGATACGCCACTTTTTTGAGGGTAGCCATACCATTTTTCTCCTTTTTCAGAAATGTGGCAAAAAATTTTCTATCAATTCCTTATTCCTTAAAATACCCTATTTTTCGCCGACTGGCAAGGGTGAGCCAGCCTTCCGGGGGGAGAAAGTGAAAAACTCTCCAAAAAATTTCAAAAAATTTTTCCAAAGAAAGGTTTGGGTACTTGACGAAAAAGGAAAAGTACGAAATACTTAAAGGTGGAATATGTGCCGGGCGGAGAAAATCGCGAATGAGTCTGTTCGCAGCCTGGTGAGACGACCATCACAAGGAGAATAATAACGAATGAATTTACGGAGGAACTCCTCTGCGGAAGGAAAACAGCAACAACGGATCAATGATCAGATCCGTGTTCGGGAAGTGCGTGTCATTGATGAAAAAGGTGCCCAGTTGGGAATCATCCCGGTTCGGAAAGCACAGGAATTGGCGAATGAGGCAGGTTTGGACCTCGTAGAAGTTGCCCCGAACGAAAAACCTCCAGTCTGTCGGATTATGGACTATGGAAAGTTCAAGTATCAACTGGCCAAAAAACAGAATAAGGCCAACCCCCACGGAATCAAGGTCAAAGAAATCCGTTTGCGACCGGGAACGGGGGATAACGATGTGATGGTAAAAGTAAACAACGCCAAAGGTTTTCTGGAAAAGAAAGATAAAGTCCTCGTTTCCATCGTATTTCATGGGCGTGAGTTGGCGCACATCCAGGAAGGGGAACGGATGATGCAGCAGGTGATTGGTCTTCTGGCGGAGCATGGAAAAGTCGATGCGGCACCGTCACGTCAGGGAAAGAAAATCACGTGTGTTCTGTCTCCTCTGTAGATTTCTCCCTTTTTCGTCCCTCCCTGTCTTCAAGCCCCTGTCTTGGGGGAGGGACTTGGGTTTTTTCTCGCCTGTCCATAAGGGATTGCCCTTGCGTTGAGAGTTTTTTTCCATTATAATGACGGGGATTGGGGAAACTTTCGTTTCCTGTTGATTTTTTCAGCACAACGGTTCTGCAATCCCGAATCATTCCCTCTTAAATAAGGAAACACGATGAAAATTGGAATGTTGTGTAGTGGCGGCGATTCGCCTGGAATGAATGCCTGTTTACGAGCCATTGTCCGAACGGCTGTTTCCAACGGCCATGAAGTCGTTGGTTTCATGGATGGTTACGAAGGTATCCTGCGCGAAAATTTTTACATTGCCAGTATCGGAACGCCCCGATTTCTCATGCGAAGTGTTTCCGGCATCTCCAAAATGGGGGGAACGATTCTCCACAGTAGTCGTTGCCCGGAATTCGCCACGGAAGGGGGGATGAAGAAGGCGGCAGGCATTTTGAACAAGTTGGGGATCGACGCTCTCATTCCGATCGGGGGTAATGGAACGCTCACCGGCGCTCATGAATTGTGCAACTACTGGGACGGCCAAATCATCGGTTGTCCTGGCACGATCGACAACGATCTCTGCGGAACCGATTTTACCATTGGCTTCAAAACGGCGGTTCAGACGGCGGTCGATGCGGTGGACAAACTGCGGGATACCGCGTCGAGCCATCACCGGATGTTTCTCGTCGAACTGATGGGGCGTCACTGCGGATTCATCACGCTCTACACGGCGTTGGCAGCGGGCTGCGAAGTCGCCTGTGTGCCGGAATATCCGCTTCAGGTCGAAGATATTGTCCAGAAACTCGATTATCTCAAAGAATTGGGGAAAAGCTCCATCATTATGGTGGTTGCGGAAGGGTACCACGAAGGTGTCGTGGCTTTGCAGGAAAAATTGCGCAACGCGGGTTGTCCCTTCCCGATGCGGGCGGTGGTTTTGGGGCATTTGCTCCGTGGTGGCGATCCCTGTCCCGAAGACCGGCTTCTTGCCACCCAAAGTGGTCATCTGGCCGTCCGTGCCATCGAAAATGGACAAACTGATCAAATGGCAGGCGTTCGAGACTGTGTTGCGACCCTCTGTCCGTTGGAAGAAGCGATTTCCGCTCATCGTGTCATCCCCCAGGAATTGATCGAACTACTCGACTGCGTGAGCCAATAGTCCCCCATGCGTGTGCCACTCTAACGCGGAATCGGAGCGGGGCCGCAAGTCGCAAGAAGGATGGACGAGACGGGATGGGAGGCAAGGTAATCGTTGATACCGGAGAGGGTGAGATTTTCGACCTGTTGGAGAATTTCTTGGGGAGAACGTACTCGTCCGAGGTGATACCAGTCCTGCGTCATTCTCTGGCACCATCCGGCAGACGATTCCTGAAGCCGGACGAGCGAACTTCGGGAACGTGCTTTCAGAGCCATCAATTCGTCGTTGGTAATGCCGTGGCGGAGATATTCTATTTCCGTCAGGAGTAAGTCGAGTCCCCGAGCCGCCATTTCCGGGCGAGTTGCCATGAGACAAAAAACCCCACCCTTCTCTTTCAGGGAGTGGCAGGACACTTCCACGGAATAGCAAAGTCCCCGTTTTTCCCGGATTTCATTATAAAATCGTCCTCCCATGCCATCTCCCAGAACGGAGAAACCTGCCCATGCCGTCCATCGATCGGGGTGGGAGAACGGGAGCGTTTCCCAGGCCAGACCGAGGTGAGTCTGCTCCGAATCCCACCGTTGGTGGAACGGTTTCCAACCAAGCCGGGGTGGTTCCGTTGGTGGTACGTCGAGGGGTTTCCAGTCGCCGTAACGTTCTTCCACCACCATTTGAAGTCTTTCCCACTCCACATTTCCCGAAACAGCCAGAATCATACCATTCGGGCGAAACCATTTTCGATAGTGTGCGACGACATCTTCCCACGCCAGAGACAACAAATCTTCCCGTTTTCCATCCGCATCGTGTCCCCAGACCGTTCCGTAAAACCGTTCCCGGAGAGATTTTATGAGGTACTCTGCCGGGTCTTCGTCAATCACTTCCTGTAACTGCGTCTGAAGAGCCGCTTCCCATTCCTCCTGCGGAAATCGTGGTTCCCGAATCAGGTCGGCGTAAAGATGCACCGCCCCTTCCCAGTTTTCCGCCAGGAGACTTCCCTGAAACTCCATCCCAAAGGGGTAAACCACTTCCGAACGCCGAATTCCCAAGGCATCCATCGCTTCCAAAAAGTTTCGATTCTTCCGTTTTCCCGCTCCGCGAAGCATCATTTCGCAAACCATGGCCGCAAGACCTTCCTGATGAGGCGGGTCCTGGGCACTCCCCATCGGACAAAGGTGCAATAAACTGAACGATTTTCGCTGAGGAAACGTTTCCGCAAGGAGTGTCAAGCCGTTAGAAAAAGTGTGATGATGAAACATGGTTCATGAGTGATGAAAGCCCCTTTCTCTGGCGGGGGGCGTTCTTTTCGTTTTCCTGAAATTCAAAGTGGAAACAGTATATAAGTTTGACAGAGCATTAACCATTAATCTATCAATTGATGGAGTATCTGTTCCAGTTCCCAGACCCATTCCGGGGGCGTTTCGTTACGTAAAACAGGGAGCATGGACTGAAAATACCAGAGGATTTCCCGTCCACCGTGAAAGTGGTGAAAAATGGCGTCCCCTTCCTGTCGCCAGGAGTGGAGGATACTACGAGCATTGTCGATTTTGTCGCAAATCAGAATCCGTTTGGCAGCAGGTTCGGCCAGAGCAACATGAGCGAGATGTTGTTCTTTTCGCACTCTCCAGGATGCTTTCGGAACATTTCGGGCTTCGAGAGAGTCACTGCACTGTTCCACCAGAGATGCTGTCCGAGAACCAAAACGTTCCGCGATTTCGTCCAGTACCGCACGTCCTCCCTGATCTTCCGCCGCGTCGTGTAGCAGAGCCGCGATCGCTTCTTCCTGAGTCTCGGCATATTCCAGCACCATCCCACCGACGCGCAGCAAATGGCTGATGTATGGTTCTCCATGGATTCGTCGCGTTTGTCCGGCATGAAGGGTGGTCATCCACGAAAGTGCCTCGGCATACCTCACATCCAGATGGACCGCCATTTGTTAATCCTCCACCGGCACCAGCTTCATCTTCATCTTTTCCGCCAGCGTCGGTGCCCAGGAATTGGGGAGCCACTGCGTCCGATTGATTTTCATATCTTTTTGCAAAAAGATATAGACATGCTGCTCCTTGTTGGCTTTGTGGAGCTTGATGGCCAACGGACGGACTTCGGGAACAAAGGTGATGATCATTTCCGCACGTTGAAATTCTGCCGCATCCTCCGCCGTTTTGGGAAACGCCTCCAGCCAGACCTGACCTGGACGAACCTGTTCCGCGGGGGGCTGCACCTGGCGAATATAATAACGTCGTTTCAGCTCCTCACTCGACGCTCCAAACAAAAACGGCAGAGGTCCTTGCGTGATTCCTTTCCCCTGCATCTGGGGAGGAAGTTCATGCTGATCGATCTGTTTTTGTGTGAATTTGTACTCGAAAACGCTTTTTCCGTCGCACAGCCATTTTTCAATCGGTTCTCCCTGACTGTTAGTGACGGAAAACATACCGCGATCGGGGGCTTCGTAGCGGATTTCGCCATGTTCCACCCGTCTGTCCAACTGGCCTGCGTGTTGGAATGAAACGACGTACAGAATCCTCGAAAATCCCGATTCAAAGGTCTTGATACCGGTACTGAAGGTTTCCCAGCGTTTCAACACAGAATCCGTCTGTACCTCCTGTTCCGGGGTAAGGACAAACGGAGCCTGAAGGGGACGTTGAGCCTGCCCATCTTCTTTGGGGACAATCGGTGCTTCGGGGGCATAGCCTTGTCCCTGGATGTTTTTTCCCGCACCCAGCCAGAGGATACCTGTCACCATTCCTAAACAGAGCCATCGATATTTCATCCCAAAAACCTCTTTTGCGGAGACCTATTCTTCTGATTTCCCAGATTTCTTTCCCCATTTTAGCAGAAATGTCAATTTTTGAAAAGAGCAAAAAAAGAGAGCTTTCCCGGATATAGGCGTATTTTGAATTTTTGCGGGATAGAATGGTAAGAATTGCGCAAATCCATGATTGCGAAAGGTGGGGAAATCGTTTACATTAAAAGTATCCCCAAAAAAGTGTGAAAATGGATGTCGAAAACGATAAGGAGAAATCATGAAAAAAATTTTATTCTGTTGGTTGGCTGGGCTGAGTTGCTGCGGGATTCTGTCCGGTGCCCAAACGTGTCCCGACCGTACGGTGCCGGAAGGGTTCGTGAGCCTGTTCGACGGAAAGACGCTCGATGGCTGGGACGGCGACGCGAAATTCTGGTCGGTGCAGGAGGGCTGCATTGTCGGGCATTCGACGCCGGAGAATGTCGTGCCTCACAATTCGTTTCTGATTTTGCGACAGTTTGAGAAACCGTACCATTTTGAATTGAGGGTCGATTTCAAGATGTCGAAAAATGCCAATTCAGGGCTTTCGTTCCGTGCCCAGGAAACGGCGAGCAAACCGTGGAACATTCTGGGACGACACGCCGATATTTACGACAACCCCAAACATCTGGCGACGCTGTACCACAATGGCGTTTTGGCCTGGCGGGGGCAAAAAGTCGAACTCAACGCCCAGGGAAAGCCGGAAAAAGTGGAGACGTTTGCCGACGCGAAGGATTTGCTGGAAAAAATTGATCTTTACGGCTGGAACCAGTTTCGGATTCTCGTCGAGGGACGGACGTACACGCTCTGGATCAACGATGTGAAAATGGCCGAGGTGACGGAAAATGCTTCCGTGCAGCCGCCACAGGGGGTCTTGGGTTTTCAGATGCACCAGGGACCGCCGATGACGATTCAGTTGAAAAACATCTTTTTCCGCGAAATCAAGGAGAAATAACATGATGCCAAACAGGAAAAAACAGGGACTTTCCCGCCGTGCGTTTTGCCAACAGGGAATCGGTTGGTCGGCAGCCGTGGCCTTTCCGCTCGTCCTCCCCACCCACGTTTTGGGAAGAGAGGGACAGACGGCACCTTCCGAAACGCTTACGATGGGTGCGGTGGGCATTGGCGGTCGCGGACGTCACGTCCTGAACACGTTCATGAAACGTCCCGACGTTCGGGTTTTGGGCGTTTGTGACGTGCAACAGTCCCGGCGTCTGGAGAGCAAAGCCTGCGTGGATCAGAAATATGGCGACACGGCCTGTGCCATGTACAACGACATGCGGGAGCTTTTTGCCCGGCAGGACATCGATTTTGTGATGATTGCGACAGGAAATCGGTGGCATACGCTGGCGTCGATCTGGGCAGCCCGGCAGGGGAAGGATATTTACTGCGAGAAGCCCGTTTCGATGACATTTCAGGAAGCCCGTGCCGTCCAGGCGGCCATTCATCATTACGACGTGGTTTTTCAGGCCGGAACACAGCGTCGGAACAGCGATAATTTTCAGTTTGCCGTTTCGCTGGCCCAGTCGGGGAAGTTGGGGAAGCTGACCGAAGTCCACGCCAACATCCTCTGGCCGGGAACACGTCCCGAATGGAGGCCGGGGGAACCGCAACCGCCAGTGGAAGTGTGCGACTGGGATCGCTGGCTGGGGCCGGTGCAGTGGCGGCCGTATCATTCCGCCTACCTCCGAATCGCGGGGTGGTATCGCTACGACGATTTTGAAGGGGAGATGCCGGGCTGGGCGTCGCACACGCTCGACATGTGCCAGTGGGCGGCTCAAAAAGATACGGAAGTGCCAGTGGAGTGGTTTCCGCAATTCGACGAAAAAGGGAATCAGAAATGGGACATTCACGCTCGCTATGCCGACGGGTTGAAGCTGATCATGCGTCCGGCTGACTGGTTGGGGCTGGGGACGTGCGGAATTCGGCTGGTGGGAGAGGAGGGCTGGGTGGAAACGGCCGATTCCCGTCGTGTCGAAGTTTCTCACGACCGGCTGCGGCAGGGAATGCGCGTTTTTCGGGTAGGCATTTCCGAAGTGCCCCACGTGGCGGAATTTCTCGATTGCGTTCGGACGCGGCGCACCTGCACCTCCAACATCGATGTGACCGTCAATTCGCACATTGCCTGTCACTGTTCGTCGATTGCCTGGAAGCTGGGACGCCATTTGACGTTTGACCCGACTGCCGAAAAATTTCACGACCGCGCCGCCGACGGCCTTTTAAGCCGAGCCATGCGCGAACCCTACACACTGACTTGAAAATAATTGATAATTGATAATTATCAATTCAACCAAACCTTTAGCCCTTACACCTTGCCATGAAGTATTTTTTGTTTCGATATTGTTTTTTGTTGGTTTTGTGCCTGATTTTGGGAATGCCGCGGACGGTGTGGTCGCAGGTGGAAGCGGCCAGGATGAAGGAGATTCTCCAGGCACGTGACGAGGCGGTGTTGTTGCCGTTTCTGGAAAAAGAGGTGGAATCGGAGGCGGATTTGTATTACGTCTCGATTGCCTGCAAAAAATTGGCGCAAGTCGGCACGGAAAAAGCGATTCCGACGCTGGAGAAACTCTTGCCGAACGAGCGTTTGAATCATTATGCCCGCTATGCGTTGGAGGCGATTCCCAGCGACACGGTTCTCCCCGTGCTGCGGCAGGCGGCACAAACACTTTCCGGGCAACTCCAGGCCGATACGATCGATTCGCTGGGGGTTCGGAAAGACGCGGGGGCAGTACCGATGTTGAAGGAAATTCTGGCTGAAACTTCGGATTCGCGGGTGAAAAATGCGATTTACGAAGCGTTGGGGCAGATTGCCGACGCGGCGTCGATTGCTCTGTTGCGGGAGCAGATTCCACGGAATGCGTCGGTGGAAGGGCTGGCGACCGGACTGTTGTTTGCGGCCGATACGTGTCTGCAAACGAACCGCACGACGGAGGCCATCGGCATTTATCGGGAATTGGCTCAATCCGCGTTTCCCGTTCCGATGCAACGTGCCGGACGGTATCGGGGTTGGCTGGCGGAAAAAACGGCGGGGAGCCAGTCGCTCTGCCAGGCACTGACGTCGGAAAATCCCGATTTTTGGGAGCCGGCGCTGAAAGTTTTGGGAGAGTACGATTCCGAGACGATCCAGGCTCTTACCCCCACACTTTTGGAGCAACTGCCCACGTTTCCCCCCTCCCGCCAGACGCTCGTTCTCTACACGCTGGGAAAACGCCCGGAAAAAGCGGTTTTAGAGGCGGTTTATCCCCACCTGATGAAACGTTTGCCTCAGGAAAACGTGCCGCCGGAGCCGACGGAGGAGGTATTGCGGATTCTGGCCTGTCTGGGAAATGCGGGGACGGTCGATTGGGCCGGGACGCTGGAAAAATTGCTGGCGTACCCTTCGCCGCAGTGGGATTCCGCCCTTCTGCCCGTCTGTGCTTCCATGCCGGGGCTGGATTCCCTCATTTCCGCCCAACTCCAGGCTTATCTGGAACATCCGCGACTGTCGCACGACAAAATCCGATTCGTGATGACCGTGGCGGAAGAGCGACAGCAGGGTGAAATGGCGGAAACCCTCCTGAAAATTTTCCAGAAATACGTCGATTGCCAACCGGTACGCGACCGAGCCATTTCTGCCGCCGCGTCGCTGATTGCCCCGGAGCAATTCGCCACGTTTGTGCAATGCCTGGACCGTCTGACGATTGAAAACCAAGTCATGCTCCTGCTGCAAAAAGCGTGTGTACACCTCCCTCGCGAAAAAGCCGCCGAGACGATTGTGGCTCTTTTCGATTCGGAGGAGCGGCTGGAACAGAAGCGGAAATGGCTGGGACTTTTGAAGCTCATCGGCGGAAATACGGCTCTGCAATGTCTGGAAAAGGCAAGCGAAAAGGCCGCGACGCTCGATATGGCAACGCGGATTCTCGGCACGTGGAGCGACCCGGAGACGATGGTGCCAGCCGCGGAAATTTGCCTGAAAATAGCCCGGACGAGTTCGGAGGAGAAGTACCACGTCCGCGCCATTCGTGGCTATATCCGTATTCCACGCCAGTTCCACCTCCCGATGGAAGAAAAAATTGCCATGTGCCAAAAAGCGTTTGAAACCGCCCGTCGGGAAGAGGATAAACTCCTGATTTTTGAGGTGTTACGGCGTATCCTCGACCCCGCTTCCGCCGAAGCCGCGTTTTCGTATGCCCAGCACGATTTCTGTCGGGAAACGGCATGCCAGACGGTCGTTTCGATCGCTCGCGAAATGAAGGAAAAGTCCCCCCGGATTGCCGTGGTTCTTCAAAAAGTAGCAGAGACCACCCCAACGGAAAGTTTGAAAAAAGAAGCCCGCGACTTGGCTATCCGGTTGCAGTGAGTGCTGTTTGCCAAACTTCCCAAAAGATTTCCCGAAAATCGTTCATGATTGGCGATTTTCGGGGATTCACGGACATTCCCTTTTCTTACCGCCAATTCGGTTCGTGTTCGGTCGCTTCCAGATGCTCTTTCAAAAATTGAGGAAATTGAGACTTTTCCCAATCGTCCAGCGTCTGGAAGTGAAACTCCAAACAGTCATAACTCATGTGTCGGCCATTCACATAAGGGTCGCGGCCATAACGCGTGATGGCTCCGAGTGGAAAACGATGCTTGGCGTTGTACAGTTCCAGGGTAATCATCTCCGGCTGTTTGGTTATCAGACGTGCCCAGACATTTTTCCGGCCAGCAGGGATAATCGGAACGACCGTTTTGTTTTGCCATCCCCATTTCGCTCCTGGTGCCGTTTCTTCCAGTGTGGCAATAATTTTGCGCAAAAGAGCCATATCCCATTGCCGTTGTCCGACAAACCCACGGGAACTCTCATGCCATTTCCGACCCAGTTTCTTCCACGGAGCAATTTCCCCCTGGTCTTCCTGAAGGATTTCCTGCAAATCCTGAAAACCCT
The DNA here is from genome assembly GCA_030527185.1 of Planctomycetia bacterium. Taxonomy (GTDB): domain Bacteria; phylum Planctomycetota; class Planctomycetia; order Pirellulales; family Thermoguttaceae; genus RGIG3701. Next base: position 47,100 of record JAUNBF010000007.1, on the reverse strand, counting down.
CCTTCGCTCGTTCCAAAAATCGTTTCATGGCTGGCGTGTCCCACTCTTCCCAGAAATGGACGCGCATATCAACTTCCTGAAAACCCTCCTTGTCGCCACGTACTTTCACCCGTGGTTCCCGACCATACAACGGCAATTCGGGAATATCGTTCAACGGCTTCAGCCGAAGAGATTTCACCAAAGCCTCTTCCTCAAACGTTTCTCGCGCAACGCGAAAACTCAACTTCAACAGCCATTCATCCGAGGTGAAGAGGTGCAGGAATTTCGTTCCTGGTTTCCGGGCACTGCCAATACGTACCACGTTGCGGTCATTCCAGTCGATTTCCACCCCCTCCATCTCTTCTACCTCATCCAGCAAGGCATCGAAAATCCGAATGTCCCACTTCTTTGGTTCCGGCAGTGGAATGGGGGAGGAAGACGACCACGCAGTTTCCACATCTTGCGGTTGGCAACGAACGCTGCGTCCCTGCGAATGCCACCGAATCCCGTCCACCTCCCACGGCATCGGCACTTCCTGATTCAGTTCCTCCAGAGCGTATTCCTCCTCCTTTTCCATCGACTCACGGATCGCTTTCCAGTCGTAAACTTTCCGCTCCTGCCGAATTCCCGATTCCAGCACAGGAGCCAGGAACTCTCCCGTCCACGAACGGGGTTTTCGCTGGCGGATGGCGGAACGGGCATACTGAACAACCGATTCCGGCGTTCCGGCAGTGACGAGAAAACCTCCTTCATTCCCCGCTTCCGGTCCCAGTTCAATAATCCAGTCCGCATTCTTCAGCACGTCGAGATTGTGCTCAATCACAATCACCGTATTTCCCATGTCGACCAGTCGGTGCAACACCTCCAGCAACTTGGCCAAATCGGTAAAATGCAGCCCTGTCGTCGGCTCGTCGAGAATGTAGAGCGTCCGGCCTGTATCGGGACGGGACAATTCTGCCGCCAGCTTGACACGCTGCGCCTCTCCCCCCGAAAGGGTCGGTGCTGGCTGCCCCAGACGGATGTAGTCCAGCCCCACGTCGCAAAGTGTCTGCAAAACGCGGCGAATCGGCGGGATTTTCTCGAACAGTTTCAACGCTTCCGCACACGTCATGTTCAAAACATCCGCAATCGAATAGCCATGATAACGCACCGCCAGCGTCTCTGGCTCGTAACGCTGTCCGTGGCAGGCGTCGCACGTCACCCAAAGGTCGGGAAGGAAGTGCATTTCAATCTTCACCTGCCCATTCCCCTCGCATGTTTCGCACCGCCCGCCAGGAACGTTGAAACTGAACCGACGTGCCGAAAATCCACGCATTTTCGCTTCCGGCAACTTCGCGAACAACTCCCGAATCGGCTCGAAAACCCCGGTGTACGTCGCCGGATTGGAGGTCGGCGTCTGGCCGATCGGCTGCTGGTTCACCTCGATCACCTTGTTGATGTTCTGGATTCCCCGAATCCCGGTATGCAGCCCTGGAATCGTCCCGGCTCGATGGAGTTGCCGTGCCAACGAGGCGTAGAGAATCTCCTCCACCAACGTACTTTTGCCACTACCGCTCACCCCCGCCACCGCCGTCAGCGTCCCCAAAGGAAACGGCACGTGGATATTTTTCAAGTTATTCTGCCGCGCCCCCACCACTTCGAGCAATCCCGTCGCCTTTCGCCGCGTGGCCGGGATGGAAATGGCCTCTTTCCCGGACAAAAACGGCCCCGTTACGGATGTCGGCTCCTTCGCCACCTCCTGTGGTGTCCCTTTTCCGACAATTTCCCCACCCTGTTGCCCGGCCTGCGGACCGAAATCGACCAGACAATCCGCGTTTTGAATCACCTCCGCGTCATGCTCCACCAAAAGGAGCGTATTTCCCAAATTCCGCAACCGTTGCAACGTCTGGATGAGCCGTTTGTTGTCACGCGGATGGAGGCCGATCGTCGGTTCGTCCAGCACGTACAACACGCCGCACAGACCGCTTCCCACCTGAGCCGCCAGCCGGATTCGCTGCATTTCCCCGCCGGAAAGTGTCGGGGCTCCACGGGAAAGCGTCAGGTAATCCAGCCCCACATCGACCAGAAACTGCACACGATTGCCAATTTCCTGAACCAGTTCCCCGGCAATCTTTTTCTCTGTCGGCGAAAGTTTCCACAACTTCCACTCCTTCACCCACTGCGACAACGGCAATTCGCACCATTCGTCGATCGTCCGACCATGCAACCGCACCGCCGCCGCGTCGTCCCGCAGCCGACTGCCACCGCACTCGCTACACGGTATCTCATCCCGGTACGATTCCAGCTTGTGACGCAGCGAAGGAACCAGCCGTGCTGCCTCACTAACGACATTCATCAGCCCTTTGAACTGGAACGAGAACCGATATTCTCCCCATTCCACCTCAAACCATCGTTCCCCCGTCCCACGCTGCAAAATCCGTCGGAATCGGGGTGCCAACTGTTCGTAAGGAACGTTCATCGGAATTTCCAGTTCCAAACAGAAGCTCTGCATCATGGCTGCCGCCAGCGAATTTTCCGCCGGATTCCAGAACGCAATGGCTCCTTCCGCCAACGTCTTTTTCGGACTTTGCAGCAACAAATTCGGATCCGCCCCGCTCTGCACTCCCAATCCCTCACAAATCGGGCACCACCCCAACGCGGTATTGAACGAAAAATGGTTCGGCGACAGCGTTTCAAAACTCCGTCCGCAGTTCTGGCAAACGTTGTGCAAGCTGTGCGTCACCGACTTCCATCGCGTCGTTGGAACCGATTCGTCCACCTCCAAAACAATCAACGTGCCATTGCCAAAAGAGAGTGCCTGCTCCACGCTCTCCCCCAACCGATGTCGACTTTTGGGCAAATCGGAGATTTCCACACGGTCGATCACCACCTGCACGTCATGTTTCCGCTTCCGATCAATGTCCGGCACCTGATCCAGCGAATAGATCATCCCGTCGATTCGCACGCGAACAAAACCGTTTCGACGCAGTTCCTCCCACAACGTTTCGTAACGCTGTCCCACCAACACTTCCCGTGGCGCGGTCAGCAAAAGCCGCGTCCCCTGTGGATATTCCAGCAGCCGTCCAATGATTTCGTCCGTCGTCTGCGACCCAATCGGCGTGAGGCAGTCGGGACAATACGGCGTGCCCAGTCGTGCCATGAGAATCCGTAGATAATCGTAAATTTCCGTCACCGTCCCCACCGTCGAACGGGGCGACTGCGAAACCCGTTTCTGCTCAATCGCAATGGCAGGAGCCAGCCCCTCAATCTTCTCCACATGCGGTTTGGGCATCTGGCCAACAAATTGCCGGGCATAACTCGAAAGGCTCTCCACATACCGACGTTGTCCTTCGGCATAAATCGTGTCCATCGCCATGGAGCTTTTGCCACTGCCACTGGGACCGCAAAAAACGGTCATGGCATGGTGCGGAATCTCCAGCGAAACATGTTTCAAATTGTGCTGGCTGGCATCGTCCACCCGAATCTGGTTCCCAATCTGCTTCGACGCGGGAAGCGACGAGAGCGACCTGGTCTTCTTTTGCGTCTTTTTCCGCGTCCCCTTTTTTCGCGGGTTTTGCGCGGACAACACCTCTTGCAATGCCACGCCCGTGTACGATTCGGGATTTTCCGCCACCTCTTGCGGCGTCCCACACGCGACAATCCGTCCACCGCCATCTCCCCCCTCCGGTCCGAGATCGATAATCCAGTCGGCCGTTTTGATCACATCCAGATTATGCTCCACAATCACCACCGTATTTCCCGCGTCGGCCAGATTGTGCAAAATCTTCAACAACAACTCTATATCCGCAAAATGCAGCCCGGTCGTCGGTTCGTCGAGGATGTAAAGCGTCTTGCCCGTGCCGATTTTGGACAATTCCCGCGCCAGTTTGATCCGCTGTGCCTCCCCGCCGGAAAGTGTCGGGGAAGGTTGCCCCAACTTCATGTAATCCAGCCCGACACGATGAAGCGTCTCCAGTTTTTGCCGCACTTTCGGCACATTTTCAAAAAGCTCCAACGCCTGCTGGACATCCATATTCAGCACGTCCGCAATGGAATATCCCTTGAATTCCACCCGCAGTGTCTCGAAATTGAACCGTTTTCCCGCACAGACCGGACACGTCACCCAAATATCGGCCAGAAAATCCATTTCCAGCTTCTTCGCCCCGTAGCCCTGACACGCTTCGCACCGTCCCCCCTCCACGTTGAAGCTGAAACGTCCCGGTTTGAAGCCACGCTGCTTCGATTCCGGCAGTTCCGAATAGAGATTCCGAATCTCGTCGAACAACTTGATATACGTCGCCGGATTGCTACGCGGGGTGCGGCCAATCGGCGACTGGTCGATCGCGATCATCTTGTCGAGATGCTCCAACCCCGTCACTTTCCGAAACGCCCCCGGTTCCCCCAGTCCATGATTCAGCTCGGTGAGGAGCAATTCCTTCAAAATTCCGTTGACCAGCGAACTTTTTCCACTCCCGCTCACCCCCGTGACGCAAATCAGCTTTCCCAGAGGAAATTCCACCTTGATTTTTTTCAAATTGTGGTGACGCGCTCCGTAAAGTACCAGTTTTTCACCCGTCCCCTCACGCGGCTGGCGAACGATCGGAATCGAACGCTTACCCGACAGGAATTGCCCGGTCACACTTTCGGGATTCCGCTTCAAATCCTCGACATTTCCCTGGGCGACAATTTTTCCTCCATGAATTCCCGCACCTGGCCCAAAATCGACAATGCGATCCGCAAACCGCATCGTCTCCTCGTCATGCTCCACCACAATCACGGTATTTCCCAAATCCCGTAAATTCTGGAGCGTCTGGAGCAAACGCTGATTGTCCCTCGGATGCAGCCCGATCGATGGCTCGTCCAGAATGTAGAGTACCCCCACCAGACCGCTTCCAATCTGGCTGGCCAGGCGGATTCGCTGCAACTCTCCCCCCGAAAGTGTCGGTGCCGTGCGGGAGAGCGTCAAATATTCCAGCCCGACATTCTCCAAAAATTGCAATCGGTTGCGGATTTCCTTCAACAATTCCCGTGCGATAAATTCCCCGGATGGCGAAAGTTCCAACTCCTGAAAAAATTCCTGCAAATCCCGAATCGACAAATCGGCCAGTTCGGGAAGTGAGAATTCCTCGCCTGTCGCGCGGCTGGTAATTTTGATGGAGCGTGCCTGTTCATTCAAACGCTCCCCCCGGCAATAACTGCACGTACACGTATCCATGTACTTTTCCAACATCCGCTGCTGGAGCCGATTTTTCGTCGAATAATAGAGCGACAACAACTGCGGGATGATTCCCTCATACTCTCCACCCCACTTCGTTCCCGTGCGTCCGGTAAACGTGATCTGTTCCGAACCGGTTCCGTAAAGGAGCTTTTCATGGAATATTTCCGGGAGTTTGCCCCACGCCTTTCCGAGAATTTCTTTCGGCGAAAGCGCATATTCCGGGTAGACACGGGAAAGATACTCCGCCACTCCACGAAATACCACACGCCGCCAGCGTCCCATCTCGTCCCACGGCGGAAGGGCGGCCACACAACCACGACGCAACGATTTCGACCAGTCAGGAATCAGTTTTTCCGGGTCCAGCGTGTACATCTCCCCCAAACCGTTACACTCCGGGCACATTCCCTGCGGCGCGTTGAAACTAAACAGTTGCGGCGTCGGTGCCTCAAATCCCACCTGGCAATCGGCACAGGCGTACAGACTCGAAAAAAGCATTTCCTGGAATGCGGGAGGGCTTTTTTTCTCCTCCTCTTCCGGCTCTTCAGGAACCACCACGAGCGTATGATTTCCCAACTTCAGGGCTGTCTCCACCGATTCGGAAAGGCGGCTGAACGAATCTTTTTGAGCCGTCAACCGATCGACCACAATATCGATCGTATGCCGCATTTGCCGATCCAACCGCAGATTGTCCGAAAGCCGAACCAGTTTTCCATCAACCCGTGCCCGCAAGAAACCACGTTTGAGCAAATTCTGGAACAAGTCGCGAAATTCCCCCTTCTGCCCACGAATTCTCGGTGCGAGAATCATGAAACGGGTTCCCGGCGGAAGAAGCTGAATCTGAGCCAGAATCTGTTGCGGCGTCAAGGCACTGATTTTCTTCCCACAATGCGGACAGTAGCCCGTTCCCACCCGTGCGTACAAAACACGCAGGTAGTCGTTGATTTCCGTAATCGTGCCGACCGTCGAACGTGGATTTTGCCCCGTCGTCTTTTGGGCTATCGAAATGGAAGGACGCAGCCCGGAGATAAGATCAACATCCGGTTTGGGCAACTCTCCCAAAAATTGACGCGCAAAACTCGAAAGGCTTTCAATATAACGCCGCTGCCCTTCCGCGTACAATGTGTCGAATGCCAGCGAACTCTTGCCACTGCCACTGACGCCCGTGAAACAAATTAACTCATTACTCGGAAGGCGAAGGTGAACATCCTGCAAATTATGTTCCCGCGCACCTTTGATTTGAATATCCTGATTTTCGGAAAAAGAGGAAGAGGACATGGAATGGAACCCTGTGAAGGTAAAATTTGGAATTTTTGAAATTTATGGAAAGTCTGCCATCGGCATCGCGCAACACGCCCCATGGAAAAAAGCAGAATAATATATTATAGTCAAAATCGAGCATTCGTCAACACCATTCCTCCCTCGGAAGACCAGAAAGAACGTCCCCAAAAAAAGTTCGCGGAAAGCCACTGGTGGGTTATACTCCATTCACTTGAGCTTTGAGGTGTGAATCCGAAAAACTCAAGTGGATGAAGTAGGGAAGAGGATGGGAGGTACTTCGGAAAAAATCCCTCGGACACTTGACAGGCAACTTCCCCTTCCTTATAATAAAGACAGGAATTTTACAGGGAATCCCATGGATTCTTTCAAACAAAACCATTCAGGAGTTGAAAATGCGTATCGGTTTGCTTGCCTTTTTAGGAATGTTGATGGGAATAACGCCGCTTTGGGGAGGAATCCTGGTCGAAGCGGAAAGTTTTGCGCAAAAAGGGGGTTGGGTTGTCGATCAGCAATTCATGGATTTGCTCCAACCGGGAGAGGCGGGGTCGTCCATCCTGCTGGCTCACGGCATGGGAAAACCGGTGGAAAACGCACAGACAACGGTGACACTTCCCAAGGCGGGGACGTATCAGGTCTTTGCCCGAACGCGGAATTGGGCTTCTCCGTGGATGCCGAAAAATCTTTCGCGTGAAGTCCTGGAGCGAGACTGGTCGCCGGGAAAATTCCAGGTGATTTTCAATGGGAAAGCGGGTGCCACGCTGGGAATCGAAGGAGCGACATGGCAGTGGCAGTTGGCGGGGAGCGTCACCACAACGCAGGAAAAGGAGACCGTGACGGTCGAGTTGAAAGACCTGACCGGTTTCGACGGACGGTTGGACGCGCTCTATTTCACGCAGGAGAAAACGTGCGATTTGCCCAACGATCCTGAACCGTTGGTGGAAATTCGGCGGCAATTGCTGAATTTGCCAAAAAATCCACCGAATGTGCGGGAAAAGGAGTACGATTTGGTCGTCGTGGGGGGTGGGATTGCCGGAACGTGCGCGGCAGTCTCGGCAGCGGCACTGGGGTTGGATGTGGCTCTGATTCAGGATCGACCGGTGCTGGGCGGAAATGGCTCCACGGAAATCCGCGTCCATCTCAATGGTGCCGTGCGGCTTCCGCCTTATCCGAACATCGGGAACCTGACCTACCAGATGGGACCGTGGGGGGGCGGAAATGCTCAGCCTGCCGATTTGTACAAAGACCAGGGACGGCTGAAACTCTGCCAGGCTCAGCCGACATTGGATCTGTACCTCAACACCCACGTTTACGACGTGGAAAAATCCGGTTCCAAAATTGCGGCGGTTTTCGGGAAAGATATTGAAACCGGTATCGAACGACGATTTGCGGGGAAATGTTTTGCCGACTGCACTGGTGACGCGACGGTCGGGTATCTGGCCGGAGCGGACTGGCGGCAGGGACGGGAAGCACAGTCGGAATACGACGAACCGAGTGCTCCGAAAGTGGCCGACAAATTGACGATGGGAGCCTCCATTCAGTGGTACACCGTAGAGGCCGACCAGCCGACGACGTTCCCGGAAGTGCCCTGGGCGCACCAGTTTTCCAAAGAGAGCATTCGGCCACTACTGCGTGGTGACTGGGATTGGGAGACGGGGCTGGATCGGGACCAGATTTGGGATTTCGAGCGGATTCGGGACAACGGTCTGCGAGCCGCGTACGGGCACTGGTCGTACATGAAAAATCAGATGGCAGGCGAATGGGCCAAAAAAGTCCAAAACCGCGAATTTGGCTGGATGGCTTTTCTGGCTGGCAAACGGGAGTCGCGGCGGCTTTTGGGTGATGTGGTGCTGCGTGAACAGGACATCACGTCGAACCGACTCTGGCCGGATGGTTGTGTACCGTGTACGTGGTCGATTGATTTGCACTACATTTGCCGCGACAATGCCAAGTATTTCCCCGGTCAGGAGTTCCGCTCCTACTGTGTTCATGGAGCCAAACCGGGCAGTTACGTCATTCCGTACCGGACGTTCTATTCCCGCAATGTGGACAACCTTTTCATGGCGGGGCGAAACATCAGCGTCACGCATATCGGCCTGGGAACCGTTCGCGTCATGCGCACGGCCGGGATGATGGGTGAAGTGGTAGGCATGGCGGCGTATCTCTGCAAGAAACATGACACCCTTCCACGCGGCGTTTATGAAAAGTACCTTCCCGAATTGATCGAACTGATGGAAAAAGGGGTGGCGGAACCGCCGGCTGTCAGTAAAGTGATCCAGACGCCGAAATGGCTGAAAAAGGCAGGGAAAAATCTCGCACGCGAAGCGATTGCGTCCGCTTCGTGCGAACATTCCAGCGGTATGTATCCTGCCAAAAATATCAACGATGGAAAAGCGGATGTCACCCAAAACCGTTCGCGTTGGGTCTCCTCCGAAAAGAATCTCGACTATGCTCAACAATGGGTTTTGCTGCGTTGGGAAAAACCGGTCACGTTCAATGCCATGCGAGTTGTCACAGGGCAGGATGGGGGGGAGAATGGTCCCAAAGACCCTGTTCAGCGTTTTCAGATTCAAATCCAGAAAAATGGCCAGTGGGTCACGATTCCCAACGGCGAGGTCAAAGAGAACACCTACTGCGACTTCGGTCTGGAGTTCCCGAGTGTGACGACCGACAAACTGCGAATCCAATTCCAATCCCCCGGCTACCTCGCTCGCCTTTGGGAAATCGAATTATACCAAAAATGAGTCGTGTCTTTCTAAAATTTGTTTGCTACGTTTGGCATTTTTGAAAACATCGGTTGAGAACGTCCACAGAAGACGGAGATGGGAGTAAAATTTCATCCGCGTCTTCTGTGTAGTTTGCGAATAAAAAAGAAGTGCCTGAAAATTTCAAGAAGATTTTTGGATAAATCCAGAAATTTCCATTCCCCTCCCCATGAAAATACAGCATAAACACCCGCAACTATCAATAAATAATTATCAATTGAATGCGGCTCCAGCCGCGCATGAGCGGTGGTAAAGGAAAGCTGGCGTTACTGGACAATCGGGAGTGGCACCTTGTTACTGGAAATAGGTTGTTCCTGAAAAAATAGGGATTCAGGAAGCGTCATTTGCGAAAAATCGCCACCATGAATTCTTTCCGCAATAAATTCTATCCATTTATAATATTTCTCTCCTCCCGCGGAATCCCATAAAACGATTCGGAAATGGGGTTCCGCAAGCTGGATGGTTCCGTACTGAAGGCGTGCGAAAGGCATTTTTTGGATTTCATTGTAATCGTGCTGATAATCCTGTCGAGCGGACAGAATCATGTGCCGCGAAAGGGGAATTCGGAAAGGATCTTCCGGGAGCATATCGGAAAGGTAGTGCCAAACCACCCACTCGTTTCGCACCGGATGGATGTCCACACGTTCCAGCATTCCGCTCAATTCCAGCCGTTTTCCATCGGAAAAAGTGACGATTTCTCCCGCGCCACCGGAACTGCGCAACATGACTTGCAGGGGAATTCCCACCCGATGAATCCGCCAGCCCTGCAGAGTCCGCCGTGCCTGTTCTGCCGCCAGCGCAGGGAGGAGACCGCGAATTCGTTCTTTTTGCACGAAAATAGGGGGGCGAGTTGTCGCATCAAACGATTTTCGATATTCTTTATCGAGGAAATCCCGCAACAACTTGAGATAACGTTGGGCTTCCCGTTCCAGCGACATGGGAACGAAATTGGGATAGCGTTGCCGGTACATTTCCTCTTCGCTGAACTGGTGGAGTACCCGTCGAAACAGGCCGTCGAGCAGGAATCTCATTTCCAGCGTGACGTCGCGAGTATCCTGCAATTGCAGAATTTCGTTCATATAATATTTGGACGAGGAGGTGACGTAGTAGGAGAATTCCTCCACGTTCATCTTCCGTCGTTTGGGAATCGACGGCAAAACGCCAGGAAGCGGCCATTTTTCCGTTATAATTTTCCCTGAAAAGGTCTTTCTTTTCCACGTATCTGCCGGGTCCCCCTGAAAGAGGAAACGAACGTGGGAGCGGGAATGCAGGAGGGAGAGCAAAATGTAAAGATTTCGCTCATATTGCGACACCGCCGTACGAATTCCGAGTTCCTGTCGCAGTTCTTCCGTGAGGATTTCTCCCACACAATTTTCTTCGGGAACAATCCGTTCGTCCAAACCAGCCACCAAAACAGCGGGACAATCGTCCACCAGCAAATCACTCCAGCGCTGGAACGAAAACAAGTCACCACGATTGGTTGGGCTGATCGTACGGCTGGAGGCTTTTTTCACCACCAGTTCCAGAGCTTCGACCAGGGAAATGCTCAACGTTCGATTCAACGTTTCCGGCAGTTGGAGTTTGTCGTTCAAAACATTGATTTCCATGCAACCACGCAAAATCTGATAATCTTCTTCATCTTGCGGATTGTACCACGATTTCCAACAGTAAACATCCTTGAAAAAGTCAACCACCAACGGAACGATATGGCCGAAATGCTCGTAGTGCGTCACCATTTTTTCCAAAAGTCGCAACAAAGCCGCGTAGACTTCTTGCAGTACCGGATACTCACCATGGGTCATGATGCAGAAACGGTGGTAGGAAAAAATCCGCTCTGGCTGGAAATGCTTTTCAAACATATCCAATTCTGAAAGCCAATCCCCCTCAATGTTGCAGCGATGTCGGAAATACTCTCCCAAATCGGGGTGACGCAACAGTGCCACAAACGAATCCCACTGCGGGGAAACCTTTTCCAGCGTCTCTGAGACTTCCAGTTCCGCAGGATCGTACACCATCTCCTTCAGGCAACACGCCACACGCCGCAACAACTGCCATGGCGTCAGGTGCGACATCTCTTTTTTCGGCAGGAAATCTGGAACCATCCCCGAAAGACGCAGCATTTGCCCAACTTGTGGTTCCAGCGATTCTCGGGCAAAACCGATCGTAAATTCGTCAGCCGCGTGTCTCGAACGGAGCGTCTCCATCCACCGAATTGCGTCGGCACCCTGTTGATACGGCGTATCGGCCTGCTTCCAGGTCTGCGACAACCGTTTGGCGGCCTGGGGATCCATCTCCTCCCAAGCACCTGGCTTCAACATCCCATTCTCCAGAAATCGTTCCCCATATTCCCACGGCGCATAGATGAAAACTTCCACGCAATTCTCCATGTGCTTTATGAATTGCTGAATCAGACCGGTCATCTCCACACAGCCAACCAGACCAATCCGTTGGACTCCCCGAAGAAGCTCCGAAGGCTGCCATTCCACCAGGCCGCGGTACCGAGACTCCTGCTTATCCTCCACTTCCAGCAAATCAAGCATGTCGAAATAACGTTCCTGGGCCTTGGCCAGCAACTCCCAACGCCGTGTCTCCTCGCAACTTCCCGTCCCCTCCTTTTCCCGTCGGCGGCAACAATCGACCACGTGCCTGAAATAAAGGCATTCTTTCCGTAATTCCTGGTGAATCTCCGCCACCTTTTCACCCAACTCCAACCAGTCCGAAATCACATCTTCCCGCAACGGTCGGGAAAGCCAGTGCTGGCAATCCTCTTTCGTCACCTCAGGAAGTGCCCGAATGGCCTTCATCCAGACAATCTGCTGCACCAACATCGACGCGAAAGGATGTTTCGGCGTGTAAAATTCTTCAGGAAGGTCGCCTAAAAAACGGACTTTCGGAACCTCTATCGTCAACTTTTCACGATAGGCAATGTCCGCCAGAATCGTCAAAAAACGACGCGTTGCCAGCCGGGACGGAAAGAAAAAAAGATATTCCGAAAGATCCACGGTACGCATCCACTGATGACGACGAACCAACAGTTCGGCCAAGGTCGGAAGGCAGGGATAAGACCAGTTAAGAAATGTTTTTTCCATTGTTACCAAAGCTCCTGAAGAGTATATTTCGGGTTTTTTACCCAATTTCTTTTACAAATATTAGTATTTCTTACAAAAAAAAGCGACAATTTGCTGGACTACTGATTCCTGTTCTTCTTCTGTTAAGCCAGGAAAAATCGGCAGTGCCAAAATCTCCCTGGAAATATGTTCCGTCACTGGCAACATCCCCAATCGCCAACCCAGATAACGAAAACATTCCTGTTCGTGAAGACCAAGCGGATAATAAATTTCCGACCCAATTCCACGTTCCCGCAAAAAACTCCGCAGTTGATCCCGATACCCACGATGAATCCGAACGCAATATTGATTCCAAACATGCCGCCCCTGGGTGGGAATCTGGGGAAGTGTGATTTCCGCGTCCAACCCCGCGTCGCGAAAAAGTTCCGCATACCGCAACGCAATCGCCTGACGTGCGGCAATCCACGTCTCCAAATACGGAAATTTGATATTCAAAACCGTTCCCTGAAACGCATCCAAACGACCGTTAATGCCAATCATTTTATGGAAATAACGGGGTTCCATGCCATGGCCGCGAATCAGCCGCAATTTTTCTGCCATCGCCGCGTCTTGCGTCGTCAACGCTCCCGCGTCCCCCATCGCACCCAAGTTCTTCGTCGGATAAAAACTGAAACAGTTCACCCTCCCCATCGACCCGGCACGACGTGTTTCCCCCTGCCAGAGCGTCTCCGCTCCAATGGCCTGAGCCACATCTTCCACCAAAGGAATCGCGTGCTGCCGCGACAATGCCGCAAACGGTTCCATCTCGACAGCCTGCCCAAACAGGTGTACCACCAGAATCGCTCGCGTGCGTGGAGTAACTTTTGCCGCGACATCCTCTGGATTCAAATGGAACGTTTCCGGTACAATATCCGCAAATACCGGCGTCGCTCCCAACCGCGCAATCGCACTGGCTGTGGCAAAAAACGTGAAGGAAGGGGTAATCACCTCATCTCCCGGTTGGATTCCCAAAGCCATCAGAGCCATCAACAACGCTTCGCTTCCCGACGCGCATGCCACCGCATGATTCACCTCGGAATAGCAAGCCAACGTTTCTTCAAATTGCTCTATTTTCGGCCCCAGCACAAAATGACCGGAAAGAACCACTTCCCGCAGAGCTGCAACGATCGAATTCTCCAACGGACGGCTCTGACGGCTCAAATCCAGAAACGGTACGGAACAGGACATGATTTTTCCTATTTTATTCTTTATCGTCAAAAAATGATAAAACTTTACACGATTGGGACATCAAACAATTTACATTCATCCTATTTTGCCCAAATACACAAACTGCGTTTGGGAAACTTCCACCATTTCCGCAAATTTTGCGTAAAGGAATGGAAAAAACAAGCCGTATGGTACTGCTTTCCAACGTATTGTGACGCTTCCATCTCTTTAATCACCGCACGTTCGCCATGGGTCGTTTTACAACAGGAAACCGTATGTTTTTCAAAGGGATACCTGCCCGCATGAACGTCTGTTTATATTTTAAGTCAATATACCATGAAAAAGCGAAAGAATCAAGCCATCCAAAAATATGGAGCCAAAAGCCGGATTTTTATGGTGCGATACGACACTGCTCACCCAATCCCTCCCCACTCCTCTCCAAACTTCCCCCCCCCCTCGCCAGACGCTTGGGGAAACAAATAAACTCCACTCCATGTTCCCATAAACAATTGTTTTTCAATGAGATTCGATGAAAGAGGTATGAAACTGATAAAAAACAATCGGAGGAGTGTATTTTCAATATTTCAATATTTTTTAGCCAGATTTTAATCATGACAAGGTAGCGGGGGAATAGTGTTGAATTGGAAGCACACATTTTAGAGCATTTCCAATGAACAGATTCTCCTATTTTGATCAAGATTGGGTTGGAAAAAGAAGGTAAAAGTGGAATATGAGAACGGGATGCGGGGGCTGAGACGGTAGTGAAACGGAGGGATGTCGGCACAAAAACGGTGAGTACAGGCGTAAGGATGATGCGGAAGTGCGATGACATAACTTGTTTTATTGCAAGGTTTTACGTCTTGCGGACGGAAATTATCTGGAACGCTTTGCCACGCGAAAAGTTTGGGTGGACTGAGGTCGTCAGCGCTGCACAGACGGTTTCATTGGTGTGAACGCGGTTGGCTCTTTGAGCGAATTTGGGTAGCTGGGCTGAACATTTGACGAAATTGGAGGGGATTGACTGGGAGTGGCAGGCGGCGGACGGTTGCCAAATTAAAGCACTTCTCGCAACGAAATCTGCCGGAGCCAACCCGACGGATCGGGAAAAAATGGGGTCGAAAACCAGCGTCTTCATGGAGGATTCTCCATGTCGTTTGTGGGACGAATCGGCATGATTCGGTCATGCTGGAACCCTTACGCGCGGAACGTTTTGTGTCCCCAGATGAAGAGGCTGTACTTTCCCTAAACCGTTGTCTGGACGCAGGTTACATCGGTCGCCAAGCTGTTGTCGAAGCGCCTCACTCCTGGCTCAAACGTTTCCACAAACACTCCCCCGCTACGAAAAAACCGACAAATTCTGCTACCCTCTCCTACACCTCGCCGCTGGGATGATGGCGTTGAATAAAGTTGTTGCTATTTACGGATAATGCCTGAATACCCCCACCTTGTGGAAGATGGGAAAATGGCCTATAAATAGAAGGTGTATGAGGAATTTTTGGAAATTTTACGAGGGAGAACCG
Source organism: Planctomycetia bacterium (assembly GCA_030527185.1). Lineage (GTDB taxonomy): Bacteria > Planctomycetota > Planctomycetia > Pirellulales > Thermoguttaceae > RGIG3701. The sequence continues at coordinate 32,090 of JAUNBF010000007.1, read as the reverse complement.
ATGTTACGTTTTATCCTGCCTGTTTTTTTAGCTTTTTTGGGTTGTGGTAGCCTTCTTGCCGGGGAAACGGCTGAACAGGATGTGCCGCAACCGTCGATGTTGGACGATTTTCTGGCTCACGGAATGCCGGAGGAGATTCTTTTTGTAACGCGGAAGCCGAGTATCGACGGCCACTGGTACGCCAATTTTGGCTACTACGGAGACAACTCCTGCCGACTCCCGTTTCCACGCAATACGGGCGGAGCAATCTGGATTTACAATGTGAAAACGAAGCAGGTGCGGAAGATTTTTGAAGACCCCGAAGGGAACGTCCGCGACCCGCAGATTCACTACGATGCGGAAAAATTCATCTTTTCCTACCTGCCGAAAGGGAAGAAGCATTACAGCCTCTTTGAGATGAATCTCGACGGAACCGGCTTGCGGCAAATCACCGGGATTGGCGAAGATGTGCCGTTGAAAATTCCTGCGAATGTCCAGCCGTTGGAGACGAACGAACATCGGACCAGCGCGAAAAATCTCGAAGGTTGCCAGGATTTTGCCCCGCCGGGGTGGGACGATTACGAGCCGTGCTACACGCCGGATGACAAAATCGTTTTCTGCACCACCCGTGCGAAACGGTATGTTCAGTGCTGGCTGACGCAGTGCGGCACGATTCACAAATGCAACCTTGACGGAAGCGATATTCATTCCCTTTCCGCGAATGTCGAACAGGACAACACGCCGTGGATGTTGCCGGATGGACGGATCATTTACATGCGGTGGGAGTATGTCGATCGCGGGCAGGTGCAGTACCACCACCTCTGGACGATGAATCCCGACGGGACGCGGCAGATGGTTTACTACGGGAATCTGCGGCCTTATATCACCATGTTGGCTCCCAAACCGGTGCCGGGCACGGAAAAGATCGTGGCATGCTTCTCGCCGGGGCATGGACTGCGGGAACACTTCGGAAAAATCACGATCGTTGACCCGCGACTGGGGCCGGACGACACGAAAGGTGCCCGAGCGCTCTCCAAACACAACGGCCATTGCGACCCTTGGGCGTTCACGGAAAATCATGTCCTGACGGCGACGAAAAATGCCATCCAGCTTCTCGACGGAGCGGGAAATGAGGAGAATCTCTTCGTTTTGCCGCAGGAATTGCAGAAAGAGGGTTTCTGGATTGGCGAACCGCGTCCGATCATGAAACGTCCGCGCGAACAGTTCCTTGCCGACCAGACCGACAACTCGAAAGACTACGGAACGCTGGCGTTGGTCAATCTCTACCGTGGCCGTAAAATGAAGGATGTCCCCCCTGGAACGGTGAAGAAGCTGCTGATTTACGAGACGCTCCCGAAACCGATTCATTATTCTGGTGGGATGGAGCAAATTTCGACGGAGGGAACGTTCACAATCGAGCGACTTATCGGTTCCGTGCCGGTTTCGGAGGAAGGGAGTGCGTATTTCAACCTCCCGGCCATGCGGAGTTTCCTCTTTGTCGCCATCGACGAAAAAGGGCATTGCGTCAAGCGGATGCACTCGTTCACGTCGGTCATGCCGGGGGAAGTGACGACCTGTATCGGCTGTCATGAAGAGCGTACCGAAACCCCCAATGCCGACGACCGCGACCGGTTGAACCACATCATGCGTACCGTTCCCGTCCATCCGCAGCCGGAGCCGGGGATGCCGCGATTCGGTATTTTCAGCTTCCCACGCGATATTCAGCCGATTTTGGACAAACATTGTCTGGAGTGTCACAACCACGACCGAGAGGAAGGTGGCTTCAACATTTCGGGCGACTGGAACCCCGTCTACACGTTTGGCTACATGCAAATGTCGTGGCGAAAAATGTTCGGCGATAATCGAAACCGGGCGATGAGCAACTTCGCTCCCTACGAAATCGGTACCGGCTCCAGCCACCTCCTACGGCTGATTGAGGAAGGGCACGAAGGGGTGCGGATGTCGCCCGAAGAACAGCAAATCATCCGACTTTGGCTCGATGCCGGGGCGAATTATGCGGGAACGTACGCCGCCAACGCGTCGGGCGGTCTGGGGTACTACATGCAGAACCGCAACGTCCGCAACGATCGCGACTGGCCGGAAACAGCCGCGGCGGATGAGGTGATTACCCGTCGGTGCGACCCGTGCCACTGCCCCACGCCGGAGGAGCGGAAAATTGGCCGTTACGACCTCTTTACCGACTACAAAGTCAACCACGACCCGCGAAGTCAGAAGAACCTGTTCGTCGCGCATACCATGTGTGAGGACAACGGACGCTTCAACCGTCACGTCATTTACAACCTGTCGTACCCCGAAAAATCGAAAGTCCTCCGCGGACCGCTTGCCAAAGATGCCGGTGGTCTGGGAACCTGCCAGGCAAAGAGTGGAAAAGTCGTTTTTGCCGACACCTCCGACGCCGACTACCAGACGCTTCTGAAATACATCCAGCGCGGACGGAAATACATTCTCGAAGAGGACAACCGTTTCAGCATGTGGGACCCCAGCGTCAACAACGGCCCGGACTGTCCCAAGCAATTCGTTCCCCGGTGGGCGTACCTGCGGGAAATGATTCGTTACGGGCTTTTGCCGGTGGAGACTTCGACGCGAACGTCGCTCGACCCCTACGCCATGGATCAGAAATACTGGGAGTCGCTCTGGTTTCTCAAAAAATAGCGACTTGGAAGAATGCTGAAGTGGCTCAAATTCGGAAACTTTCCGTCGTCAGAGCCACCGCGGCCCGTTCCGGCGAAATGGGATTGACGTAGTATCCGGTTCCCAGTTCGTATCCGGCCAGTTTCGTCATTCGTGGCAAAATTTCCATCCGCCAGTGAAAGTGGGAGTCCAAAACGACTCCCTCCTTGTCGTATTCCCAAGGCGAATTTCGTAAAACAAGGTTGTACGTCGGAAGTGTCAAGACGTTTTCAAGCCGTCGGAGCGTTTTTCGCAGCAGTTCGGCCAGATCGTCCAGTTCTTCTCGCGTGGACTGGACGAAACAGGGGACGTGGCGTCTGGGGAGGATGTGGATTTCCCCCGAAAACCGGGAGGCAAAAGGGCAGAAAACGTTGAAATATTCGGTCTGATCCACAAATCGCCACCGTTCCCGCATTTCATATTCCATCACCATGCAGTGATAGCACTGGCCATTGTCGTGAGCATAGGATTGCAGGAATTTCTGCTCCAGAACGAGGGACTGCGGAATGTAGGGGAGTGCCACCAGTTGAGTGTGGATATGGGTCAGTGATGCCCCAGCCTGCGCTCCCTGATTTTTGAAGAGTTGGGCATAATGCCAGCGATACTCTTTGCGAATTTGGTGCATTCTCCGGTGGTAGAAATGGATGAGGTACTGGAACTCCTCGGCACTGAGGCCACTCAAACAGGAGGCATGGTATGGCACATCGACGAGAACTTCCTGTATTCCAACATTGGGAGCATAGAAATACGGCCCAATTCTCTGCAACGTCCACTCCGAATCTGGCTCCACAAAAGGATAACGATTGGGAACTGCCCGCACCATCCAACCAGGAGCATTGGGGCGTCGGTAATTGTCGAGCGTCTCTTCGGTCTCCCGCAGCATCACATCCCTTTCCTGCGGTGTTTCTGCCTCATTTCCCTCGCAAAAGGGACAACAGGCAGCGAAGTTTTCTTTTTCTGGATTTTTCTCATGAAAAAGGGAAAAATCTTTGGGACGGTCATTTCGTTGTTCGGAAATGGAAACCCAAATGTTGTAAATCGGATCGTAACGCATATATTTCCTGAAAAAGGGAACCGTGGTGGTCATGGTTCGGAACCCGCACAACCCGACGCTCTTCCCCTGTCGACGGTTTTGAGAAGCAAACCAATTCCCCCTTTCCAGATATACCACAATTTGGAAAAAAGTCAATTCCCCAACACTCCATCAGTGAAAAAACGGCTTGAACACTTAAAATTCTTATGAATCATTATCCATTTAACATGTCTCTGGTATTTTTTTGCCAGAATCGAAAAAAATGACAAGAATCGTGAGAAAATGGTTCCCCCTCCCTTGACGAAAAAGGGGGAGAATTCCATAATAGAGTTTGTTGCTCGAATTTTGCTGATAAAACGGCAGAAGTGGAACATTTTCAAAAGAGTCAAAAATATTGAAACAAGAGAGGTTTGGTATGAAACAAATCGTTCTGGGGACTTGTTGTCTGGCAATTCTGTTGAGTCTGGGTTGCGGTGGAGGAAAACCGAAGCGTGTGGATGCGCCGACGATTGACGCGGATGGAGCTGCCGCGGAAGCCATGAATCTGTACGATACAGATAAAAATGGTAAGATTGAGAAAGCGGAACTGGATGCGACACCATCGATGAAATCGGTTCTTTCTTCGTTGGATACCAATGGTGATGGCGGGATTGACAAGAATGAGATTGCTACCCGTATCAAAGCGTGGCAGGCGAGCAAAGTGGGTCTTTCGTGCCCGCAAATCACGTTCACATTCAAAGGGAAGCCGGTCAAGTCGGGTGAAGTGGTTCTGACGCCGGAACCGTTCCTCGGCCCGAATCTGAAGGAGGCCAAAGGGAGTATCAACGATGGGAACTGCTCTCCCAGTTCCGAAGGGAATATCGACAATCTTCCTGGAATGGCCTATGGTTTTTATACCATCACCATCCAGAACGCTCAGCCGTCCTTGCCGGCAGACAAAAAATGGGGTATCGAGATTTCGGATCAGAACCCTGTCGTCCAGGAAACCGGCGGAAGTTATCCGGTTGATTTGAGTGCCAAATAGTTTCTGAAATTGATTTTTCTGGAAGAATCCTTTTTTTCGGATTTTGTCAAAGATTCACTTCCACTCTTTTCACACGGGTGGAAGTTTTTTTATCCCTTATGAATCATGGACGATTTTATCCCATGTCGTTGACTGTTCGTCGGGTTCTTGTTTTGATGGACACGACGCGAACCTATTTTCGAGAAATTATTCGAGGCATTGCCCGTTATCATCACGAACATGGGGAGTGGCTTCTGGAGTATTCTCCGTATGGACCGGAAGACTTTGTGCCGAAGGATTTCAGGGACTATCGAGCGGACGGGATGTTGGTGCGTATCAACCAGCCACAACTTCTGGAAGCGGTTTTGCGGACGGGAATACCGGCGATTGATTTGCTGCGAGTCTTTCCCCACTCCGCCATTCCGTGCATTGGGCCGGACGAACGGGAAGTGACGCGGCAGTTGCTACACCATTTTCAGGAACAGCATTTCCATTCATTTGCGTTTCTGGGAATCAGGACGCCGGAGACGCATTTTTTGGCCATTCGCCACGAGACGTTTGTGGAGGAGATGCGAAAAAAGGCCTTTCCCTCGTCTGTTTATCGGATTCCAACCTCGACCGTTTACTCCGACCGTCTGCGAATTTCGGAGCGAATTCGAGGTTCCCTGCGAAAGTGGCTGCAAAAACTTCCACGTCGGACGGCGGTTTTGTGCGGGAACGACGAGCTGGCCTTTCAGGTGCTGGAGCAGTGTCGGCTGGCGGGGATAGCGGTGCCGCAACATCTGGCCGTGGCGGGGATTGGGAATGACGACTGCATTTGCGAACTGGGGCATCCCACGCTCACCAGTGTGGAACTCCGTCCGCAAAAAATCGGTTATCAGGCAGCGGAACTCCTTCAGCAGGCGATGGATGGCCGCTCGATTCCCCATGACACCCTGACACCGTGCGGGGAAATTATCGTCCGACAATCTACCGACACCTTCCTGACAGAAGACGAGTCGCTGAATCGGGCAATCCAGTTCATTCGCCATCATGCCTGTGAGGGAATCGGTGTGGAGGATGTCTGCCAGGCTGCTCACCTGACGCGGATTCCACTTGAAAATCGGTTCAAAAAGTGGCTGGGGCGGACGGTCTATCAGGAAATTCAGCGAATTCGGCTGGCAGAAATCCAGAAAATGCTTCGCACAACACGGCTCCCGTTCAAAACGATCGTTCGCCAGGCCGGTTTTCGGCGTCTGGAACAGATGATGCGTTTTTTTCGCAAGGAAACCGGGATGACGATGAAAGAATTCCGCGACGAGCTTTGATTTCCCCTCGCCCGTAACTTGTTTGGAGTACCTCTGTATTTTGAAAACATCGGTGGAGAATTTGGCAGCGTAGAAAATTTTCCACAGAAGATAGAGATGGAAGTAAAATCATCTGCGTCTTCTGCGTAATCTGCGGACAAAAAAAGAAGGGCGGGAAAACGAATTTTTTAGAAAGTTTTTTGGATAAATCCAACAATTTCAACAACTTCCAACGTTAAGAATTATCCGCAGATTACGCAGAAGACGCAGATATTTCCGTTCTTACGTTTTTCTCGGTGGATAATGGAAACAGGGATGGTCGATAAGATGAATTTAGGGGAAAAATAAAAATGAAAAAATGTTTTTAGACGTACTCTAGAATGTAGCGCGACTCACGGCTAAAGCCGAGAGTAGCTTTCCCGTCAAGACTTCAGCCGCCGTGGAGAGGAAACCTTTCTATAGAAAGAGTTATCCTCTCCAGACCTCTCCTTCCAAAGATTTTTGTCTGCGGCTGCGCCGCTATTATTTTGTGCAATTTTTTATTCATCTTTGCTTCTTTAACAAAGCCCTAGCTGGAAATTTTGGCAAAAGTGGGGAATCACCCCCCTTCCCAAGTTTTTCCCAGCCTTTATATTATAATTGTCGTTAAAAGAAGAGGTATCCTTCCCTGAACCGAGGAAAGCAGAATCCATGCCAGCCAATCTGACCCCGATTTACTTGAAAGCGGAACAGGCCTATCGACAGGCAACCAGTCTGGAAGAGGAACTCCGTTGTTTGCAGGTGATGCTCCAGGAAATTCCGAAACACAAGGGAACCGACCACCTTCAGGCCTCCCTGAAAGCGAAGATTTCCAAAGTGAAAAAGGAGATGGAATCGGAGCGAGCCAGCGGCAAAAAAGGGGGGGGCGGGATTCGGATTCCACGCCAGGGAGCTGGAACGGTCATTATTTTGGGCGGTCCCAACGCGGGAAAGAGCCAACTTCTGGCCAGTTTGACCCGTGCCACGCCGAAAGTGGCTCCACACCCCTTCACAACGCAGCTTCCCCAGCCGGGAATGATGCCGTGGGAGGATGTTTTGGTGCAGTTGATCGACACGCCTCCCATCACGCCGGATTTTGTGGAGTCGAATTCCTATGGCTTGATTCGGAGTGCGGATTTGGCACTTCTGATGCTGGATTTGGGAGAAGATGACGGTGTGGAACGTTGTCTGGATGTCTGGAACAGACTCCAGGCCACGCGAACGCGATTGGGTGAAACGTCGTATCTCGACGAGGATGACATTGGTCTCTCCTACACCCGAACGTTTCTCGTCGGGAATAAAATCGACCTTCCTGACGCGATGGAACGGCTGGAGATTTTTCATGAACTGGCCGACTTCCATTTCCCCGAATACCTCATTTCCGCCACGGAAAAAACGGGGCTGGAAACGCTCCGAAACGCGATTTACCACGCTCTGAATGTCGTTCGTGTTTATACCAAACTCCCCACCTCCAAAACGGCTGATCTGGATCGCCCATTCACGCTGCCGGAAGGGAGTACGCTTTTGGATTTGGCCGGGCTGGTACACAAAGACTATATCGAAAATCTCAAATTCGGAAAAGTCTGGGGAGAAGCCGTTCATGACGGAACGCCGATGAAAGGGGATTACGTCCTGCACGACAAAGATATTATCGAACTGCACAAAATACGGTAAAATACGGCAAAAGTATGCCGCGCAGGACTACTGCGCGGCTTTTTCAATATCCACACTACGGGAAAAGCTTTTCCAGAGCCTTTTCCAACGCTTCTCCGCGAGCATGGGTGGTAACGACTTTGCCATCCGCTCCCACGAGAATCATGCACGGAATGCCGAGAACTCCGTAATATCCTGCGGGATCCGCAATTCCCTCGCCGTTTTCCTTCTGCACCAGCACCGTCCACGGCACTTCTCGATCTTTCAGGAAACCAGCCAGTTTCTCCTTGTCCTCGTCGAGACTGAATCCGAGAATCTCGAACCCTTTTTCCTGATATTTTTCATACATCTTCTTCATGTGAGGAAATTCCCGCACGCACGGCCCACACCAGGTTGCCCAGAAATCGACGAGTACAACTTTTCCGCGGTAATCAGCCAGCGAAACCTCTTTCCCGTCGAGTGTCACGCCGACCATCTCCATCGGATTCCCTTTCAGCGTCAGCCGCCGAGCCATCCCGGTCAGGAGCGTTGCCGACTGGACGAGATTGGCATCGTCCGACGTGATCAGCGCCTCGTGCAGCGCACCGCAAGCCTGCGAAATTTTTGCCGCGTCTCCCACGCCGTCCGCCAGCATGATGAATCGCAGCAACACCTGCATCGTCGGATGATCCATGCACTTCAGCGTTTTCGCTTCCCGCGACAAGCGAGCCACACTCTCCAGCAGCCCATTCATCGTCGGCGTGTCGGGCATCTGCGTCAACGTCTGCAACTGCGCCACCAACCGATACACCTCGGTCTGCCACGCCACGTCCGCCGCGCCGCGAGCTTTCAAGGCCGCCACCAGAGCGTCAAACGTCGCCTGAATCTTGGCCGGGTCGTTTTCCGACAGCGGAACGATCGTCCCCGCCTTGGTCATGACAGCCAGTTCCAACTGTTCTTTCGTTGCCTTTTCGGAGGCCACAATTCCGTCTGCCGCACGACTGTGGGAGAGCATGATTTGCCGGATTTGCTTCTGTTGTTCTTCCGGGGAGAGCTTCCGAAGTGCCTCGCTCAAACGCAGCCCCTCCTCATCCACCGCCTTGATGAATTGCACCAAATTCTCCACCGTCGGGTCTTGCGGATACGTCGTGAGCCGCATCAAAACGTCCGATTCCTCCCCTTTTTCAGCTTCCCCGACTTCCGTCCCCGAAGTCGATTCGGACGGAGTTTCACCACTCGCTTCCACCGCAGGAGTTTCCGCAGGTGCCTCGGCTGGCGTGTCGGCTGGCGTTTCGGCCGCGGGAGCAGGTGCCGGAGCGGGGACAACTTCCACAGGTGTTTCGGCAGGTGTTTCAGCCGGAACTGCCGGAGTTTCCGCAGGCGCGGGCAAGGCTCCCGTTTCTTCCGAATTTCCCGCAATTTCCGGGAGTTCTACCGTCGGAATGGCCGCTTTTTCCTCTTCCGTCAGGGGAAAGAGCTTTTCCAGTTCCTCTTCCAATGCCCCTTCACCACGCAGGTTTGTTTTCAGAACGTTGCCATCCTTCCCAACCAGAATCATCATCGGAATGGCCATCACGCCATACGCTTCGGAGGGATCGACCGCACCTTCGCCGTCCGCCTTCACCGCAATTGTCCACGGCAGCTTCTTCTCCTCCATAAACTTTTTCAGCGCGTCTTGGTCCTCATCCAGACTGAAACCGAGAATCTCGAATCCTTTTTTGTTGTAGTTTTCATAAGCCGTCTGCAATCCGGGAATCGATTGGACACACGGTCCACACCACGTTGCCCAGAAATCGACCAGCACCACTTTCCCGGCATAGTCTTTCAAATCGACCTTTTGCCCATCCAGCGTCTGAGCCACCAGTTCCATCGGTTTCCCCACCAAATCAATACGGCGGGCAATTCCCTCAATCTGTCCCTTCACTTTCTGGATTTTCTCATCGGAACTTTCCCCCGCCAGCGTCGCCAGCAGATTGGTAAACGTCGCCACTTTTTCCGGCGTCGCGGTCTCTTCCGAGGAAAGAATCATCTCCATGAAAATGCCCAGAAAATCCATCTTGAGCCAATCTTTGCCCTTGGCCCGTTCGAGAAATGCCGTCGCGTCGGTGAAAAATTGGTCCACCTGTTCCTGATTCGGTGCCGTTCGTGGAAGACCCGAAATCATCAGGAACAAATCGATGTTCCAGACCAACTCCTCCATCCCCCGCTTCTCGAAATTCTCCCGCAATTTTTCCAGTTCCGCCTTGGGTTCCGGGTTCGTATTGAGCAGTGCCATGACTTTCATCGTCAATGCCCGTTTCAACTGCTCTGCCGTAGCATCTTCGTGAGCCAGCAGGAGGTCGGCTCCTTGCAGTTGCGCGTTCCGAAGCTGCATAAACAGTTCCATCGCCTGTTCCTGCGGCATCGTCTGCACCGCTTCCATGGCGGCCTTGACCTGTTCGATATTTTCCTCGTTCGTCTCCAGCAAATTCAGAAATTCCACCAGCTTTTCCGGTGTTTTTTCGGCAGGAAGCGTGCTCGCTTTTTTCAACAATTCAGGGACTTCGACCGGCTTCTTATCCGCCTCTTTTCCCTGCAAATCTTTTTTCAGAGCTTCCAGCTGCTCCGCAGAAATCCCTTCCGGTTTCGAGCTATCTGCCGCTTCGGAAGTCACCTTTTCCACACCCTCTTCCACTGCCGATTCCGCGTTCGGCGAATTTTCCGTCGGTTTCGGACCACTGCACGAAATCTGCGTCCATACCAGCCACGCTGCCAGGAGGGAAATCCATAAATAACGACTCATCTTGTTCCTTTCATCCTTTCACGTTCTTCTATTTCAGGAATCTCCATTCCCTGAAAGACCTTTTCTGCAAGAGTTTACATCACCCAACCAGAAGGAATGACATTCCCCTTCTGCACCACCACAATTCCGTCGACAATCTGGCAAAACTCCGTCTCGTCCATCGTCTCCCAATGCGGGGCGTTCATAATCCTTACGGAATCTCCAATGCGACAGTTCTTGTCAATAATCGCGTTTTCGATATAACTTCCCTGACCAATCCCCAGTGGAATCGACGATTTTGGCTCATCCGACTCTGCTTCCGCCTCATGTTCGTAGAAATCGCACCCCATGACAATCGAGTTGCGAATCGTCACATTTTCACCAATCTGGCACCGGACGCCAATGACAGAATTCTCGATCACCGCCCCCTTCCCTATGGTACAGCCATCGGCAATGAGTGAGTCGGAAATCGTCGCCCCGGAAACCTGCGTCGAGGGCAAAAAGCGGGCGTTGGTGTAAATCGGTGCGTCCGGCTGGAACATTTCAAACGGCGGATTCTGTTTCGCAAGACTCAAATTCGCGTCGAAAAACGAACGAATCGTTCCAATATCCTCCCAGTAACCGTCAAATACGTAGGTGTGGACTTTCTTGCTCCGAATCAAGGCCGGAAAAACTTCTTTGCCAAAATCTTTGTATTCGGTGGAACTCAGCGCGTGAACCAGCAATTTCTTATTGAAAATGTAAATCCCCATGCTTGCCAGGCACGATCGTCCCCGTGGGTCAATCCCATGCTCCGCAATCCAGTCCAAATCGGTCTCGAAACCTTCCAGCTCCTCTTCACTCTGCGGCTTTTCCAGAAATCCCCGCACTTGCCCCGTCTCGTCGATTCGCATAATTCCCAGCCCATGCGTATCTTTCGGTGCCACCGGTATCGACGCAATCGTCGCGTCCGCCCCACACTCCTGATGGACTTTCAGCATCTCCCGAAAGTCCATCCGATAAAGCTGGTCGCCCGAAAGAATGATGACGTAATCGACATTATTGCTCTCGATATACCGCATACTCTTCTTCACCGCGTCCGCCGTCCCCTGATACCAGTTCGGATTTTCGATCGTCTGCTCGGCCGCCAGAATCTCGATAAAGCCACGCCGATAAATATCGAACATGTAGGCACTCCGAATGTGCCGGTGCAGACTCATGGAATTGAACTGCGTCAGAACATAAACCTTCAAAATCCCACTATTGATACAATTCGACAGCGGAATATCGATCAGCCGATATTTGCCCGCCACAGGAACGGCTGGTTTGGAACGCACTTTGGTTAAAGGATACAATCGAGTTCCTCGTCCGCCGCCTAAAATCAATGCCAATACTTTATCCATCCTAACACCCTTTATCAATTTCCATTTCCAGACTTCATTTTCCTCAATTGTAGCAATATTTTGGTCATTGAACATCGGGGGGCTACACGATTTTTCCGAAATTTTTTTCTAAAAATCGACTGAAAAGGAAAGAAACTCAACGTTTCTGAAACCGAAACGTCCGAAGCGACATCGGTGGCATTTTCAGGGAAATCGAACCTTGCACAACAGAAAACGTCTCACCCGTCACGCAATCTTCCCATTTTCCCGCCGGAAGATCGTCGATTCGGATCGTTTCCGCCTCCCAGGCCAGCGAACAAACCGCCCACCACGTTCCTTCCGAAGTCTCGATTTTGCGAACGTACTCCTGGCCATATTTCTCTGCCTGGTGGATTTTCGACGGAAGTGCCGGCAGTGCCAGAAATGCGGCGTTGAAAGCTCGGACGTATTCCGGGAAACCACGCTGGAATGTGTTTCCCGTCAGGTAGCCGATAGATGTCGGGTCGCCAAACGCCATCGCCCGCACCTCCGGCATCATGCAAAATGCCCCTGCCCGCTCCACATCGATAACAAAATAGCCCGTCGGCTCCCACTCTTTTCCGTCCGCTTTTTTCACATTCAACTCATGTTCATTGAGCGGAAAATGACGCACCACCGTCAACCCTGCCCCCGTCCGATAGGCATCCATCGTCGCGACGTCGGCTGCCGAATAGCTCCGGTGAATCGTGTAGGAAAACATCACGTCTGGCGACGTTCGGTAATTTTCCGGGTCGGCAGGCGGTGCGGCATGGTGGTTTTCGCCTCCTGCCCAACATTCCGTCCAGTGTCGCAAAGCCGCGGCATAATAGTTTTTCTCCAACACCTCCGAAAGTGCCAGTGGTTTGACGAATTTCTTTTCATAAACCGGATTCTGAAGGATTTTTTCCCACTTTTCCATATCCTCATTCACGACATTTGTCTTATAACGCCACGAGTCCTTTTTTCCCACCCCGGCCACCTGCCATGGAATCGAATATCCCGGCTCTCCCGTGTCGGTCGTGTAGAGGACGAAACTTTTCGGATTTCCCTTCGTTCGCAGATAGTGCGCCACGTTTTCCAAAAACCGCTTCCGCTGCGTGAACCACCAGTCATAATATTTCGCCAGCAATTCCTTATCTTTCTGCAAATCTTCCCGCGTCACCCGCTTGCCATCGTTGGCTTCCTGCGAAAATTGCTGAATATTCCGCTCGTTGAAACTGACCGGATTCGCACTGACTCGTGGACGGAGCCAGACGCCCAGAAAATCCGCTTTCCCCTGGTATTTCAGCACCGTCAAATCCAGTATCTTCTCCAAATCCCGCAGCGTATCGGGATCGGAAAGGTCCACATTCGCCTTCTCCGACCACCAGATGTGCGTATATTTGTCGCCACCGTCGAGCCGTTTTGCCCGTTTCTGCCGTCCCAGCGAAAGCGTCTCGTCCGCTCCAATCGAACCCGCATACTCATAATACGGCAAAATCGACATTCCCTGCCGCGTTGCCCGTTCCACCAGTTCGTCCCACAATTGCGGCGTCGCACTCTGATTCACCCACCGCGTTCCACCATAGAGTTCCGAATCCCAACCCTGATTGTGCCCAAATTCCAGCAAATCCTTGCAAAATGTGTTGATGCCCATCGCCTTGGCCCACATCATTTTGTACTCGTACCAGTCTGCCGGATTTTTCACCCCACGCAGACGTTCGTCCTGTTCTGCCGCCGACTTCCCCATCTCCACCACGCCGTCCGCCATCTCCTCCCGCCAGAAAAGGTGCCGTCGCGGAAGGTTCTCCGGTGGATACGCAATCTCCAACGCCAGCTTCTCCGGTTCCAGCACTTCGTAAAGCAAAATCCGAGAAACTGCCGCACCCGCGGAAAGAGGATCGAGATACGCGTACGGCTGCGAAAGGATGACCCAGAAACCGTCCTCCGGCAGAAGTGGCCGTTCCCCCTTCCCTCGTGGACGCCGCAAGCCGGGAAACCGATCGTGGAGATAAAACAGCCCTGTCCACCGATTCATCTTCCCGGAAAGAGGATATTTCAGCGACTCAGGATTGTGGTTCACATACCGTCCCATCACCACGTCCCCCACCGCTTCCCCCGTCGCCCATCCGGTATTTGCCTCGTTCCCGCCGTTGTGTAAAAAGAGCGTCCGGCTGGTGTCCTCTGGATACTCCACGCACAAAACATACGCTTTCCCCGGCACCAATCCACGTCCTTTTCCAATCCGCCACGCCATGTACTGCGTCGTCTCTTCCCGTGGCTTCAAAACGCGACAACTTTTCCCCAAAATCTTTTCCACCCGGCTCGTCTGTTGGGGAAATTCCTGGAAAAGTCCCTCTTCCACCCTTTCTCCACACGAAATCTCCTCCACCAGCCGCAATTTTCCGAAAACCGACGGTTCCTCCCCAGCCATCCCCATCACACACCAGCCAATACTCCAAAATCCCAGCAACCACCACTTCATTTTCTTCTCCTTTTTCGGTTTTCAGAACAGGAATTTCCTTTTCAGACGTTTTTTGTTCAGAAACAACCGTCTGCTTGTAAAACGATCCATCCTGTCGACGGGTCGTAAAATGTACTTTTTTCGATATTTCTGAATTTTCCATAAAAAAACGATTCGAGCTGAAATCAACCCGAATCGCCAAGACGCCTATGGTATCAATTGGAGAAAAAGCGTACTTATCATAAAGACAGAATCCCTTCTGTCATTTACGATCCCTCGAAAAAGACGCTTATTCCACCATTACCTTGCTCCTTCAGGTTCATTTCCCAAGGAATCATTCGTAAACGAGAACCGGTTAGAAAAGGAAGGGTGAAAAGTCATCCACTCTCGGACTACTTGTATTCTATCATTAAAAACGCTTCAAGGCAAGCCTGAAAAAAGTTTTTTCTGGAAAATTTCTCAAAAAAGAGAAAAAATTTTCCTGCCTATTTTTATTTATAGTCAAACTCTCTTTATTCCCCCCAAACCAATGGTATTTTTGGTAAAAAAACATCACTGCGTCAGGATATCTTCCTGGTTATGGAGAAAATGGGGCAGAGGTGATTGTTCCACAAAAGTTTCCATTTGTGAGGAATTTTCTTGATTTTCCGACAAAACAAATGCCAAAAAATAACAAAATGGGGAGAACGGTGCTGATTGTGCAAGGGCATTAAAAATTTGAGGTCGCCATGGTAGTGGATGGTTTTCATCGGAGCCTGAAGACCATTTTTCAGAGTTGCGTACGGACGTTCGTTTCTCCAGGTAATACGTTTGAACGGTCGGAAAATACCGGGAAGATAACGTGACGCTTGAAAATCGTGGGTAAAATCAATGCAGGAGTCGAAAAAAATCCCATCGACATAAAAATCTTCATAAAAACAAAATCGGAAAGGAACATGACAACTCCAATCGTAAAAAAGAGACATGTCCGAGACACGATATCGATTTCCTTTTTTATGGCTGGTTTGTTTGACACGTTCCAGAAGGTCTTGATTTTGATAGACTTGCAGCATATACTCGGTAAATGATTCCAATGCCGCGACGTTTTGGATAAAGTTGCAGTGGATAAGGTTCTGCGTCGCGTTCCAGTGAGCAAACGTCATGGCATACGGCTCGAATCTTCGCGCTTCTTCCCTGACATCACAAAAAAGCAACACATCGGAATCAATACCCAGGCAACGGGTAAGTTTTTCCCGCCGCATAAAATTTCGGACAATCAGCCATCGTGACATACAAAAACGTTCCGCTTCCAGAGAATTGGAGGAACTGAAATGTTGATAAATGGAATGGAAAAACGGCACCTCTTGAAAAAGGTCGGAATTCTGGAAAGAATGGCACTCCACAAAATCCAACGGATGGTCGGACGCACCGTGCAGCCAGACGATTCGCGCTTGGGGATTGCTCTTTCGAGCCTGGCGAAGACAAATTTCCAGAGGGGGCGAGTTTCCCTGATGCACCACGATAATTGGTAAACTTCCCTTCTCTTCTCCCACGAAGACCGCATTCTCACGATTCATCATTTTTCTTTTCTCCGGTTTGGGGAAGTCCCTTTATCGAACACCCGGACGCGATTCCGTTCCCGTCATGCCCAGGGGTGGAAGGAGTATAAACCTGTCCATCACACTCTTTACCTCACGATTCGGCACGCTGTTTCCATTTCCCCATTTTATCCCCCCACCTCGGCAAGTCAAGGTTTACCCAATCTGTTTTTTTAAAAATTTGGAAATTTTTGGAATTTGACGTAAATCAGGCCACCACTTCCAAACCCCCGGAGTACTTCCAGAATTTGTTTGGCGGCGTAGGAGATTTTCCGTGGAAGACGCGGATATTTCCGTTCCCACTTTTTTCTCGGCGGATACTTGAAATCGGGATTGTCGTCGCGATAAATAATAAAGAATAAAAATGAGAAAATGTTTTTTGGAAGTGCGCCAGTACTCTAGCCCCTTTGCATAAAATGAAAAAAAGGGTAGAATAGAGAGCATGTCAGAGAGGAAGATACAAAAGTAAAGGCAAGAGTATGGATTTCGCAGAATTAAAAACCCGCTATTCCGATTCCCTGGAAATGATTTTGGGGCATTTGAATTTTTCTTCCGGCGAACGATCGACAAAATTTCTCAAGGCACTGAATGAGTTGGGGCAGGGTGTGGACAGCCTCCCGAAAACAGATACTCCACGGTGGAAAACATTGGGGCAGCTTTTATGGCAGGCGCTGGACGAGAAGGAAAAACACTCAGGAGCGTTTGCTCTGAACGACCAGGCTCGGAAAGTTTTGCTGATGGCGCTGGCGTATGGAATCCCTTTTTATCGTGCGTGGCATAAAAATCTTCTTTTTCATCAGACGGAAGATTCCCTGTTCAATCCGTTTGCGTTGGGCGAATTTTTTGGCACGGTTCTGAAGGAAAAGACGTTTCAGGTACTCGACCTAACGAGAGAGCGGCCTGATTTTGAGCCACGGGAAAATCTTTCGCCGGACATTCTCTTTGCTCTGCAGGACACGGTGCTGAAGTACGACGATTATATTGGCTATCGTCCGATTCCGGTACTCCACTCCCGTCAAAAAATGCAGCCGTATCGCCATGAGTGGGTTCATGCCATTCCGCTTTACTTCCAGGATACCGGGGTTTTACACGGCAAATACGAAGCGTTGGTGACGCGGGCGTTGGAAATTTTGCGAAACACGCCAGGAGACTTGCTCCAGGACGCGATGTTTGATTGGAATCATCTGGAGGAACTCAGCTACGATCCCCGACCGCTCGATTTTGAGCATCCGGTGAATCGGCGTCTGAACTATCATTTCGGCGGCTGGGACCCCACCTCCATCACGAACAAGGGCTATTTCAATCGTTTCGTCCTGATTGAGGCAACGCTTGACTCGATTCTTTCGCGGGTGTATGGAGCGGAAGCGGAGGCAACGGGGATTCCTCAGGAGGAGTTGCTTTGGGAAGCGTCCGCGGTTCTGGCAGGGACCATGCTCATGGGAAGCGCGGTTTGCGGCTGGGGACCGGGAGCGTTTGACTCGTCGGTGACATTTGCCGTTCTTCTGCCTCGGGTGGCTCAATTGCGGGATGCGTTTTACGATCAGCTTCTGAAACGGATACAGGGTCCTCATGCCGCGCGGTTGCAACAGGAGAAGGCGGAGTTGCACCAGCCTTTTGCGCGAGCAAGGCAATATTTCAACCACAATCTGGCTCGGATGCGTGCGCAGCAGTACCAGAATGTGCAGTTGGCACGACTCTACGCCTGGATGGGCTTTGTGGAAGAGTCGCAGAACGTCCTGTCGCGAATTCCTGTTCCCAGTGCCCGGATGCGGTGCGAGATCGACTGTCTGATGACGCAGGCACACCTCGACCTGGATCGCGAAAAGCTCGAAGAGGCCATTCCCAAACTCTATCGGGCTGAGGAGATTCTTCACGAGGGAATCGAGTGTGGTGCTTTGCTCGATCCGTGGTATATCCTCGGTTTTGGCGGGCAATATCCACTCTCCCAATCGGTGGAAGACTCCACGATGGACATGCGTGTGGACGACATGATGGTTTTGATAAACTCTCTGTTCGCTCTCTATTCCCGGCTGCTGAAAGAGACGGCGGCCAAAGGTCTGAAATCACGGCGGCGGGAATTGCAGATGCGTATGGAATCGTTGACCCAATGGTGGGATCGTTTCGGGACGCTGGATGTGGGGGAAGTGAAGAGTATTTCCGGTTCCGAGACGTTTGAATCGACCAATCTGGTGGTAGATTCTCTGGAAGCGTGGTACGAAGGAGGAACGGCTGCGGGCGACATTGCGTTTTGGCGACCCCGCGTGATGAATTTCACCTCCTCCAAAGCCTACACCCTCTTGATTGAGGCACTTCTGGACCAGCATGACCCGGTTGCTGCCATGGCTCTTTTGATACATTGGCTGAGTCAGTCGGAGTTGATTCCGTTGGAGGATGGCGACTATTCGTTCCATCCCCTGGTTCTGCGCTGGATGGAAGACCTCTGGTACCCGCCGACGCGGCAGCAGCGAATGGTCTTCCAACGGGGAACACAACTGGTGGATCAGTGGAATCTGGCCAAACGGCTGGTAGATTCGCTGGAGGCAAACGCGGACTTGTACGGAGAAATTCCTGTGCTGGACGTTTCCCCGCCCGGCCAGTGGAAGAGCGGAACGTATCCGATGGACCCGGAGGAAGAATCGGAATTGGGTTTTTCGGAAGACCTTTATCGTGCGGCCTGGGAAGATGTGACGTACCGTGACACCACGGATGATGGTATCGATTCGGACATGGTGAATCCCCATGCCTGGGAGGAGGCGATGGAGGACTTTCCTCTGGCTCTCGAAATGGAACGACTTTCCGGGCGACTTCTTTTCTTCATCACGCAATCCCGCCTTTGGAAGATGGCGGCCGTTTTCTCCATTCCGTTTGCCGACCAGCATCCCGATCGCAGCGAAGTCCTTCAGGAATGGTCTTCTCAGGCCAGTCGTTTACAGATTGGTCTGAACAAGCTGATCGACCAGATTGCTCAATATCCGATTGAAGAGCCGGAGACGTTTGGGCCTGTTGCGATGATGGAGTACGAGAAACGGCTGGGGATGAAATATACCCTTCTGGAACGTACGCTGGCGACCTGCTGTGAATTGATCGACGCACAGCATCTCATGCGGATTGCGGATGTTCAGAATCGGATTCGGGAAATCCATCATTGGGAATCTGCCACGGCTTGTGTGATTCAGTCGTTAATCTGCGGAGATCGCAAACGGATTCAGGAAGTCTGGAGTTCGATGGTCGATTTTCTTTCCCGGGAACCGATTCTCTTTGTGCCGGTGGAACGTGGAGGGGATCCTCATCGGATGTTGCGGATTCGGACCATTCTGAAGACGCTCCAAAGGCTTTTGATCAACCTTCCACGTCAGGGGCTTTTGGCGGAAACGTACCGCGTATTGGCACTGGTTCAGATGATGGAGCGAGAACATCCAACCGGGATGCGTGCCATCACCCGTTACGACCATCTTTTCGATTTGGGAAATGAAGGAATCATCCAGTCGATTTTACGCAGTGCCGCTCAGGCCAAAGGCGGAAAGTGGAAATTGCGTTCTGTACTTCCTCTTTTGACATCGACGTTGGATACGCTGATTCGGAACTGGATTTCGCACAGTCGTGGTATTCGTGTTTCCGCGGTGGACACGTTTCAGGGACATCAGGAATGGACTCAACTTCAGGAATTCATTCAGGAATACGGCCACGATCTCTTCTCCCCGATTCAGTTGAATTACGGAAACTTGCAGGCCATCCACCATCAGGGGGTGAGGAATTGGTTGCAGGGACTTCTGGAAGAAGACGAGCCGGAAATGGGAAAATCTCTTGTCGAGGCGATTCGGGAAGGGAAGTATCCTCTTGAAAAAGCGGTTTTTTATCTGGATGCGATTTTTGAGACACTTCTGGAACGTTACGGCCAATTCATCGACTACAATACGACAACGACCCAGAGCGATCGCGGAGAAAATCTCTACATTCTGTTCGATTTTCTGCGGCTCATGGCGGAATACGACCGCATTGCTTGGGATTTGCATCCTTTTGTCACGACTCATTCCGTGATGGTTCGGGAAAAGGAGTACGAAGTGGCGGATGCCTGGGCGACCAATCTGGAGATGAAAATGGAGGATTGGGCCGATCGGCTTCTTGGCAAGTACCATCAGTTGTGCCAAAAGTATGGTGTTACGCTCAAAAGTGTGTACGATCGTCTTTCCGAGCGGTTTGTCGTTCCGATGGCGATCAACAAACTTTGCGCGTATCTGGAACCGTCCATTCAGGAAGCGCGTTCCGGTGGTGAGACACCTGTTTTTGACGAATTTTTGAAACTTGCGGAGGAATTTTCGCAAAAAAATACGGGGACGGGTTTTGAACCTCCCCGTTGGCTGGAAGAGATTGAGGAGGAAGTCCAGAGTTATCGTAGTCGTTCGGAAGAGGATGACGAGATGCTCGATTTGAGCGATTTCATTCCTCAGCGTCTTTTGAAACAGCGAGAAATTCGTGCCTTTTTGGAGGCTTTGAAATTTGATCAGATTCCGAACATGTTTTACGCCAACACTCCTCCCTGGGCTTCTCTGGAACCTTTGAAAGAACTTTGGGGGTTGGCGGAATATTTGGAAAGTGAGGAAGCTCCCCAATTTGTGGAGCTTCTCGACGACGAGGAATACGAAGAGCCGGATGACGACGGGGAAGAACCTTCCGAACCGAATCAGCCGCCTCAATTTGACTGGAACTGAACGGGAGTGGTGGATAGATGATAGGTAATGTTTTACCAGACAGGAGGATGGAATCATGAAATTGGGACTATGTTTGGGATGTCTTTCCTGGCTGGGAATGGTGGCGTGGGGAGGAGATTTCACGCGGAACGAATACGATCAGTTTGAAAAATGCGAGTGGCAATCCCCGGCAGGAGGCACGCTGCTCTATCGTTTTTATCAACCGGAGGTGAGGGAGGGGGAGACGTATCCTCTGATTATTTTCCTTCACGGCGCGGGCGAACGCGGGAACAATAACGAGTCGCAATTTGTGCAGGATCATTTCCTGAACCTGATTTTTTCCGAAGCGGGGAAACAACATCCCGCCTTCTGTCTCGTTCCGCAATGTCCGACAGGAGAACGTTGGTGTGAGGTGGACTGGGGGATGGCCGAATCGCACCATACGCCGGAAGTGCCATCGGCTCCGATGCGGAAATTGCACGAACTGTTGGAGTGGTTGAAGACCGAGTATCCGATTGATCCCCACCGAATCTATCTGACCGGCATATCGATGGGTGGTTTTGGTACCTTCGATTTTCTGGTACGTTATCCTGAGGAAATTGCGGCGGCCGTTCCGATTTGTGGCGGAGCGGACTGTCGGAAATTGGCCGCGACCCCGGCTTTGCGTTCGATGCCCATCTGGATTTTCCACGGTGGTGCGGACAGCGTGGTCAAACCGATTCGCAGCCGCATGGCCTACGAAACACTCAAGGCAATCAATCCGAATGTCCGATATACCGAATTCCCCGACGTGGATCACATTTCCTGGGTCAACGCCTACCACACGCGGGAACTGGTGGACTGGCTTTTCCGGCAGGTAAAAAAATAGTGCTTTCTTAAACGATAAGTGTCATGGTTCATACACGACTACCCATGAAAATACGGCATGAACATCAATAATTATCAATTATCAATTATCAATTTAACAAACACCTCATTAACCATTCATCATTGCCTCCATGTATCCATATATTCAGATAGCTCGCCCCGATCACTGGTTCAAAAACGTTTTCATGCTTTTAGGGGTTCTTTTTGCGCTCTTTTATACCCCGGAACTGTTTGAGTCGCCAACGGTTCTGGAAACGACGGTGATTCGCCTGGGAATTGCGTTGGTGGCGGTTTGTCTGATCGTGTCGAGCAATTATGTATTGAACGAAATTCTCGACGCACCGACCGACCGTTCGCATCCGAGCAAATCGTCCCGTCCGATTCCGTCGGGAAAAGTCTCCATCCCGATTGCTTACGCGGAGTGGGTGATTCTGGGTATTCTGGGGCTTTGCGTGGCGTGGTTGTTGGGGAAAGCATTTTTTGGTTCGGCGTTGGCGTTGTTGGTGATGGGAATTTTGTACAACGTTCCTCCGATTCGGACGAAGGACTGGGTATATCTCGATGTTTTGAGCGAGTCGGTCAACAACCCACTGCGGCTGTTGTTGGGCTGGTATGTGGTGTTGCCTGGGGAGATTCCTCCGTTGTCGTTGCTGCTTTCGTACTGGATGATCGGTGCGTTTTTCATGGCCACGAAGCGTTACGCGGAGTTTCGCTGGATCAACGATCCCCAGCGGGCAGGCCGTTACCGTCGGTCGTTCCGGTACTATACGGAAGAGAAACTTCTGGTGAGCATGTTCGTGTACAGCGTTGCAAGTGCCTTGTTTTTAGGGGTTTTCATCGTCCGTTACCGATTGGAACTGATTTTGAGTTTTCCGCTTCTGGCTGGATTTTTCGGGTATTACCTCTGGATTGGATTGAAGCCCAACAGCGTGGTTCAGAATCCCGAGCACCTTTACCGGGAACGGGGACTGATGGTCTATCTGTTGATTTGCATGGGCGTATTTTTCCTCTTAATGTTTGTCGATATTCCTTTTTTGTATGAATGGTTTAATGTTCGTCCTGCCGATGTTACTTCGTTGTGGATATTGAAATGAGGAAAAGTCCTCCGAAAATGCCGAATTTGCGGAAGATATGGATTATTTTTGGAAATTCTTTCCTTTTTTGGGAGGAAATGGAGTTTTTTCGCTTGCCAAAAGAGGGACGATGGACTAAAATAGAGCTATCTACCGGTCGAATGGAAAAGTGATGGAAGGAGAATAAACATGGCCGACTCGTTGAAAAAGAGCATGGCAATTTGGGTGATGTTTCTTTTAACCGTTTTTTGCGGTTCCGTGATATTGGCTCAGGACGATGATGATGGTGGCGGCGATACCGTTATCGCGATGGATCAGGGGTATGCGGGAATTGCCATCGATGCCAATCATGTTTTAAGCGTCAAGACGTACCAGGAACCCTCCCTGCAAACGCTTCGGATGCGACAGATGACCGCGGCGCAGCAATTGCCGAAAGATTTGCGGGAATACACTCCGGCACGTGCCGTTTCGTTGACCCGTCTGGAACGTGAGATTGCCCAGGCAAACGGTGTCCTTTCCGACGAAATCCGCTACATGGCAGGTTTGCAGAAAATCGATCACGTACTCGTCTATCCCGAAACAGGCGACGTCGTGTTGGTGGGGCCGGCAGAAGGGTGGTACAAAGATATTACCGGTCGTGTGGTGGGGCTGACGACAGGGCGACCCGTTTTGCGACTGGAAGATATGGTGGCCGCCATGCGTGTTTACGCTCCGCAATCACGGGAAGCGAAAGTGATTGGCTGCTCGATCGACCCGACGCAGGAAGGGCTGGCGCGGATGCAGCAATTCCTCCAGCGTGTGGGACGCACCGCACGTCCTGGCGACACGATGGCGATCGTGAACGGTTTGCGGGAATCGCTCGGTTTGCAGATGGTGCGAATCGACGGCGTGGCCCCGGAAACGCATTTTGCGCAAGTGCTTGTGGAAGCGGACTATCGGATGAAACTGATGGGAATCGGCCTGGAACGCATTCCGGTCAAGGGGATGAAATCGTTCGTGGCAACCGCCTCCCCGTCGCAAGTCTCTCGCAACGCACTGTTTCGCTGGTATTTCGTGCCGGAATACGAGTGCGTTCGGATGAGTCCCGACCAGTTGGCTATTTCTCTGGAAGGGCAGGGCGTGAAGCTGATCGGAGCAGACGAAATGGTTTCCCGAGATGGTAGCCGCCAGAGTGCCTCGTCGGGCGACCGAGCCAGTCGTGCGTTTACGGAAGGATTTACCAAAAATTACGAAAAAATTGCCGCCGCCACCCCCGTTTACGCGGAGTTGCGGAACCTCATCGATATGTCGGTGGTGGCCGCCTACATGCAGGAGACGGATGTTTACGGGAAACTGGATTGGGAACTGGTCTATTTTGGCAGTGAAGAGCGATTTCCGATTGCCACGTACCGTGCTCCGACCCACGTTGCCTCGGCGGTCAACGCTATTTGGAAAGGTCGCACACTGATGACGCCGATTGGTGGCGGAGTGGAAATTTTTGCCAAACGTGCCCTGAAACAGGAGAATCTCCTTTCCGCCAACGATGGCAAAACGAAAGAGGTTCATCAAAATCTCCACCAGAATTTGCCGGAAAACGGTTGGTGGTGGTAACGAATCGTTTAGTCGATCGTTTACCACGAAATGTCGCGATAAACATAGCGACGCAGGCGGTGGACAAAAGTCTTGCGGCCGCGTCGTTTTTTTGATGATAACTCTGATTTTGGGAAACGGATGATGAGAACCAAACCGCTTCAAACTGTCGTTGTCGGATGTGGCGCCATTACCCAAATGTTTCACCTTCCCGTTTTGGCAGGTCATGCGGGATTTCAGGTGACAACTCTGGTGGATACCCATCGGCCATCTGCTAACAAGTTGGCGAAAGCGTATCGGATTCCGCATGTTTTTACGTCCATCTCAGAACGGGCAATTTCCCAGACGGGAGGTTGGGACGCAGCCATTCTCGCAACACCACCTGCCAGTCACGCGGCTTTGGCAATCGAATGGATGGAGCGGGGAGTTTCCGTTTTCGTCGAAAAACCGGCCTGTATCGGGCTGTCGGAACTGCGTCAGATGTTGGAAACGTCGGAAAAAACCGGACAAATTCTTGCCGTGGGATATTTCCGTCGTCTCTTTCCCGCCAGCCGACTTTTGCGAGAACTCCTTCAGGACGAGGCCACTTGGGGAAAAGTAACTGGATTTACCGCCGAGGAAGGGTCTTTTTTCGACTGGCCGAGTGTCACGTTGGGAAGTATGCAAAAAACCTCTGCCGGTGGCGGCGTGGTCATGGATACAGGTTCCCACCTGCTCGACCAACTCCTCTTTTTTTTCGGACATAACGAGACCATTGGGGAGCCAGGAAACCCACAAACGCCACAAATTCGGGAATATCGTGACGACCGACGCGGCGGCGTGGAAGCAGACGCGACCCTGCGGCTGGAAATCCCGTTTCGGGGAGAGATCGTTGCGGGAACCGTTCGGTTGAGTCGTCTGGCAACGTTGAAAAATCAATTCCGAATAGAGACGACGCGAGGTTTTTTTACACTCCGTGTCAACGAACGTCAACAGGTTCGTTTCACGCCGTGGAATCAGGAAACATCGCAGCCCGTAGAACTTGTCGCGCAATGGGAATCTGAGAGTTCTCCCACCGTTTTCGACTCGTTTCGGGCGGAGTTGACCGATTTTCACGATGCTGTAAAGCACCGCCGACCTCCCTTTCTTGCAGGGAAATCCGCATTGGGGGTTGTCTCCCTCATCGAAGAATGTTATCGGCAACCCTCCTTGCCAAAGTCTTCCGTTGGAGAGGAAAAATGGAAGGCCAAAACGGTATCTTTTGGCTCACTTCCCTCCAAACCCAAAATCCTTGTAACCGGCGCGACGGGATTTATCGGCGGACGGATGGTGGAAATGCTCCTCGAACATCGGGACCTTTGGGATGTTCGGGCCATGGTACACCAGGCTGCTCACGCCAGCCGTCTGGCACGAACCGATGTGGAAATGGTCTCGGCAGACTTGTTGGACAAACGGGGATTGCAAAAGGTGGTGGAGGGGTGCGATTACATCTTTCACGGTGCCTATGGAACCGCTCTGGAACGGAAAAAGTCGCTGGCAACCACCATTCGTGGGACGCGGAATATCGCCCAAGTGGCACGGCAGGTCGGAGTGCGAGGGTTCTTCCATTGCAGTACCCTGGCTGTTTGCGGAACGCAGCTTCATGGAACATTCTCCCCGGAAACACCGATTCAGCCCGATTCTTACGACTATGCTTGGGCCAAGGCAAAAGCGGAAAAACAGGTACGGGCGGAGTTTGAAAAAGGGTTGTCCGGAGCGATTTTTCGTCTGGGGAATGTGTACGGTCCCTTTTCTCCCCCCTGGACGATACGGGCGGTACAGACGCTTGCGGCTGGAAAGCCGATTTTGCTGGGAAAGGGAGAGACCCCTTCTAACACGATTTTCGTCGATCATGTTGTTTATGCCATGCTCTGTGCCTTGCGAACGATGGAAAATCAGCCTGAAAACGTTCGCGGCAAGACATTTGTTCTGGCCGATGAACCGATGACATGGTATGATTTTTACGCTCCTCTGGCAGAAGCGTTGGGCGTCTCCATGAACATTGTTTCCGAAGAAACCTGGCGGCAATGGCAGCGGTTGCGATCTCCCTCCCTGCTGAAACGGGGACTCGATGGAATGCGAGATTTGGCAGATATTCTTACAGGCGAAGAGTGCAAACAGTTCCTGATTCGAGTTCTGACCAGCCGCATAGGAAAGCCGATTCATTGGTTTTTCTACAACGTTCCGGGTGTTCGCCCCCTGCTGCGGAAGATTCTCCGGCTGAATCGACCCGAAATTTATTTCCCGCAAACGACGTCACACCAACGTTTTACGCAAGAGGAACTTGACCATCATATTGCTGAAAATTTTGCCCAATATGCGGAAGATTATACCAACCTGTTCGACATTTATGGGTGCGACGCGGTGGCTGACGATTCCCAGACACGGGAACTGCTCCAGTACGAACCACTCTACACCCGGGAAGAAACGATTCGGATGACGTTGGAATGGTGCCGACAGGCGGGATTGGCCGATCATGTGTGAACGAACCGAATCTTCCGTCGAAATCACCACGATCATCCCCGTTTATAACGGTGAGCGGTATCTGCGTGAATGCCTCGACTCCGCCATTGCCCAGCGACACGTCCGGCAGGAAATTCTGGTGGTCGACGACGGTTCCAACGATGCTACGGGTACGATTTTGGAAGAATACGAGTCCCGATTCGATGCGGACTTTTTTCGTGTTTTGCGACAGGCCAATGCGGGACATATTGCCGCTCGAAACCGCGCTGCCCGAAAAGCTCGGGGAGCGTGGCTGGCTTTTCTCGACGCGGATGATTGCTGGGAGCCGGAAAAGTTGCTTGCGCAGAAACACCGTATCGCTGCGGACGTAGGGCTGATTTATACCGAACGGCTCAATTTCGGCGATATTGGCACTCTTCCGCCACGGCAGTCGGAAAGCCAGACGCTTTACGAAGGCGACCTTTTCCATCCTTTGCTGGAGACCAATTTCATCACCGTTTCCAGCGTTCTGATTCGGAAAGACCTCTTTGAACAACTGGGGGGATTTGACCCGGAACCAACCGGATGTGAGGATTGGGATTTGTGGCTGCGATTCAGTGAATCGTGTTCACCGCCCTGGCTGGCTGGCTGTGTTCGGGAACCGTTGACACGTTATCGCTGGCGGGCGGATGCCATGACACGTCGGCTGGAAATCATGCATCGGGGACGTGAAATTGCTTTGGAAAAAGCTCTGAAAACTCCCCGTGCCTTACGGGAAGTTTCCCGAAAACAACGTCGGCGTGCCAGGGCTTCCATCG
This sequence comes from Planctomycetia bacterium, assembly GCA_030527185.1. Taxonomy (GTDB): domain Bacteria; phylum Planctomycetota; class Planctomycetia; order Pirellulales; family Thermoguttaceae; genus RGIG3701. The sequence goes on along the minus strand of JAUNBF010000007.1, from coordinate 4,813 downwards.
ACCAGATTTCCGCCTGGGTGGCTATGGAATCAGGACAAAATGCCGCCGCATGGTACTATACTCTTCAGGCGTTGCGAAAATATCCCACTTTTTATCTCCTTCGACAATTGGGAAAAATCGTCTGGAAAACATGCCGAAAAAATAAAATGCCATAAAAGCTATACGCATGATGCTTAAAGGTGTTTTTGGGCGGCTGCCCGCAAAGGGGAATCGAAAAGTCCGATTTTCTGCCAGGGAATTTGCTGAAAACCACCTTTCAACGCGGGAGATTCCGGTTTCAGCGTATAGTTCCCGGCAGCTTCCTCTTCCAGCATCGGATCGTCCTGGAGAAAATTCGGCTCCATTGTGTTGAATTCTGCCGCCTTGGCCCAAATGGAACTTCCTCGCCACTGTCCCGACTGCGTTCCGTTCCAATTGCCTCGCACACAGATATTGTGCGTGACAACATTTCCACAAGGCGTCCCTGGATTTTCGTCCAGAATCCGCGTCAATTCGGGATATTTCTCACTGTATGGTGGTTCCATCAGGTTCATTCCGAGATGCGTCCCTTTTTCCCGCAATTCGTTGATCCAATTCTGCGTGAAATCTTTCTGCCAGCCCAGACCACGGGCGTCGAGATGGACGCAAGGGGCACAGTCGATGTATAAATTATTGACAATACGGCAGTCCCGACCACCGCCAATCATCGTTGCCCGTGTCACATTACGGAAGATGTTTCCGTAAATCTCGGCGGAGGAAAACTGGTCATCGAGATAAATTCCGACGCAGCCGCGATTCTCAAATCCGCGAATATCGTGAAGGTAGTTGTGCCGCAGGACGTTCCCTCGCATACTCCAGTTGCGACCGGTATAAATGGCTCCCGCGTCGTTCGACTCGAAACAGACGTTGTAGATTTCGTTGAACTCGATAACATGTTCGTTTCCGCCAAATCCCATTCCCATGTGCGGGGCGTTGTAGATTTTGTTGTGAGCCGCACGATTCCCAACGCCCTGAAGCATGATTCCAGGAGCGTAAACCCGTTGACGCAGGGCATAGTCGTGAATTTCGTTGTTCATCACAAGGATTTTCCCCGGCACGAGCGTTTTCCGATCGCCACCATAGACCGCAATGCCCGATTTTCCGAGATGGTACAAATGACAGCCAAAAATGGTATGTTGCGTGCCAGAAACCGAAATCCCGGAGCCGGAAATGTTCGCAATCGTGCAGGCCGCCACCAAATTCTCCCGTCCCCCCGCAACCGCCAACGCCGTTCCGCGAGCGTATTCCAGCGTAAAACCACGAAACGTCACCTGCGAAACATCCTTCATCGAAACGAGCGTCGGCAACGTCGTCACCACCATCGATCCTTCCGTCACTTCGCCCGGCGGATAAAAATAGAGGATTCCACGGTCACGGTCGATGTAGTATTCCCCCGGCTGGTCAAGTTCGCACAAAAGATTGAACGCATAAAACCATTGCCCAATCCGATAACCGTAAGTATGGTACGGCGGCACGACTTTCAGCGTCCTGGTGGCCGCGTCGATCGACTCGACCTTCTGTTTCTCCTCCGCCCAGTCCCAAAACCAGTACCCGTGTACCCAGATTTCCTTCTCGTTTCCCCACGTTGTCAACCGTTCGTCCTCGAACTGAAAGTCGCCGTGCGTACTCCCTTTCGTGCCGCGAATATCTTTCGGATAACCGGGCGTCAAACCGGTGATTTTCACAAAACCGTCGTTTGGATACCGCGAAAGTGTCATCGGTTTCCCTTCAAAATACAGCTCCATCCCCTCTTTCGGCGAACCAAAGTCGGAAATTCCCAGCGCACGAAGATCGATCTGAATCACCTTCCCGCGAACATTTTCCGAAAGTTGCTCCAAAACCGCCGGTTCCGTCACGGTACGCCACGTTTTCAATTGCCGCCCTCCCAACAACCGGACTTTTTCGCCACGATTCGTCCGCCACGTGATACGCCCCTTCTCCGTGCCACAATCCTCTTTCGTCAACGGAAATGTTTCCGAAAGCTCATAATCCCCCTCCCGAACCACCACCGTCCACGCTCTTTCGGTCTCTTTCGCACGACTTTCGCGCAGTGCCATCTTCGCACGTTCCAGCGTCGCAAACGGACCGTCCGTCCTCGCTTCATTCGGTTCCGCCAACTTCCCACTCCAGGCATCGTTTCCCTCCAAAGAAACATAGAAATCGGCAGGATGATCCGTTTTGGCCTCCTCCAAAGCACGATTTTGAGCGTACAGTGCCGCAGAACTGAAAAACATCAGAAAGGCCAGAAAAAACGTTCGTTTCATAGTAACTCCTGGTACATGGTTAAACAAATAATAATGATGATGAAAATCCCTCCTCCCTCCATGATCCATGGTAGGGTATCCGGTTTTACTTGTCACGCCAAACCCCCTGCCAGTCTTGAACATAGGGGGCGATTTCCTGTCGAAAACGACGCGCATCGAGAGGATAGCCCGCGGTGGGGCGGAGGGTGGGAATCCGACGCTGCCAGTGCCGATTGAAAATTTCCATGGCGACTTCGCGGAGGTATTTGCTGACCATCGACGCCAGTGCCACGGCCAGATGCGTTTCCCCACGAGCCACGAATCGAATTGAGAGAGTTCCGTGCCGGGCATAGTGGATATATTCACTTTTTTCACGGCCTTCCGTGACAATGCAAAAGGGAAGGTTGTCGAAGTGTTCCATGAGTGTTCCAAGGTATCGGTTTCGTCCGCCATGCTTGTCGCAGAGAACAAGGATGGAAAACTCTTTCTGAGCATTTTTTTCCAATTGAAGAATCTGTCTCCAGAATCCGGCTACCAGTTGCAATGTGGTTTGGGAAAGAAACACGCCTTTGGAGCCACAACGTTTTACTCCGGCGTTCCAGCGTTGGGGAAAGACCAAATCGGATTGAATTCCGAGCAAATCAATTCCCGATTCTGCCCGTTTTCGACGTAGTTTTTCCCCCCACTGAAGGCATTCTTCTAATAGCGCCTCGTGCGGGAGGGAAATTTTTCCCTCAAAACCGGGCGACGACCGCCGTTCACGCAAATTTTCAGGAAAACAGCATGCGGCAAACAGACCCTCGGAATCAAGCGGCAAGGGCAATTTTCCCAGGGCATCAAGAAATGCCAGCACACTCCGTTCCAGGGAAAACCACCGATGGGACTGGTAGAGTTTTTTGGAATCACCCACGGCCAATCCCTCTTGAGATACCTGCGGAACCACTTCCGGTGCCAGACGTACCGCCATCTCTTCTGGCTGGATACCTTCCGAAAGCTGCCAGAGCGTTGCACTGACTGCCAGAGGACCCAGATTGGGACCGTATCCCGCCTCGTCGGTTGCAATGAGGTACATTTTGCCCACCTTTCGTAAAAATCGAGTTTTCCTCACTCTTTTTTATCATAAACGGAAAGGAAAACAAGTGGGGTTGCGGGGACTACCGATATTTGAAGGTTGTGGTATAATAAAAAGGTGGAGGAGAAAACAATGCCAAATCGAATTTTGATAGCGGACGACAATATTGCCAACGTGGAGCTTCTGGAAACCTATCTGTTGGGATTGGACTGCGAAATCGCCACCGCTTTCGATGGTCAGGAAACGCTGGAAAAAGTCCGGGATTTTCAGCCGGATTTGATTTTGTTGGACATTATGATGCCAAAACTCAATGGTTTTGAGGTCTGCCAGACGTTAAAATCCAATCCCGATACCGCCCAGATAATGGTCCTGATGGTGACGGCTCTGAACGAACTTGGCGACATTGAAAGAGCCGTCGAAGCTGGCTGCGACGACTTTTTGAGTAAGCCGGTCAATAAAATTGAGTTGCTCAAGCGTGTTGACAATATGCTGCGAATTCACACCATTACCGATGAATTGGAGCGGCTGCGAACCTACATCGACCGAATGGAAGCAACCAATGGGCCGCTGGGAAGTCACGAAAGGGAATAACAGGGAAAATTTTTGCCCCTCCTAATAAAAATAATCCTTAAAATCCCTATTTTTGGTTGACAAAGTGCCAACTTTTTTGTAAAAATGGGAGAAATATATATTTTTCGTAAAATTTTTTTCCGAAAAGGGATGTATGTAGTTGCAACTTTGTGAAAATTTGCTAAAATAGGTGTTAGTTTAAGTAACTGAGGGAAACCTTGGTGACTATGGGTATCATTTCAAAGAAGATATTTCCTACCAAAATTCACAGGAGGATAAGGGAATGCGACAAATCAGTAAAATTTCGTTGTTTATGGCCGTGATGACGCTGGTGTTGGTTGTCCATACAGAGATCGCCTCCGCGGCACGGCGAGCGATCTATCGTCCAGTTCAGGCTTGCGAACAGGTTCGGGAAGAATGTGTTCCGATTCCGGCATGTTGTTCTCCCATTGCGGGTCAACCAGCCGCGGCACCCGCTCCGGCAGTCGCTCCGGCAGTCGATACAGCGGCTCCCGCTCCCGTGGTTCCAGCTCCACCGGCACCTGCCCCGGAAGTGGCTCCCGCGCCGGCTCCAGCACCGGTTACGGATGCTCCGGTTCCCGTTGTTCCAGTTCCTGAAGTGGCTCCCGCGCCGGTAGCACCCGCACCTGTCCCGGAAGCGGCACCTGCCCCGGCGCCGGCTCCAGAAGCCTCGGTAGTGGCCCCCGCTCCGGCAGAAAAAGCTGCCACACCTGAAGAAGAGGCGGACGACCTCCCGGTTTTAGCACCGGAAGACGCGGCGGAAGAAGTAGAGGAAGTGGCGGAAGAAGTGACCGAAGAAGCTGTTGAGACCGTGGAAGAGGCAGAAGAAGTCGCCGACGAGGAAGAACTGCTCGACGAAGAGGCTGAGGAAGTCGCTGACGAGGAAGAA
>JAUNBF010000149.1 GCA_030527185.1 Planctomycetia bacterium | reverse complement strand
GTGGTCGTTTTGCTGAGGTTCGCCACTTCCGCCTGGATCGCCTGCCAGGCATGCCACGCCTGAGAAACCTGTTTAAGAACCACTATTCCCGCCGTGAAGCCGGTAAAAAGTTTGGTGATTTTTTCTCCAAAGTCTTTGACAATCTCGCCTGCTTCATTCAACCACCCTTCATTCAAAACTTCCCCAGCTTCGCCAGCCGCGGAGGAAATTCCCAAAAATCTCCCCTGGAGGTCTTGCAAAGCGGCTCCCAGACTGTTAGAATGTTGTAAAAGGGCCCCCATTCCCGCCATAGAACCGCTGACGGCCAACCCACCTTCCATGAGTTCCTGAATCGGTCGGAAGTTTTTTTCAAAATTCCCGATCTGTTGGTTGAAATTCTGGAAGTTTTCCCGCACGGAGAGAAACGCGGCGTTGGTTCTGTCTTCCGCTTCAATGGCAATAAGGGCGGCACCCTGCTCAACTTTAGCCATGGGGGTATTCCTGTGAAAAATATCTGGTTACAAATTAAAAAATGGCTCTGGTGGTTTTTCTGGTGTGCTTTTTGGGCGTTTGTGCTCCTTGGTTTGGGGAATCCTGCCCAACGGAGTTGGCCGTCCACTTGGATATGGGGGGTTCCGACGGTACTGGAAATAGAAGCATTCAATAAAAAAATTCCATACCACTACCTGACCATGCTTGCGTTTGTATGCTCTGTCTCTCTGTTTTTTATATTAAGTCGGAAATCTTCGGAACGGGAACATTCTAAAAGGTTGTATGAAATAGCCTGGAAAGGTGTTCGGAAGGAGGTTGAGGAAGGTCGTTTCTGGGTTCCTGATGAGGAACGTGAAAAAACGCTTCACCCCATCGAAACGGAAGTCCGACGTGCTTTTTGGGAGGAAATCACCCAACATCCCTGGGATTTTCCCGCCCAATTTCCCGACGCTCAACCAACCAACGACGAATCCCAAACCATGGACCCTTGACCATTCATTTTTTTTGTACTTCGAGGATATTTCCGAACAATTGGGGGAAATAGTCTCTGAAAAAAGCTGCCTGGACGGGAGCCATGAAGGGGCGTGGTTCGAGGTTTTTTTCTCCTTGCCAGTGGAGCCATTTTTTGGTCAAGGCGACGTGTGGCTCTTTGAATCGGCGGACGTGACTTCTCTGGGTTCGTCCTGAACGGTTCCTTTTCGGGTCTGCCAAAACATATCGCCCCACCTTGCCACCTTTGCTTTTCAGTTCGTGGCGGTATCGTTTTCGTCCCATGGGGTCTTTGGTTCCTGCCAGGACTTTTCCGCCGCCACGATGGACACGTGTTCCGTGGCGGATGGAAACGGCAACGTACCCTTCCTGAACCTTTCGATCCCACGAAATCGGCCCGCCCAATTCCAGCGTTCGCGGGTAGAATCGAGCCCGCGAACCACTTTTGGCAACGTGTTTTCCGGGCGGGGCGGGATTGGAAACGATGAGGATTCTCCCATTGTCCGCATTCCAGACAATCGAGTTCCGCAACCATTCATCCTGCCAGCCGGGCTGGTTGGCGGGGTGGGAAATCGGCCCGGTTCCCGGTTTGGAAACGCGATTCCAACGATACGTTCCCTGGTCGACCGGTTCGACCGGTTTTCGTCCGCCACGTCCGAAACCTGCCGCCACGATTTTCTTCCCACGCACCCACTCGGTGGGGGACTTTCGTTGTTCCACCAACGTTCCATCTTTCTTCGGCACATAAAGTCGAAATTCCTGCGTTTTTACCTGACTTTTGGCCGAAGACCGACGAATCCGTTTCCGCACCGCACGATACAAATACGTCGCGGCCTGCGAACAACTTTCCAGCCTCTTTTTCCGAATGGCCTCCTTCACCGGCTTGAAATCGGTCATTGCCAGCGAATAAACCTTCTTAATATCAATCTTGATCCCCATTTGCGTTCCTTTATTTTGTGGAGGGAGAGCACTCTTGCTCTCCGAAACCGAAATTAAACTCCAGGGAACAGGAGCGCTCCCATTTCACACTCCACGATTGTTTATGGGAACAGGAGTGTTCCCGCTCCTTGGGAAAAGGCGCTGCAAGGTTCTCCCCACCTCTTTTTTGGTCGCGTGATCGTGAACGACTTCGGAGGAATGGCCGTTTTTCGTCTCGTCCTCCACCTCTTTGGGAACAAAAGCGTCGAGGGGGATGATCTTTCCGTGAATATGGCAGTTTATCTGGGTAGCCATCAAGGCGCTGGAGTGACCCCAGTCGTATCGCGTCTTCGCCTTCACCATCCAGACCAATTCCCGTAAGGTGAATTTGCCAGGGTCCACTCCAAGCACGCCCGCGTACGAATAAATCAACCGCCAGATTCGTCGGACTTTTCCGTCTCTGTCGTTTCCGGAGGAGTTCTGTGCATTTCCTCCAGAACCGCCTTTGTCACCTGATCCCGTTCCCCAAGTATCTTCCGAAACGCTTCCCGAAACGCCAGACCCTCCAACGTAGGGAAATACTCACCTACCGCCTCCGCCAAAGCTCTGCGAGCCTCCACAAACACATTCCCGGCATGAGCGGCCTGAAACGCGTTCCACGAAATCTGTTCCGTTTTTGCCTGCGGCTCCAATATCGCCCACAGAATATCGGTCAGGAGAATAGGATCGGAGAGGATATTTTTAATCGTCTCCCCATTCCCAATATACAAAAGATCGACGGAATTCCCGTTTCGATCCTTCACATTCCGACGAACCCGCTTCAATGCGTTCGTGTCAATATTCAACGCCCAGGTCTTGCCTGTCTTGTCTTGATAAATAGTCATTTTAATGATTAATGAATTAATGATTAATGGATTCATGGTTCATTCCCCTCTGCCAGCAGGCCTTCAAGCCCCTACCTTTGGGAGGGGTGGCTGCCGACAGGCAGACGGGGTGGGCGGGGTGGAATAACAAAGGAGCGTTCTATCGTAATTTGCCCAATAGAACGTCGTTCTGCCATTTCACCAACCCACCCCCCGCCCTATCGGGCGTACCCCTCCCAAAGGTAGGGGCTTTTCTTTCGTTTTCCTGAAATTCAAAGTGGAAGGAGTATATCAACTCAAGGACAGGAGGGATTGTTGGACAGGCTGGTAATTTGTAGTTTCAGGCCGGAAAAAGTCGGCTTCATCTCGACCGTCCAACTGATCACCTTACTGTTTTCCCTCGTTTCGTCCATTTTGGTGACGATAAAATCGCCGGCGATATTTCCAATGGCAGAATCGGCGGCCAAAACACCCAGGGCACCTCCCGAAATGAACGCTGCCCGGATTTTGCTGATGTCGGCAGGAAAAGCTCCCGATTCGGTCTGGAAGTTTTTCATGGTGAAGGAAATGCCAACGTCCAACTTCCCGTTCAGGTACGCTTTCGTCATCCCTGTCGCCACCATGTCCAAATCTTCCGTTTCATAACTCAACGTCAACGACGGCCCGGAAATATACTCCAGCCGCGTTCCCGTGTTTGCGGTGACATAAGTCCCCGACGTTCCTACATAAACAGGGCCATCCAAGCCTAAAACCGGTTTGTAAGCATCTGCCATTTCAACCTCCATAAGGTACTAGGGTTTCCAAATCCAGATCAATGGCACAAAGTGCCACCAAATCATCCAGTGCCGCGTCAGAAACGACTTCTGCCGCCTCCATTTTGGTAATCGTATAATGTCGCTGTTCCGACTTCCACTGTTTGAAAGTCACCAGCCAATTCCGAAGTTTTTCCATGAGTTCCAAAACAGGATCGAGCGTCTCATTCGCTGGCGAACTCACTTTCTGCAAAATCGCCACCCGCAACCCCATTTTCCAGACCAACCCGGCCTTCACCTCCTCCTCATCCCAGTCGCATTCCTGCAAATAGACGACCAGCCAGGGCTTCCCCTCTTCCACCTGCGACAAAAACCACGTCGGGGAAAACGTTCTCTGCACCCTCTGTGCCGCGCAACCCCATTCCTCCGCCACGCCCCGCAATTCCCGAAGGAAACTCTCCAT
>JAUNBF010000148.1:2119-3991 GCA_030527185.1 Planctomycetia bacterium | reverse complement strand
GGCATGCCTGGCAGGCGATCCAGGCGGAAGTGGCGAACCTCAGCAAAACGACCACAGCCGTCGAAACCCTGGACACGGCAGTGAAAACGGCCAATACCGCTGCGACGAGTGCCAACACAGCCGCGCAGGGTGCCAACGCCGCAGCAAGCGCAACCGCCGCGGTTGCCAAGACAAACGAGACGACCGCGCAAACGGCCAATACCGTCGCGAAAGTAGCCAACACCACCACGACAGGAGCCAGTGCCGCCGCAACCACTGCCGCGGGGATTGCCTCCGGCTTTTTGGCAACCATGACAGGGGTGGCGACGCTGGCGGTCAATGCCCTGACCGTCTCCATGGGTTTGAACCCTTTTACCGCGTGGGCGGTGGTGATTGCGGGGGCAGTCGCGGCGATCGGAACATTTATTTCCATGACCACGTCGTTGGTGGCGGTATTGGTCGGAAGCAATACCGAGGCGGAAATTCATGTTGCCAGAATGCGGAGTATTCGTGAAGCTCATGAAAAAGCTCGCGAAGAGTGCGAATTTTACACGCAACGTCTGGAGCAGCTGAACCAGAAGGAGAAGCTCTCCGCCGCCGAAAAGGAAGAATCCGCCCGTATCGTGGAAATGCTGAATCAACAATATGCCGGTCTGGGATTGAAATTGGACGAAACGACGGGAAAAGTGGTGGGAGCCGATGGTGCTTTTGTCGATTTGCGAAAAGCCATGGCGGACGCGGCGGAAACCGATTTGAACAACGAGCTGGACGCGCTTGGCGGGCGGCTGGATGAACTCAACGGAAAACTGAAAGATGGGGAGATCGGTTGGGGAAGGTGGATCGGGACGTGGGTGACGTTGGGATACGTCGATAACGCGGACGAAATCAAGGCAAAAATCGCCGAAACGGAAAAGGAAATTGAAGAGACGCGAAAAAAGAAAACCCAAAACACCATGGATCGCGACGCTCCAGGGATCAACGCGGAAAAGAAAAGAGCTGAGGAGCGAAAAAAAATCCTGGAAGAGGAAGGACAGTTTCAGAAGGATTTGGAAAAGGAAATCGCTCAGGAAAACCAAACCGCTCACGAAAAGGAGTTGGCGGCTTTCGACGAGAAAATCCAAAAAAGGAGGGATATTCTTCAGTTGGCCAAAGAGGCGGGAACCATCTCCGACGACCAATTCCAGAAACAATCCGCCCAACTGGAGCAGCTCGAAGCCAAACGCCGGCAGCAGATTCTCGAGCGACATCGGCTGGAACGCGAAAAGGAGAAGCAACGGAAGAGGGAAGAGGCTCAAAAGAAACAACAGGAAGGCCAACAACTGCTGGAAGATTTTGAAACATCCGTCCAACAACGCAAGCAGAAAAAAGAAGAGGAAAAAGAGGACGCGCAAACCGCCAAATCGATTCGGACGGATCCGCTCGCGGCATTGGAAAGAATACAGAAACGAATGGCGAAGGAAACCGCCCAGGCGCAAACGCTTGAAGAAAGCGTTCGGCAGGCGATTCTTCAGGCCAATGGCGATGGAGAGATCACCGACGCGGAAAACGCGGAAATCCAGAACCTGACGAAAAAGTACCAGGAAGCCCTGCGGCAACAGGAGCGGTGGGAAAAACAGGCGGAAAAAGCGGAATCGGAACTGGGAAAAAAGGTGGACGCCATTTCTCAGGAGACCGAATCGGAAACGAAACCGATTGAAACGCTCATGGCGGGGAGTGTCGAGGCGTACCAAAAGGAAATCGAACTGTCCAACCCCAACCAGAAATCCCAGGAGGCCGGGGCGATTGAAAAAATGGAAATTGCCCTCCTCAAACAGGCCGAAAAGGAGCGAAAAGTCCAGGAAGAAACCCGCGATTACACCCGAAAATTGACCGAAACCATGGGAGTGGTTTGAA
>JAUNBF010000148.1:1781-2109 GCA_030527185.1 Planctomycetia bacterium | reverse complement strand
ATTCCGGTTCTGACATGAATGGTGATGGAAAGTTTTTTTGCCGTTCTATTGCCATTCTATTCCAACAACGGGATTCAATGTTGTGTAAACGCCTGACGTTATCAGTTATCAACAACCAATTATCAATTATACTCCTTCCATTTTGAATTTCAGGAAAACGAAACGAAAGCCTCTCCCTTTGGGAGGGGCTTGGAAGTGGTTGGAACGTTTCATAACCATTCCACCCCGCCCACCCCGTCCGCCTGTCGGCGGCCACCCCTCCCAAAGGTAGGGGCTTGGAGGTCTGCTGGCAGGAGGGGGACTTAGGGGGGGATTATTGGATGCGGGT
>JAUNBF010000148.1:0-1771 GCA_030527185.1 Planctomycetia bacterium | reverse complement strand
TTATCAATTACCTATTGCTATGGCACGTTTAATCAGTATTCAAAGTGGCGGCTTGAGCGGCGATCAGACGCTCCAACAGGAAAATGGAACCTTCTCACTCAATCGGACGTTGGAGATCGTCTATACGGTCTGGGGGAATGACGAGAAGGATACTCCTGATTCCATTATCAGCACGACGACCGGATTGCCAACGCCCGGCACTTCCATGTATGGGCTGTACTGCAAAAAAGTGACGGCACAACGGGAAAAGGCCTTCACCAATGGAACGACCGCCGGATTGTGGAGCGTCACGGCAACGTTTGACGGCGAAATCGAATCGCTCGAACCAACCGAACTGCCGCCGGAAATCTCCTGGAGTTCCGAAACGTATGAAGAAGTCCTGCGTGAAGATGTGGAGGACAAAAACAAAAAAGTCCAGACGAAATGTGGCGAGCCGCTCATTTTGACCAGGCAGCTGATCATTCCCACGCTGACCATCAAACGGACGGAAAACGCCCCTTTCAACCCCAACACCATCTTGAGCTACACCAATACCATCAATTCCGGCACGTTCTGGGGGGCACCTGCCGGCCATGCACTCATGGCGGGAATCAACGCAACCTACAAACAGGTGGAAACTTCCGGCGGTGAAAAAAAGTGGTTTGTGGATGTTTCCTACATCATCAAATTCAAGCAAGACCCCAATTCCGATCATCCGTGGAAAGCCAGGGTTTTGCACTGGGGTACCAAGTTCTTCAAGAACTCCACCGATGAGGCACAATGCCTGATTGATGGGTCGGGAAACGTTTCGGGAGTTAAGCTGGACGAGAACGGATACCGGCTTGCCGACAATGACGAGCCGGTCTATCTCGAATTCAATGTCTATCCCAAAAAGGATTTTGGAAGTCTGCGATTAAATCCTGAACAGTTAGGGAGCGTGTTTGTATAATGTGGGGTTTCAAAGACAAATCGACGGCAGAGAGGCTCAAACAACTCGCCTCGTCGCTCAAACCCATCGGCAAAGAATCCATGGCGTTCCCGGACGTGCGTCAACCTTCCCTGCGTACCTATATCGCTTCTCCCGTCGGCAGGATACCAGGAGCCAGGCGGGTTTTTACCGTCGATTCCGACAACCATCTCACCTGGAGGCTGGAGCTTGGAAAAGGGGATGTTGTCATTCATCAACGCGATACCGACACGTCCCACGATTCGTTCCGAACGAAAGCACGACGATACGCCACCCAACGTGACCCCAAAACCCGTATCAACCCCGTCATCCGAACCGCTTTCAACGTGTGTCCCGTCGACATCGAAGGAAATGGAACCGGAACGGATATTGGCTGCCCGGACATCATTCTCTTCTGTGCCGAAGATTTCCAGGGAGACCTTTACATCGTCTCCGCCTGCCCTTTTCAATGCGAAAGCTCCTCCTCGTCAACCTCCTCCACGTCGGATGAATACGACGAATACGACGAAGACGAGAACGAGTGCCAGGCACCCGAAGATGTGACCGTTGTCACCCGCGTCGCCCTATCAGGTCCCTCCCTGACTATCGACGGCGCAACCCTCCACTTCGTCGATGGGAAATATTGCGGAGCGACCCGAAAAGGATGTGGAAACTTCGACCTCGATTCCGGGACGGAAGGTTACGACGAATATCCCGACGACGAATATGAGAAGGAAGAAGGTGGGAATGACAACCTGACCGTTACTATCAATCTCTGCAATATCATTTGTCCACCCCCCACGGATGAAGGCTCCTCCTCCGAAGGTAATGACCCGTATTGTCCAA
>JAUNBF010000067.1 GCA_030527185.1 Planctomycetia bacterium | reverse complement strand
TCTGGATACTGCTCATGGCAGGGTTGGGAATCTGGCAGAGAATGTCGTCGTTATCGATACTCAACACACTCAAATCGTGCGGAACATCAATGCCGATTTCCGAGCAACTCTCGATCACCTGGATTCCCCGCAAATCCATGGCTGCCAACAATGCGGTCTGGCGTGGGAGCGAGAGAAGCCATTGCGACAGGTACCGTTTTTCCTTGTGAAAATCGTATTTTTTGAACGAGGGCGGAGAATAGACGTGGCAGGCAAATCCCTCTTGAGCCAGACGTTGCGTGAAACCTTCCAGACGACGGCGCGACCAGACGACCTGCGAATATTCTCCCACAAACGCGAACTGTTCAAATCCCCGTTGCAGGAAATATTCCGCCGCCATCTCCCCCAATCGCACCGAATCGCAGACCAGGTGGCTGGCACCCTGAAATTCCGGCATTTCCCGGACTTCATCCCACGGATCGACGAGAATGATCGGCGTTTCTTTCCGAAGAAAAGGGATAATCCGCTTCCGAAAAGGCTCAAGATTCGGCCAGAGGATGATTCCATCGGGGGAACGGCAAGATTTTTTCTGAAAATAGGAAAACGACGTGGAATTTCCCTCCAGATGGATATTCCAGGGACCGCGTAATTTTTCATACTGGAGAATACCGCGAATCAAACCGCGTGTACTCTCGTGTTCTACGGAAAGAAGGACGGTAATATTGGGAATCTTCAGGGGTAAACGGGACATGAAAAAATTTTTTGAAATGACGCAAAATTACCAATGGAATCCGCAATTTTACCATTGACATTCCCCCTTCGGGGTGTACAATGAAAGGTAACGAAACACAACCAGGTATTGTACTGGAAAATTTTCCATTTGTCAACGCCGTCTATCGGCAGAAAGGAAGAGTCATGAAACACAACCAGGTATTGTACTGGAAAATTTTCCATTTGTCAACGCCGTCTATCGGCAGAAAGGAAGAGTCATGAAACAACATCGTATTCTACCCCCCCCCCCCAGCTTCTCATTGTGTTGCTGGGGGGTCTTCTCCTTTTGGCAGGGGGTTGGGTCTCTTCTCTCCAGGGAAGGGAGGTTCAGTGGTCCAACAATGAGACCAACATGAGTTATACCCATTGGGCTTATGGTAAACAGTCGGGGGCAACCAATGGCGATATAATCAACATCGACGGAGGTGCCAAAACGCTCCACAATGTGAATGTTCGCGCCATTACGCAAGCGGAAATAGAAGCTTCTCAAAATCCTGGAACTCGCCAGCCGGGACCGATTTACCTGAAAGTCACCGGGGGAACCACGCTGGCAACAGATGATGTGCAAGTCAACGATACCGCCACACTGACCATTCAGGGAACAACGGCATATCAGGAGAATCTTTTCGGCAGTAACGGCAAACTTATTGTCGGCTACACGGACGATTCCGATTCCTCCATGTCGATTTCCAATGCCAAAGTCGTTATCAATCAGGGTACCGCGACGAACCAAAATATGGTGATTTCGGTGGTGGCAACGAGTAAAGGGACTCTCACGATTGGGGATGGAGGTTGGTTGGACACAACCGTAGGAGAGGCAAATTATATTGCTCACAACGGTACAGGGGTGTTGGATATTCTCAAGGGAGGAAAGTTTACATCCCGGACAAACGAAGCGAATACAATCCAGAAATGGGGGACGCAAGTCGCGTTTTATTCCGGTTCGGAAGGGCATTTGAACGTGGCGGGGGGAACATTCGACGTTGAACACCACACTACGGTCGGAGGTTTGGGAAAAGGATACCTGAATGTCACGCAAGGTGGGACGGCAGAAATGACCGAGCTTTACATTGGTGGCAGGACGATGACCGCTTTGGCTGCCGGGAGTGGGGAAGGATACGTTACGATTGGAGGTGTGGGAGAATCGAATTCGGGAACGCTTTCCGCAAACACGATTTATATTGCTCATGCCATGTCTGAAAATGGAACGGACACACCGCATGGCACGTTGGAAGTGATTCAGGGAACGGTCACGACGAATCACTTGTGGCTGAGTGTGAATTCACGCGCCGCGATGCCGGAGAGTGCGGACGCGAAGGTGATTCTCCACGAAGGAGGAACGATTCATGTCCAAAATCGGTTGGATATGGCGGTGCAGGCGAATACTCATGCCGAAATGGAGATTTCGGGGGGAGAACTGATTGTGGGAAGCGCAACGACATCTGGAGAACTGAATGTCGGCGGCGCGGCCAATGGCACAGGAAAGATTGTGATTGAAAATGGCGGGGTGTTGGAGACCACCGTTGGTTTTGACTGGAATGATGGTGGTGGTAATAGTATCGGCCATTATGGAACGGGAGAAATCGTCGTCGAGGAGGGGGGAACTTTTCGCACAACCCTCTCGTCCAGTGGCGGTTGGGCGGCCACCACGTTGGGTGGATGGGGGGCCACTGTAACTAACGGCACGGGAACGTTGTCGGTGAATGGGGGAACCTTCGTTTCGGAAGGGCTTAATATGGGTGGGAACACGCTTCATGTCGGTACGCTGGGGACAGGGTATTTCAACATCCGCGGCAAGGCCAATGTCGATGTTGAAGGACGTGTTTGCGTGACGGATCTCTCAGACAGCCAGGGAACGGTTCACGTGAGCGGAAGTCAGGCAGACATCCGATTTGACAGTCTGGCACTGGTAACGAAAAACGCGACACTCCGATTTTCGGGTGATTCGGGCGGTTTTTCCACGATTTACGTGAATAACACTTCCACCATGACAAGTTTGTCAGCCCCGATTGTGATTCATGACGACGCAAAGATAGAGGTGGGGAGTGGAGCGGGGATTGCCGTATTTTCCGAACCGACCTATACGCTGATCGAAACGTCGCAGGGGTTTGCCAACGCACGTATTGCCAGTACGGAAGGGAATTGGGGAGTGGTGACAGATGGTTTGAAACTGGTGGCGACACCGCAAAATGGGGTTGTTTTGCCGATGAACCAGCGGTATTCTTTTCTGGAACCGGCGGAAACAGGCTGGTTTGAAATTGAGGGAACTCCCGGCGAAAACTGGGCATTGACGCTCGACGTTGCGAATGCGGTGGATCAGGAACTCGAAACCTGGTTGGAAAGTATCGAATGGGGCGATTCGGTGATTGCCACGGTTTTGGACGGAAGTTCGGTTTTGCTCAGTGGCTTGCGGATGAATACTTTGGGAACCGCTTATTTGTCGTGGGATATGACGGGCACGGGAATGGGGGTGACGGGACTTTACGCGCAGAGTGTGCCGGAACCTGCCAGTTGGGTGTTGTTTTTCCTGGGAGTGATGGGGTTATGGGGATACCGAAAGGGGGGAACGTATGCGAAGAAATAGTGGTTTTACACTGGTGGAATTACTGGTGGTGATTGCGATTATCGGGATGTTGGTGGGGCTGCTTTTACCTGCGGTACAACAGGCACGGGAAGCGGCGAGAAACATGCAGTGCAAAAACCATTTGCGGCAACTGGCACTGGCGGCCTTGAATCACGAATCGAGCGTAAGGCATTTTCCCACGGGGGGTTGGGGAGCTTTATGGATTGGTTATCCCGATTATGGGACGGGGAAAAAACAGCCGGGGGGATATTTTTATTGCCTTTTGCCGTATCTGGAACAGCAGGCATTATTCAATTACCCTTCTTTTTCCAGTGACGCATCGGAAGGAGCGAGAATGATGTGTGAAACACCGTTGTCGGTGGCATATTGTCCGAGTCGACGTTCCTGCAAAGCGTATCCACAGGACATGGTTCCCAATCCGACTTTCGGAGGCAGCAGCGGCAGTGAAACGTGTGCCACACTGACGAATGTGGGAAAAAGCGACTATGTGATCAATGGCGGAAGCGATGTTCATGCCTGGGCGGAGGGGCCGGGATTGTATCAGAGTAATCCTGAAATTCAGGTTATGGCTGCTGGAGGGAAATCCCTTTCACAGTATCTTTCGGATGCCAATGGAATCGGGTACATCCTGTCGCAGGTGACGGTAGGCGAAATTCGGGATGGTTTGAGCAATACCGTCATGATGGGCGAAAAATACATTCAGGCCGATTATATCGAAACGGGACAGGATGCCGCCGACAACCAGTCCTGTTACGGTGGCGGAGACGCGGACCAAATCCGTTACATGGGAACGACTTACAGCGAATCGGCCACAGGAACGGACATCCTCCCCCCTTTTCAGGATCGTTTGGGTTTCAGCCAGTTATTCGCGTTTGGAAGTGCCCACAGCGGAAGTATGAACGTGGCGTTATGCGACGGAGCGGTCCGTTCGCTCAGTTACGGAGTGGACCTGACGACGTATCGGCGATTGGGCAATCGGCGGGATGGCGAAGTTTTTGCCAGTTCGCCGTGGGATTAAGAAAGTTTTACAGAAAGGAATTGCAGAATGAAAATTTGGACAACAGGTATCTTTTTGCTATGCTTCCCCACCTTGCTTCACGCGGCAGATTGGGGGGTGGAGTCGAGTCCCGGTGTGGTGAATCCAGCCGTTCGCTCGGAACATCAGGAAATTTTGTCCCTGGCCGGAGAATGGGATTTTTTGGTCAATGTGCCCTCCTTTCGGATTCGTCTGGGAAATGGCGTTTGGGGAAATCCTGGCTGGAATTTTGCTCCTGGCCGAAAAATTCAAGTGCCGGGAATCTGGGAAACGCAAGGGGTTGGGGAGCCTGGATCGGGAACGACGTGGGATTGTCTCTGGGATTGCGCGCAGTGGAATTTGCGGCACCAATATCTCGGAAACGCGGCTTACCAAAAGGAAATCGAAATTCCCGCCGCGTGGAAGGGGAAGAAAATTTTTCTCAAGGTCGGTGGACTGCGGACAGAAGCGTATTTTTGGATCAATGGCGAACGGGCGGCTTATGTGAACAATTACTGCGCGACGGAGAAATTCGACATCAGTCCTTTTTTGAAGCCGGGCGAAACGAATAAGATCTGGGTCTACATGCGGAACGACACCCCCTCTCGGAAAGGACTTCTGGCGGTCAATCACCGTTTCGGCGGGTTTTATCGGGATTTGGAGTTGGAAGCCGTGCCGGAAATTTCGATTGACGATGCCTGGGTGGAGAGTGATTTTGCCAATCGCGCTGCTGTGGTACGGCTGATTTTGAGAGGAGAAGGAAAAACAACCGTCAAAATCGAAATCCAAACGCGGGATGGTAAAACCGTGGCACATCGGCAAGCCGCGGTGGAAATTCCTCAAAACCGGGAGTGGCAAACGACGATTCCCATTCCGAATTGCCAACTCTGGAGTCCTGAATCCCCTTTCCTGTACCATGCGGTCATCACGCTGCTGGATGAAGAGGGAAATCCCACGCACGGATGGTGCGAACGGTTTGGCATTCGGGAGTTCAAAGTGGTGGGGAAGCAGTTTTACCTCAATGGCAAACCGTATTTTCTGCGTGGGGCTGGCGACCACAATTACGATTCGATTCTGCTGGTGGAACCACCCTGTCGTGAACGTTTTGTGGAGCACATGAAAATTTACAAGGCGGCTGGTTTCAACGCGATTCGGCACCATACGCACTGTCCTCTGCCGGAATATTTCGAGGCGGCGGATGAAATGGGCTTGCTTTTGCAACCGGAACTCCCTTATTATCATGATGTTCCGACGGAAGGCTTTGTTTTCGACCCTATGCGGGATTTGCGGGAATTGTACCGTACGAATCGGCGTTACGTTTCGTTCGCGATTTACTGCACGGGAAATGAGGGGCACCTGGGTTCGCCACTGGACGAAAAAATATATCAATGGGTCAAGGCAAACGATCCTTCCCGACCGGTAATTCACCAGGATGGTGGTCCGAATACGCCGAAAAACTCCGACTTTTCCAATGGGCCAAGTCTTTCCACCATCAAGCCGTGGAAAGTGGGGACGTTGGATTTTCTGGAATGTCCGTTTGTGGCTCACGAATACCTGAATTTGGCGATCAAAATGGATCCCGAATTGGAACCGCGTTTCACGGGGGTTCGCGTGATACCACCGATGTTGGAGCGTCAGGCGGCCTTGCTGGAAGCGTGCGGGCTGGAAAAAAGCTGGGGAAAGCGGTGTGTGGCAGCTGCCGAACGCTTGCAGGCCATCTATCAAAAACGAGGTTTGGAATCGGCTCGGCAAGACCCGGCATGTGACGGCTATTCGTTCTGGTCGCTGATCGACGCGGGGGCTTTACAGGGCGAAATTCCTGTTTCGCAGGGGTATCTGAATCCCTTCTGGGAACCACGTCCCCATGGCTGGCAGCCGGAAGAGTTTGCCCGCTTCAACGGTCCGTCGGTACTCCTTCTGAAAACGGAGCGGGAACATCCGATTGCCACGTCGGGAGAAAAGCTGGTTTGCGAATTCCAACTTTCCCACTTCGGCTACGAAACGTTGCCTGCCGGGACGCTTACGTGGCAGTGGGGTTCGCTCTCCGGGACGCTCCCTGTTCAGGAGATTGCGACCGGTTTTGTGGGAAGTGTCGGGCAAGTGGAAATCACGGTGCCCGCGGTGGATGTTCCGCAAACGGCTGAAATACAAGTCACTTACGGCAACGTGCAAAATAGCTGGAAATGGTGGATTTTCCCGGAAAGAAAGGTGGTTTCCCTCCACGGATGCCGCGTTTCACCGCAATTGTGGGACTTTTTCCAGAAGCATTTTGCCGAAATCCAACCGTATGAATCGGGAAAACTTCAGGCTGGTGAAACACTCGTCGTTTCCCTGACCGAAGAGAATATCCTCCAGGAAGCGATTGCTGCGGGATGTCGAATCCTGATCATTTCCCCAGTCTCTCCCACGCCTGATGTTGCTCTGGGCTGGTGGGGGTTGGCTTCTCAAGTGGGAACGGCCATCGGAGAACATCCGCTTTGGGAAAAATTTCCGGCGGAAGCGTGGATGGACGAACTTTGGTTCCGCCTCATCCGCAAAGGGAGTCACGATTTGCGTAACCCCAGTCCGCTCGGACGTTTAACACCGGTGGTGGTCGGGGAAGGTCGGGATACGTATTATCTCTATCTGGGAGAAGGAACGATCGGGAAGTCGCATATTCTGGCAACGTTTGCCGTCGCTTTGTTGCAGGATACTCCCGAAGCGTTGTCCCTTCTGGAAACATCCGTTCGTTATTTGCAAAAAGGGAATTTTGCCCCTTGTGCCACGATTTCGGAAAATCTTTTTCAAGTCTCAGTTCCGTCCGGTACAGTTTTAGGCTTTGAAAAAACACTTGCCGCCACGGAGGATGGCTTTTGGCCGACCTGGTACTCGGAAGGGGGACGTCAGTGGATTTGTCGGCAAAATCAAAAGGGAAATGACCTTCAATGGGAGACGGCAAAATGCGACACTTCGCAAGGTTCCGTAACGTTTGTCTGGGGAGGAGGGCTGGGATATTGCAGCCAGCCCAAAACGGAAGGCTTTGAGTTGCTCTTGAATGGGAAAAAACTCCTCACGCTGGATGTTCCTCCAACCGAGCACGAAAAGAACGTTCTCTGGAAGTCGGCCGATGGAAAAGCGCAGCTGCGGTTGGAAATTTTGCGAGTTCTTCATCCCGGCCCCGATTTTTGCGGACGATTCTTCCTCACCGTCCCGGCTGAATTGCTGAAACCGGGCGAAAAACAACAACTTACGGTTCGTTCACTGGGAGAAGGAAGCCAACGATGGCTGGCCCTTTATTCCTGGAAAAACCTTCAATAGTACCGTAGTTCAAGAGGGGGGCTGGAAAGTCCCTCTTTTATTTCAAAATCGATTCGCCCAATTCCGACAACATTTCCGCGGTACGCAAAAAGAGGGGCATTCTTTTTTCATAAAAACAGGCGTTTTCCTCCACCGGTTCCAGAATTTCCTCCGTTTGAGGAATCGTGTCGATGGGGGAAAAATCTTCCCACAATCCCGTGCCGACGGCTGCCAACGCTGCTGCTCCCAACGCTGCCGCCTCCTGATCAATCGAGGTTTTCTCCACCGTTCGATGAAAAACATCCGCGTAAATCCGACGCCAGATCGGACTGATTGCCCCGCCCCCCACCAGAACGATCCGTTCCCGCAACGGTGTTAGATTTCCCAGTGCATCCAACGCTTTTCGCAAATTCATGGCAATCCCTTCCAACGTTGCCCGAACGACATCGTTTTGCGTGTGCGAGAGGTCCAGCCCCAGCAATCCGCCCCGCATTTTTCGGGAAGGTTCCAACGAAGAGCCGCCCGCAAACGTCGGGTTCAGAATCAGTCCGTTCGCTCCCACGGGAGACCTTTCAGCACAACGCATCATCCGCCCGTAAGGATTCTCGCCAGTCTGTTTCGCCTCCTCCAAAAGATTGCGGCAAAACTGGTGCAAGACCCACTTCAACGTCGTGCCGGTGGAGAAAACGCCAATGGCCGACGCGAACTGTTGGGGGACGACGTGCGTGAAGACGTATGGACGGAACTGGTTGTCCAGCAAGGGTTTGGAATCACTTACCGCAATCCAGCTCGACGATCCCAGAGAAGCATAACACCGGCCACTGCGAAAACATTTGGCCCCCAACGCCATGCAGGAATTGTCCACACCGCCAGCCACCACAACGGTATCCGTGGTCAGCCCCAATAACGCGGCCGCTTTCGGTGTCAGATTTCCCAACACCTGCGTCGAGGGAACGATTTCCGGGAAAATCGACCGGGAAAGACCGCTTTTTTCGAGAATCGAGTCGCTGTAACGCCATTCCCGAAGCGAATACGCTCCTGTTCCTGAGGCATAGGAATAATCGGTCGCGATATGCCCGGTCAACTGGTAGTTGATATAGTCTTTCGTCCCGACAAATTGAGCCATTTTCTGAAAAACTTCCGGCAAATTTTCCCGATACCAGAGGAGCTTGAACAACGTGTAATGAGCGGGTGGAAATCCGGCTCCCGTCGTCTGATACCAGGTTTCCTCCTCTTCTTTTTGAAAAAAACGAACGGCCTCCCGCGACGCACGGCTGTCCGACCAAATCGGCGTGGCCTCCAAAAGAAGATTTCCCTCCCCGTCCAACGGCACACATCCCAGCGAATGCCCCGACAAGGCTATGGCTCGGACATTTTTCGGTGCCACGCCGCTCTGTTCCAGAAGCCGCCGGGTAGAGGCAATCACCGCGTTCCACCAGTCGGCAGGTCGCTGTTCGTGAAAGGATGGAGCCGGGTAGAGCGTTTCGTAACTTTCAAAAGTACTCGCCCGCAACGCCCCCTCCACCGTATATAACGAGGCTTTATTTCCGCCTGTTCCCAAATCGCAGGCCAGCAGATACGGTTCTTCTTTCCTCATTTTTTCTCTCCCGAATCCAGACCAAACGCCGCCTTGTAGGCATCGGCAATTTCCGGGTGGTACGCGAAATTGATACCATCCTCATTGACCGGAATTTCAAGCGCCGCCATGTCATGTTTCAGCGAAACGGTCTCTTCTTCCGGGGAAATCCGTGGCGGAACCTTACGGGAAAGAGGGGTGAGCCACGCATTGAGCGTATGCCCGCCATCGACCAGCAAATCGACTCCGGTGACGTAATCGGCGGCACGGGAAGCGAGAAAAACGACCGGACCGTACAAATCTTCAGGACGCTGCATGTATCCCAACGGCGTCAATTGCCGAATCCGCTCCCGAACTTCCACGGGAGTGCTGGCGTGCATGGGAGAGAGGATGTAGCTGGGTGAAATGCAGTTCACATTCACATTGTATGTCCCCCACTGAGCCGCCAGCGTCCGCGTCATTTCCACGACACCTCCCTTGGAAGCATCGTAGGAAGCGTTACAATTGGCAATCCGGGCGGACATACTGGCCGTGTTGATGATTTTGCCACCCATCGGCACGGAGTCGGTTTCGTTTTGCCGGATAAATTGCCGACACGCGGCGGTGCAGCAAAACCACATTCCGGTCAGGTTGACGCCCAAAACTTTCTCCCACGCACTTTGAGGATAATCCTCATCCGGTCCCAAAATTCCAATTCCCGCGTTGTTGACCGCAATATCGAGCCGCCCAAACGCTTCAACCACCTGGGCAGCCATGGCTTCGACCTGTTCCTGGGAAGTCACGTCACAATGGACAAAAACGCTGTTTCGTCCCATTTCGCGAATTTCGGCAGCCGTTTTTTCACCCGTCCGCGTATCGATGTCGACAATCGCCACATCCGCCCCCGCTTTTGCCAGAGCGATCGCGTAACCGCGTCCAATCCCCACACTTCCCCCCGTCACCCAGGCTTTTTTCCCGGTCAAATCAAACCAATCCATGCGTTGCGTCCCTCTTCCATTTCCAAATTTTTCCAGATAAAACCAACCTCTTAACGAACATTATACCCGACCCAGGCCGTGCTGTCAAGAAAACGGGAATATTTTTTCATCAAACCCGAAATCTCCCCACACTTGACAGCCAACGGCAATGGTTTATAATAGGAAAGGTCTTTTTTCTAAAGAAAACATTCAGGTGAGAGAATATGAGAACCATTCAACTAAATCTTATTCCGGGCGACGGAATCGGTGTGGATGTGGTACGGGAAGGTACCCGAGTCTTGGAACGTCTGGCAGAAATCGACGGTGGAATCCAACTGAAAATGAAGACGCTGCCGTGGAGTTGCGAATATTACCTGCAACATGGCGTGATGATGCCTGCCGATGGATTGAAGATATTGGAGGACTGCGACGCGATTTTGCTTGGAGCCGTCGGTTTTCCCGGTGTGCCGGACAGCGTGTCGGCTCAGGATTTGCTTTTCCCCATTCGTCGCGGTTTTGATCAGTATGTCAATATGCGTCCGATCAAGTTGTTGCCGGGACTGGTTTCGCCTTTGGTGAATGACAAGATCGATTTTGTGGTTATTCGTGAAAATTCGGAAGGGGAATACTGTTCCCGCGGTCGGATTGAAAACGATCATACGCCGGAAAAAACGGTGGTTCAGGAAGCGGTCTTCACGCAAAAAGGATGCGAACGGATTTTCCGTTATGCCTATGAATATGCGAAAAAACATGGCAAGACGAAGGTGTTGAGTGCGACGAAATCGAATGCGTTGAAATACTCGATGGTTTTCTGGGATGAGGTTCAGGAACAGGTCGCGAAAGATTTTCCCGACATCGAATCTCGCAAGATGCACATCGACGCACTGTGCGGCTATTTCATCATGCACCCGGATCAGATCGAAGTGGTGGTGGCCAGCAACCTTTTCGGCGACATTTTAACCGACTTGGGTTCAGCCATGTTGGGAAGTATCGGCATTTCCCCCTCAGGAAACATCAACCCGGAAGGGAAATATCCGAGCATGTTCGAGCCGATTCATGGTTCCGCGCCCGATATTGCCGGAAAGGGGATTGCCAATCCTCTGGGAACGCTCTGGGCGATTGAGATGATGTTGCGTCAGTTGGAGTTGCCGCAATTGGCCGACCTTTTGATGAAAGCGATGTGCGCGGTACTGGAGGCAGGGCAGGTTCGTACGCCCGATATTGGTGGTCGTTCCACCACGTCGGAAATGACGGATGCCATTCTTCAGGCGATGTAAGACACTGTTCAAAATCTCCAAACAGAAGAGGAATAAGAGAGTCGGCACATATTTCGTGGGTCTTTTTTTGTGGTGGAACCTTATCTAACCAGGGAGAAATGAATGTATGGTACTTTTTTTAGCAGAGGGGTTGCTCTCTGTAGTATTTTATGGTTATGGAGTTATGGAAACCTTTTAACAGCCCAAACGGAACCGGTCTCATCCTCCATTTCGAGCGATATTTCGGAACTTTCCAGCGAATCGATCAAGACGATAACCGATTTGTATGAGAACGAGGAGTTGGAATTGCAAAGACGTTCTCCTACCTATCATGCCGTCCCTGGAGGAGATGGGGATACTCCTGAAAGTCGTCTGTATACCATCCTGCTGATGATTTTGGGAGGGATGATTCTTCTGGGAATCGGAATTTTTGTTTCCCTGAACATACTTCTTGCCCGAGTGGCCAAAAGAATCTACGAAACACGAGTGGGTACTTTGGAAGACGATGAGGAGGAGACATAAAACGTACTTTTCCCACGTTTTCAAACGTTTCTTTCCTCTACCCCTAGTCGGATTCCTGAAGAAAGGTTAAAATGACAGAAATGTAAGAAACATCTGTCAGGAGTTGGACTATGGAAAAGAATACGTCGCTGCGTAAAAGTGTTTATGCAATTTTGATCATGGCAAGCCTCGGATTGATTTTGGGGCGAATTTTTGCGGTCGATACGGTTGCACTGCGTGGGCTGGAAAAGGATCGGCGGGCGCAGATTCCCAAAAAACTGGCGGAAAAGGAGCAGCGTTTACAAAAATCGGGTGTGCCGGAAGCGGTCATTCAGGAAGAATTGGCGAAAACGGAAAAAGCGTTGGAGAAAAACGCGACGCTCTGTTTCCCCTTTTTCAGTGCGAACGACCGCAGTCGTTGGTGTACGATTCGGGCGTTGGTGGAACCGGACATGCGTGTGGCCGGGGCACCTTACGCGATTGACATCGTGCGGATGGAAAAAGGTTGGGACACGATCGACATGGTAAAACATGACGAGCATTATTATTCCAGCAAACCCCCTCTGTTTCCGACGATGCTGGCAGGGCTGTACTGGCTGATTTATCACGGCACGGGTCTCTCGCTGGCGGCAAATCCCCATCTGGTGGTGAAAATCCTCCTCTGTTGCGTGAACATTCCGCTCATGGCATTGTTTCTTGGGGCTGTTGCAGGGCTGGCGGAACGTCTGGGGCGGGGAGACTGGAGCCGTATTTTCGTGGTGGCCGTCGCTTCTTTCGGCACGTTTTTATCGACATTTTGCGTGACGCTGAACAACCACCTCCCGGCGGTGACATGTGTGGCTGGCGTTTTGTGGCTGATGGTCACGATGGTTCAGGAACGGGATTATCCCGCGTGGAAAGTTTTTCTGGCCGGACTTCTGGCGGCTTTTGCGGTCGTGAACGAACTGCCGGCATTGAGTTTCCTGGCAGCCATCGGAGCGGGGCTGTTTCTTTACACTTTTTCGTGGGAATCGTGGAAAAAGCCTGCGGTGGTGCTGTTTTTCTATGGCGTGGGCATTTTAGGGGTCGCGATTCCTTTTTTTGTCACGAATTATGTGGCTCACGACAGTCTCCGCCCGCCGTACATGCACCGCAGCGAAGGGGACAACTGGTACGAGTACACGTACATTGCCCAAAATGGTCAAGTGCGGCAGAGTTACTGGCAAAATCCGCAGGGAATTGATAAAGGGGAACCGAGTATTGCCAGGTATGCTTTCCATGTTCTGTTGGGGCACCATGGGATTTTCTCGCTGACTCCCGTCTGGATTTTGGCGATGGGTGGCTTGGGAATCGGGCTTGTGAAAGGGGATTCGACCATGCGTTCGCTGGCGTGGATGATTCTGGCGTTGACGTTGGTGGTTTTGTTGTTTTACATTTTCCGTCCGCTGGCCGATCGGAATTACGGCGGCGTTTGCTGTGGTTTTCGATGGGCATTCTGGCTGATTCCGATGTGGTTGTGTACGATGCTTCCGATGTTGGAGTGGGTGGAAGAAAAGCGTTGGCGACGTGGCGTGGCCTTGGTTCTGTTGATGTTTTCCGCGTTGTCGGCAGCGTTTCCGATCTGGAATCCGTGGAGCCAACCGTGGCTTTATTTTTAATTTTGGTCATTTGGAAAAGGAGTTTTTATGAGCATTTCCAAAGTATTGTTTTCCTTCCTCTGGGTATGGTTTTTGACGAGCAACATTCTTCTGGCGGATGTTCGCCTGCCGAAAGCCTTTACGGACAACGCGGTGTTGCAGCGTGACACGGCGGTGAAGATTTGGGGCTGGGCAGATGCTGGAGAAAAAGTGAAGGTGACGTGGAACGGCCAGTCGGCAGAAACGACGGCATGTGACGCGGGAAAATGGTCGGTTCAGATTCCTTCCGGCAGTGCGTGCTGCGAAGGGAAAGAGTTGGTCGTGGAAGGCAAAAACAAAGTCGTCCTTCAGAACGTGGTAGTCGGCGAAGTCTGGATTTGTTCCGGCCAGTCGAACATGGAGCAACCGCTCAATTCGTGGGGTCAACCTCGGCTTTCGTGTACGGAAGAGGAGATTTCCGGCGACTACAGTTTCGTCCGGTTCAACCGTGCCGCACACCAAACCGCCGACAAACCGGCAGAAGATGTTCCCTCGAATGGCTGGACGGTCTGCAAGGACGGGAACCAGAAAAACTGCACGGCGTGCGGCTTCCACTTTGCAGTTCGGCTGCATAAGGAACTGGGCGTTCCGGTCGGTTTGATCGATGTCAACTGGGGCGGAAGCAACATCAACAGTTGGATTCCCGACGAAGGCTGGAACAATATTCCCGAAACGGTCGAGACTGGCAAAACGTTGATTGCCAATCGTCAGAAAGTGGAAAACAAAGACAAAGGTTATCACTGGGCGGGCGGAATGTATTATGCCATGCTGGCTCCGTGGCGGGGCTACACGATTCGCGGTGCCCTCTGGTACCAGGGTTGCAGCAACGCGGGCGAAGGGGGATTTTATTACTACAAACAGAAGGCGATGATTCAGGAATGGCGGAAACTGTGGGGTCAGGGAGATTTCCCGTTCTACTGGGTTCAGTTGGCCAATTTCCGTGCCCCCAGCGGTGGACCTAACGAAGACATTGGTTGGGCGTTGATTCGGGATGCGCAGACCCGTTGCATGGACGTTCCCAATACCGGTCAGGCTGTGATCATCGATATTGGCGAAGAGAAAGACATCCATCCGCGAAATAAATACGACGTCGGAAACCGTCTGGCACGCTGGGCTTTGGCGAAAGATTACGGCAAAGAGGTCGTTTACGCTTCCCCGATCGTCCGGGAGTGGAAGGTGGACGGGAACAAGCTGATCGTGAAATTCGATCAGGTGGGAAGTGGTCTGGTCGTGGGTGAAAATGTGGAACGCCAACCGTTGAAAGTGATTCCGAATGGCGAATTGAAACGTTTTGCCATCGCTGGCGAAGACAAGGTTTTCCACTGGGCAACGGCGAAAATTGTCGGCAAAGATACGGTCGAACTCTCTTGCGACGCGGTTCCGAATCCAGTCGCCGCACGTTACGCCTGGCAGCAAAACCCGTTGGGCTGCAATCTTTATTCGGCAGAAGGTCTCCCTGCCACACCATTCCGAACCGATGCGTGGTAAATGTTTCGGGAACAAGCGGGGTGGGTGTTTCCGCCCCCTGTTTCTTGGAAAAACAGATCTATCAAAATTTTACAGAAAATAGAGGAGAAGTCATGCGTTTTTGGATATTCTTGGGTTTTTTGGGCATTTCCTGGAGTATGACCCTGGCACAACCTGCTGGCGAAAAGATTCCTTTTCACGGAGTTCAGGGGTTTCAGGTGAAGTTGGATACGACGCCACTTTCGCCGGAGCATTTTTCCGTGGCCTGTTGGGTCCAGTGGAAATCGGGCGATCGTTCGCAGATGTTTGCGGGAATCGACATTCCGAGGAAGGATTTTTCACTTTATCTTTATGAGGGCAATATTCGGATGCTGGTCGAGCAGGATGAAATGAGTTATTCCTACGCACTCGCTCCCGCTCCGCCAGCCAATCAGTGGGTTCATCTGGCTGGGACGTACGATGGTCAAACGATCCGGCTTTACATCAATGGCGAATTGAAAGGGACGAAAGAAGCCCGATGTCAGCGAAAGCGTTTTGGGAATCTCCTTTATCTCGGAACGATCGAAGAACCGGATCGGATGCTGGAGGGTGCCATGGCAGACATTCGACTTTACAATCAGGTGCTTTCTGCCGAAACGATTCTGAAAATCATGCAAAATCAAGACGTTGCGGAAAAACCTCTGGCTTGGTGGAAGAGTTTGCCCGACACCGAGGGGAAACTTGGCAACGCTGTACCCAATGCCCCTGCCGCTCTGCCGTACAAACCTTATGCCAACGCTCTTCTGAATCAGAAAGATACCGGTTTTCGGAGTATCTGGTACTACAATCAGGCTTCGGGAGATGAGTACGGCTACAAATATTCCGGCGGACTGGGCGTGTATCCAGCCAACCATTATCCCTTTGCGGTGTATCGACCGGAGGTGGAAAAGACGTTCTTCTGCTATGGCGGTACGGATGTTTCCGGCCAGACGCTTTTGCATGAAGTCTCCTATTTTGACCATCGAACGAAACAAGTTGCCCGTCCGACGATCATTTTGGACAAAAAAACGGACGACGCACACGACAATCCCGTCATGACGATCGACGACAAAGGACACATCTGGGTCTTTTCCACCAGCCATGGGACGTGGCGTCCCTCCTTCATTCACCGAAGCGTCCGTCCCTACGACATCGACGAGTTTGAACTGGTTTCCCCTACGAAAGAGGTGGATGGAAAGCCGGTTCCAATGACGAATTTTTCGTATGTTCAGGTCTTTCAACTTCCCGGCAAAGGAATGGAGATCCTTTTCACAACGTATGACAAATCGCTTTTACAAGACCCGACTTCCAAAGCTCAAAGAATTCTCTGTTTCATGAACAGCCGGGATGGTGTGACGTGGAGTGCGTGGCAACCATTGGCGGCCATTGCCTACGGTCATTACCAAAACGGGGCGGTTTATCAGAACGGAAACCTTTGTAAAATCGGGACTTCCTTCAATTACCACCCCCACGATCCGGTCAATGGTCGGCTGGGGTTGAACTGGCGGACGAACCTTTACTACATGGAAAGTCTCGATGAGGGAAAAACCTGGCAGGCCATCACGGGGGAGAAAATCGACGTTCCGCTGAAGGAAATCCAGACGCCAGCACTGGTTTACGACTACGATACGCTGCGAAAAAACGTTTACATCATGGACATGGTGTACGATGCTCAGGGGTATCCGGTCATTTTCTACATCACCAGCAACGGCTACCGTTCCGGCCCGGAAGCGGGGCCACGGGAATGGTGGACGGCGGCGTGGAATGGCGAAAAATGGGAGATCTACCCCATCACCGAATCGGATAACAATTACGATTTCGGCTCGCTTTACATCGAAAAAGATGGCACCTGGCGAATGATTGGCACCGACGGTTTCGGACCTCAAAAATACAATACCGGGGGCGAAGTCAGCCTTTGGACCAGCCAAGATCGCGGCAAAACCTGGACGAAAGTGCGTCAGATGACGGAAAACAGTCCGATGAATCACTGTTATCCCCGTCGTCCCATCAACGCTCATCCCGAATTTTACGCGATATGGGCAGACGGTCATGGTCGGCAAAAGTCGGAAGCGAATCTCTTTTTCTGCAATCAGCAGGGGGATGTTTTTCAGCTTCCACGGGAAATGGAGGGAGATTTTCTCTCGTTGGAAGAGTTGCGGAAAAAGTAGTATAAAAATGGATAAAAACCGCGCAGCGGTGCAGTAAAAATCTTTGGAAAGAGAGGTCTGGAGAGGATAACTCTTTCTATAGAAAGGTTTCCTCTCCACGGCCATCGTGATTGGACGGGAAAGCGGCTATCGGCTTGCCGCAAGCCGCGTAACGCCTGGTGCGAATGACTTTTTCAAATAGCGTTTACTTCTTCTAACCTGTTAGGTTGGAATGGAATTCTACTTTCTTCTCTTTGAATTTCAAAAACGAAAGGAAAGCCCCTCCCCAAGGAAGGGGAATTATTTTGATGACGCTTTAGAAAGAGACTAAAACTTTTCGCAAACAGACTTCCAGCGACTCCTGCGTGGAACACAAAAAGTGCGGGATATTCAATTTGCGACAACCATTGCGAATTTCACCGCACCAGTTTTCCCACGCCTCCAGGTACGCCTGCCGAACGTTGGCCGCGGAAAGGGTCACATTTTCCTGCGGATTTTCAAGCGAAACAAAACGATTGAGCGAATCGAACGGAAACTCGATTTCATCCGGGTCGGCAATTTGCAAAAGCGTGATTTCATCTCCACGGGCACAGAGCCGTTTCAAAAGAGGAAGCGTCTGGGCAAAATCTTCCCGATCGAAAAAATCGCCGATCCAGAAAACCATGCCATGTTTGGGGAATTGCTCCGCGTAAGTTGCCAGAATATCGGAGGTTACGTCGTGAGAAGTTTTTTTGGAAAACGGAGGATTTTCCAGAAAAGCGAGCGAATCCCACCAATGTTTCTCTCCCGTTCCAGCCCGAAAAACGACCGTTTCGCAGGCACGATACGCCATCATTCCGAGGGAATCCTGCTGCCGCGTCACGAGATACCCCATTGCCGCGGCCAGTGACTCCAGATACTCCTTTTTCGACAGTGGAGCGTTTTTCCCACGATAATCCATGCTGGCGGAATAATCGAGCAAAAACGTCACACCAGCCGTGGCCTGTTCCTGATAGCGACGTTGGAAGAACTTTCCCGTCCGAGCATACACACGCCAGTCGATTTTCTGCGGGTCATTTCCCGACTCCCAGGGACGATGGTCGATAAACTCTGCCGAAACGCCCTGCCGCCGTCCGGGATGTTCCCCCAGCAGCATTCCCGAAACGAGCCGTTTGGCACGCAATTTCAGCGTCTTTAACCGCGCCAGACCTTTCGGGTCAAAAGGTGAAAACGAATCCATCACTCCTCCTTCCACTCATCTCGAGTCAGAACTTCCAGCGTATCTTCCGAAAATTGGAACAAAACCGCCCCTTCCCGTCCGGTATGATAGACCGTGGCACCGAACGATTGAAATAACTGCGTCGTCGCTTCCTGCCGATTCATGAACGACTCACTGATCACAACATGTTGCGGAGATGTCCACCGTGCCAGAGGTGGGGTGTTGCACGTTTTTCCGCCATGGTGTGGCGACTGCAAAACGGTACATGCCACCGGTTCCTGCCGCAGAAAGTCCGCCAGACCGGGAGGTGCCAGGTCGCCCGTGAGCAGAATTTTGTGAGAGCCATACTTCAGAAGCAGGACGAGACTGTTCGCGTTGGTATTCTCCTCAACGATCATTTTTCCCGGATGCAGCACCTCCAGCGAACACTCTTTTTCTAGAGGAATCCAGTCGCCACGTTGCAGTGTCTTCACCACAACTCCTTTATTCTGAATGGCTTGCGAAAATCCAGCCAACACATCCTGCGACGGCGTTTCCCGCCAGCGACGGTATTCGTAATAGGAGGTGGGCTGCGGAGCCGTTTCCTTCCATGAAGACGAAGTGGCTTGCGAACGTTCCATTTTTTCCTTCATCGCGGCGCTGACATAAATCGCGTCCACCGTAAAACGTTCCAGCAGGCCAGGGATCGCGTTGTAGTGATCCATGTCGGGATGGGAGATGAAAATCGCGTCCAGCCGATGAATCCCCCGGTGCCAGAGGTAGTCGGCAATCGTTCGCAGAGGGTATTCTGCCGGTGCGAATTGCCCCGCGTCGAAGAGAAAATTCCGTCCGTCGGGCAGCTCTACCAAAACCGCAAGTCCATGAGAAATCGAGAGAAACGAACAGCACAACCCCTCCCGCCGCTTTTCCATCCAGTCGGGAAAACAGAGCAACGCCATGACCAGAAGCAGGAGTCCGACGATCTGTTTTCTTCGCGGCAAGCGAAATGGGGAAAAAATGACCCACACCATCAAGGCGACGTAAAAAACGACTATCCAGACGACCGGAATTCCCTGCATCCAGAGACAATGCCCAGGAATTTCGCCTCCCCAGAAAATCAGTTCTTTCATCAGGAAAATCGCCCAGGAACAGACCATTCCCAAAAGACTCCCCAAGCCGGGAATCCACCCTAAAAGGAGCACCCCGACACACGACAACATCGCCACCATCAACGGCAACCAGAGCAACACGTTCAGCACCAGCCCCACCAGCGCCAGCACATGAAAACGATACACCACAAGCGGCGTCATGACCACCATCATCAAAAAGGAGGTGTAAAGCACATTCCCCAGATCGTATCCCCAATGGCGGAGCATGGAACGAAAAATCTTCCCTCGCCGGGATTTGTCCACAAACCAGTATTCCCAGGAATCGTCTTCCTGAAAACGTCGCGAAGGGCGAAACAGCGGTGTGTAAATGAGCGTCCCGACGGCCAGAAAGGAGAGTTGCGTCCCTGTCGAAAAAAGAGCGGTGGGATTCATGAAAAGAACGACCAACGCGGCCGTTGCCAGGGAGTTCAGCGAAGAGGCCTGCCGATTCCAGGAAAAAGCGAGCGTCGTAATGACGACGAGTACTCCCGCCCGCACGGCTGGTGGTCTGGCTCCGGTAATCATCACGTAAAGCAGAATCAGCCCCACTCCCAGAAACGTCATCCACCGACTTTCCAGGCGAAAAAGCCGTAAAAAGAGAAAAAAACCGCCCGCCAGCATCCCCACGTGCAGGCCGGAAATCGACATCAGGTGAATCGTCCCCGTCTCCAACATCGTGTCTCGTTCATAGCGGGAAATTTCCTCCCGACAACCCAACACCAGCGCATTGGCCAGCGACTGCTCCGACGGGGCAAGATTTTTCTCAATCCGTTGTCGGCAAACATCCCGTAAAAATTCGACGATCCGGTAAATTCCCGGTATTTTTGGCCTCTCGACCAGTTGGATATTTTCCACCGACGGAACCTGCATGATCGTGTGGATCCGCTCCTGCCGATAATAGAGACGCGGCGAAAAACCGCCCGGATTTTTCGCTTCCGCCGGACGCAACAGTTTCCCCGACAGCGTGACCGTGTCCCCGGCATGAAAATCACTCACTTTCCCCTGAACCCGTGCCAGTAACCGTCCCGACGCATCCACCCAACCTTGCCAGTCCTTCATCCGCAAGACCTGAATCCGTAAAACGGTCGTCACCTCCTCCTCTTTCCGATAAAATTGCAAATCTTCGCTGGCATAATACGATTCGGGCGGACGCAGAATCTTTCCCTCCACCAGAGCCAGGGAAAAATCCTCGTGAAGCGTCAGGGAAATCTCATTTTTCGGATAGACGTTCCAATAGAGGTGGTGCCAGGCTCCTCCCATGGCTCCGATTCCCAGGAGCAAAAACCCCATTCCCACGGCCGTTCCATTTCGCCGATAGCCAAAATTCCACCCGCTCCAGAAAAGGAGAATCGCCGCTGCCCAGAAAATCAATCCTGCGGTGAGCGACGTCTCCATTTCCGAACTTCCCCCGATTGCGCGGTCGGCAAGAATCCCCACCATAAACGCCCCGGCAACCGAAACCATCGGCTGGTATTCCTGAAAATGGCGTCCGATAAAAGGTTCAGAGGACTCAGTGGTATCCTTTTCCATAAATGAACCGATTTTTACTACGGTTTGAGTTGTAAACAGTCTTGTCGAGCGTGTCCTCAAACGTCAACTTCACAACGCGAATCCCCTATTCCTGTCTGCAATATCCTGAAAATAGTCCTGTTTTGGTTTAATTTTGATAGACCGCCTGGAGGAGTTCCCCAACACTTTCAAAGGTCTTTCCCTTTTGTGTCGCTTTTTCCAATTTACGGCGTGCGTCCGTTTCGGTATGTCCCAGCGCAACAAGTGCCTGGAAGGCCTGAGAAAGAACATCGGAAGAGAGGAAGGGATTTCCTCCCCCCAGAGACAGGGTGAAACGGGGGACTTTTCGCCGCAATTTGGCGATGATTCTCTCGGCTGTGGCGGGGCCAATTCCCGGCAAAGTCGCCAGGGTTTTTGCGTCCTGCGCTTCAATGGCGGTCGCGACCTCCTGTACCGGACGCACCATGGCTCGAAGTGCTTTTTTGGTTCCGACACCATCGACGCTGCAAAACAACTCGAAAAATTCCCGTTCCAATTCCGTCTGAAACCCGATCAACCGTGGCGTTAAACGTCCCTGAACCGGATTTCCATCGAGATAAAAGATCGTAAACAGAGATATGGTTTTTCCCTTCTGATCTTGTAGCAAACGACGAGTATATTCGGGAATTCCGACTTCCCAGTCCATGAATCCGACGTTCAAAACCAGATATTCCTCATAAATGGCGACGATTTGTCCTGATAATTTGGCAATCATTCGTTTTTCTCAAAAATTTTATAATCGTTCCAGTTTAGGGGTCGTGTACCGTTCCTGGGAGGGCGTTTCAAACCATCGCGGGCGGACACCCGGCGAAGAAGGGCCAATGTTGGGATCGGGATAGGGGTCGAATTGCTGGACACGTTTGGTATTGACTTGCGGCGCGCACGGTTCCGCCTGTGGATAACCGAACTGACGATTTCCACTGCAACCTGCCAACAGAAGCAGCACCAGACTTCCCCACCTTAAAATTCCCTCTTTTTTCAGCATTTTCATCCTCTTTCCTCGTCCTTAAGGCATGTACGCGTCCAAAATCTGCGTGGGGGACTCTGTTCGGAGGGCAATTCCCGAACATTGCGCAGGAATCAGCACCGTTTCTCCTTTTCCCAGAGGCTCGGCCAGTCCCTGGACAAACACCTCTCCTGAAAGAACGGTCAAAAGGTGGCACCGTCCCTCTTTTTCCAGGCAGGTTTCCTGATTTTGCAACCTCCACCGATCCAGACAAAAGAATTCACTCTCCAACAAAGTTTCTTTTTCCAGGGAAATCTGTCGGGGAACGACCTTTTGCGCATTCCAATAGTGCGGATTCATTGCGGCAAGACCATGTTCCGTATGGAGCGTCCGTTTTCGTCCGTGAACATCCACTCGATTCCAGTCGTAGAGCCGCAGCGTCAGGTTACTGCACTGCTGCACCTCATAAAGCAAAATCCCCGCACCCAGCGAATGGACCGTTCCGGGTGGAAGGAAATAACACTCCCCCTCCTGAGGCTCGACGGAAAAAAGGAGCGTTTCCAGGCACTCTTTTTCCAGTGCTTCGGCCACCTCTTCCCGCGTCACGGGATGTTGAAATCCCAGCGTCATCCGACTTCCCGGCTCCGCGTGGAGTACCACCCACGCCTCCGCTTTGGCCTGATCGGAAAATCCCTGTTGTGCCACGTACTCCTGATTGGGATGGACTTGCACGGAAAGTTGCTGATTGGCGTCGAGAAACTTCACCAACAACGGAAAACGCGACGATG
Organism: Planctomycetia bacterium; assembly: GCA_030527185.1. GTDB lineage: Bacteria > Planctomycetota > Planctomycetia > Pirellulales > Thermoguttaceae > RGIG3701. Next base: position 517 of record JAUNBF010000067.1, on the reverse strand, counting down.
CGGCATGAATCCCCAAAAGTTCTTCAGGATATTCTTGGCGGAGACTTTCCAGCGTCTTGCCCCGCAGCGACCCGTTTGCCACCACACTGATACCGTCGGGGTGGCCGGAAATTTCCCACGATTCGGCGACCCATTCTTCCTCAGGAAGTTCCCTTTCCAGAAAAGACCAAAATCGGCGGCCTCCCCAGATTGCTTGTTTATAAATCGGATAAAATCGAAGTGGATACAACATGGAATTTTTAATCATTTTTTATTCAGTAAATCCTTTTTCTTTATTTTAACAGATTTTCCATTTTTGCCTAGAGCGTTTTGGCTTTTTGAAGAAATTTTATTTCACGAGAGGGATAATTCCCATTTCCAGTATCCGCCGAAGAAAAAGTGTGAACGGAAATATCTGCGTTTTTCTGCGGAAACTTTTCCACACTGCCAAATTCTGAAAAGTTTCTTGTGGTAAATGAATTTTATACTCCATCCACTTGAGTTTTTCGGATTCGCTCCACAAAGCCCCTCCCTTGGG
>JAUNBF010000066.1 GCA_030527185.1 Planctomycetia bacterium | reverse complement strand
GTGATTGCGATTATTGGAATGTTGGTGGGATTGCTGCTTCCGGCGGTGCAGCAGGCACGTGAGGCGGCTCGGACGATGCAGTGCAATAACCAACTGCGTCAAATGGGGTTGGCGTGCATGAATCACGAAAGCGCGTTGCGGAAATTTCCATCCGGTGGGTGGAACTACCGAAACGGGGGCGACCCGGATGCCGGTTTTGGAGCGACGCAACCTGGTGGATGGGCTTATTCTCTGTTGCCGTATCTGGAACAAACCGCTCTTTTTCAACTTGGTTCGGATGGAGTTGTGGACACTCCAACGGGGACGTATATGGAGGAGTCGGGAATTCGCACTCAAACGCCCGTGGCGGTTTTCAATTGTCCTTCGCGGCGAGCGCCGAAAACGTACAGGTCTGGGGGGTATCCCACAAATGCTATCCCTGCTAATTCCGACGGTACCTACGTTGCCAAGGGGGACTATGCCGCCAACGTCGGTTCCTATGCCAGCACTGGCGAGTCGAATTTTTGGCCGAGTAACATCCCGGACGGTTACGAAAAGACGAAGAGCCGAAACCGTACTCGATCCGATCATAATGGTGTTATCTACGATTGCAGCGAAGTCACTCTCGGCGAAATCCGCGACGGAACGACGAATACTTACTTGATTGGTGAAAAGTACCTTGCCCCGGAAAATTATGAGTTTGCGACTTCTACAGTGGCGGATAATGAGTCTGTTTACGTCGGGACGGACGCGGACACGCACCGTTCAGCAGGAACGATTGAAAATACGCAGAAAAACAGAGAATTTTCTCCACTTCCTCCGCTTCAGGACCGTGCACAATACGCGTCCGATGCGTGTCAATTTTTCGGCAGTCCCCATTCGGGAGCGTTGGGAATGGCGATGTGTGACGGTTCCGTCCAACGGGTTTCGTACTCCATTGACCCCGAAACCCACGCTCTTCTGGGGGCACGCAACGATGGACAACCAGCCAAAATCCCGGAATAGTTTCGTGTGATTTATCCCCAGCAAACCCCGTCCCCCTCTGAAGAAGGATTCCTTTTCCTCTTTCATAGGGGGGCTGATTCGTGACGGGGTGTTTCGCATTGACAACCACCTTCCCACTTCAAACCACTCCCCTGCCTCTCCGAGAGGAACGAACTGGTACCGTTTGGAGTAAAATCATCTGGGTTTTCTATGTCGTCACTGTTTTTCTATCTATTTTAGGAGAGAAAAATCATCCAAGGTGCATTTTTTTAGAAAAAACAGAAAAATTTGGAGGAAGTGTCTCTTGCAAAAGGAACGAAAGTCTATTATAATGGAAATCTGGGTGACAGGTTGTTGCGACCTGTCCATTGGTTTTTCTAAGTAGAGGAGACTAATACATGAGTGCAGTTTTCGTTTCGAGAGTGTCAAATTGGGGGGGGGGGATAAGTTAGGAAGAGGCTTTCCCCAAAGAAGAAGGCAGGGTTTCACTTTGGTGGAATTGCTTGTCGTGATTGCGATTATTGGAATGTTGGTGGGATTGCTGCTTCCGGCGGTGCAGCAGGCACGTGAGGCGGCTCGGACGATGCAGTGCAATAACCAACTGCGTCAAATGGGGTTGGCGTGCATGAATCACGAAAGCGCGTTGCGGAAATTTCCATCCGGTGGGTGGAACTACCGAAACGGGGGCGACCCGGATGCCGGTTTTGGAGCGACGCAACCTGGTGGATGGGCTTATTCTCTGTTGCCGTATCTGGAACAGACCGCTCTTTTTCAGCTTGGTTCCGATGGCGTTGTGGACACGCCGACGGGGGTGTATATGGAAGAATCGGGAATTCGTAGCCAAACCCCTGTAGCAGTCTTCAATTGTCCTTCGCGGCGAGCGCCGAAAACGTATAAGTCCAGCAGCTATCCTCAGAATGCAACCCCAACGGATTCCAAAGACGTTTTGGTTGTCAAGGGAGACTATGCTGCCAACATCGGATCGTACAACAGTGGATCACAATGGTCTTATTTCTGGCCTTCCAATCTCTCCAAAGGATACGATCAGGCGAAAAAGACCAACCGTTCGCGATCCAAGAACAACGGTGTTATCTACGATTGCAGCGAAGTCACTCTCGGCGAAATCCGTGACGGAACGACGAACACCTACTTGATTGGTGAAAAGTATCTCGCCCCGGAAAATTACGAGTTTGCGACGACCACCAACGCGGATAACGAATCTCTTTACGTCGGGCCGGATTCCGACACATGCCGTTCCACGGGGACGCTTGAAAGTGCGGATGCAAAGTTCTCACCGCTTTCCCCCATTCAGGATCGTTCCCAGTATTCTTCCTGGTCAAGCACTTTCTTTGGCTCGGCGCATTCAGGAGCGTTGGGAATGGCGATGTGTGACGGTTCCGTCCAACGGATTTCGTACTCCATCGACCCGGAAACGCACGTTTTTCTGGGCGCACGCAACGATGGACAACCCGCGAAAATCCCGGAATAATGTGATCAGAATCGTTGTTTCTGAATAATGGGAGAGTGCCTTTGTCAAAAACAGAGGCACTTTTCAATATTCGGGGAGAAAATCGTGCAAGTAAAAATATCCGCGTTTCCTGTGGCAAAGGAATTTTAGAAATGCTCTAATCATCCAAACCAGGAATTTTGAATCCCTTGCAGAATTCCGCAATTTCGCCGCGAACAGCTTTTTCCGTAGCCGCGGAATCGGGGAGGGCATGGACGACGCGGAGAATCCATTCGCCGACTTTTTCCATATCCGATTCTTTCATTCCCATGCTGGTCAAGCCGGGCGTTCCCATCCGAACTCCACTGGTGATGAACGGTTTGCGGGTATCGCCGGGAACCATGTTGAAGTTGGCGATGATGCCGGCGCGGCCCAGGGCTTCGGCAACCTCTTTTCCGGTGAAGGTTTCGTTGCGGAAGTCGAGCAAGAGCATGTGCGTGTCCGTCCCGCCGCAGGCCAGACGAATCCCGCCGTTTTTCAGGCACTCGCCCAGGTGTCGGGCATTTTTCACCACTTGTTGGGCATATTCCTTGAACGCAGGCGTGGCCGCTTCACCAAACGCGACCGCCATGGCAGCAATGACGTTCATGTGCGGACCGCCCTGCAAACCGGGGAAAACCGCTCGATCGATCCGTTTTGCCAGGTTGAATTTCGATTCGGGATAGTATTTTTCCTGATAACGGTCATTCTCACGGGAAAGAATGAATCCTGAACGCGGTCCTCGCATCATTTTGTGCGTTGTGCTGGAAACGATGTCGCAATACGGCACCGGGTTGGGGTGAACACCAGCCGCGACGAGACCGCTGATGTGGGCAATGTCCGCCACCAAATAGGCCTCCACTTCCTGAGCAATTTCCGCAAATTTATCGTATTCGATCGTTCGCGGATACGCGGTGGTTCCGCACCAAATCATGCGAGGTCGTTCACGCCGTGCGATTTCGCGAATCTGGTCGTAATCGAGCAAACCGGTTTCCTGCGATGGGCCAAACGGAATCTGGACGTAATCCCGACCGGAGAAATTGACTTTCCATCCATGCGTCAGGTGTCCCCCTTCGGAGACGGGAATTCCCATCACTTTATCGCCCGGCGTCATGATGGCACGATAGACCGCCTGATTGGCCGGAGAGCCACTGCACGGCTGGACGTTGGCATGTTCTGCTGTGAAAAGCGCTTTCAGACGGGCGATTGCCAGGTTTTCGATTTCATCCATCACCTCGTTACCTTCGTAGTAACGCGCGGCCGGATACCCCTCGCAATATTTGTTGGTCAGGCTGGAGCCAGTCGCCTCCAACACCGAGAAAGAAGCGTAATTCTCCGACGCAATCATTTTCAGCGTGGAACCTTCCAATGCCGTCTGTCGCTGAATCAAGCCATAAACTTCCGGGTCTGTCACTTTCAAATGCGGATAACGTTCTGATGTCGGCATGGCACCTTCTCCTCCCTCAATGAATACCAATAAAAAACAACCTCCCTACAGTATAAATCTTTTCACCAAAAGAACAAGTAGGGGAATGGTTAAATACTCCTTTGGCTTGGAAGCGGGTTGAATTGATAATTATGGAGGAGGCTCCCTGTCGCGGGGCGGGGAGGTTTTGTAGAATGGGAGGAGGGAGGGTAGGTATTGTTTGGAAAAATAAGGAGAAAAAGGATGAATCGATGGTTGGGTTATTTGGCAGGATGGTTGATTTGTGGATTTTCGTGGGTGGCTGCGGAAATGCCAGCAAAACGATGGATTGAGTTGGGGTGGGACATTCCCTCGACCCAATTCATTCGCGAGAACTGGAAGACAATGGAGGAAACGACCTGTTTCGACGGGATTATTTACAAATTGCAGCCGGATGTCAAGAAGCAGGGAGGGAGCAGCGAAGGGATTTTCAACCCGGAACATCCCTGGAAGCGGGAAGATTTTCAGGGTTGTATCGACGATCTGAAATCGTGCGACTTCCAGAAATTTCACCACAATTTCATCCGGGTGAATTTTTCTCCCGCCAACGTGAAGTGGGACGACGACGCGGGTTGGAAAGTCATTCTGGAAAAAGTCGCCCTCTGTGCCTGGGTCGCTAAAACAAGCGGCAGTAAAGGACTGGCTCCCGATTTCGAGTCTTACGGTGCGGATTTGTTCCGGTATGATTCACAAAGTGGAAAGACATTTGCCGAGACGAAAGCACTTGCCAAACGGCGGGGTGCGGAATTTCTTCAGGCCGTCGCGTCCGAATTTCCCGATGCCACCCTCCTTTGTCTCTGGCTCAACAGCATCAATACGCAGGCCGCGTCCGTCTCGAATCCCGACAACCTCCTCGCCACGGCTGGATACGGTCTTTTGCCAGCATTTATCAATGGAATGCTGAGCGTGCTTCCGCCGGAGATGGTTCTGGTGGATGGTTGTGAAAATGGCTATTATTTCAACGAACCGGAATCGTTTTACCAGGCCGCGCTCGACATGGTGTTGTGGACAGGGCGGTTTGTGCAGTTGATTGAACCGGAATATCGCCAGACGTGGCGCAATCAGGGACAGTGCGGCTTCGGTATCTATCTCGACATGTACACCAACCCCGAAGGAAATCGTTATTATCGGGCTGGAAAAGAGGGAGAAACGCGGTTCGACCGACTTTGCGCGAATCTGGCCGACGCTCTGCGCTGCAGCGATCAGTACGTCTGGGTTTACGGAGAAAAAAATCGTTGGTGGAATGTTCCTGGGGGAGATTCGGAAATCCGCCACTGGAATACCGCGTTGCCGGGGCTGGTGGAACGGATGGAGCAAATTCGGAATCCTGAAATGTTTGCCAAAAAACAGGTAACGCTCTATCTGGCAGACCCGCAGAAACAAAATCTTCTGAAAAACGCGGACTTTTCGCAAAAACGCCCCGAAGGAAACCTCCCGGCAGAGTGGGGGTTTTGGCAACACGAAAAAACCTCCTTCGGAAAAGCTCAGTGGGATGGTTCGGTGGGTGAGGGAAGCGCGTCGTTTGAAAAGGTGATGGACGGTTGCTACATTCAGTCCCTTCCTGTCCAGCCGGGTGAGCGTTACCTCCTTCATGCCCGCGTCAAAACGACCGGTTCCGCGACGGCCAAAGTGGCAGCCTCCTGGCAAACCGCCGAGGGACAGTGGACTCGCTGGGACGCGACGCAAACCTTCGTTCCCGCCGATTCCTCCCAAGAATGGAGCGACATTTACGGCCTCATTACCGTCCCCGAAAGTGCGGCAAAAATGGTCATCCTCCCCTCCGTAAGTCAGCAATACTCCGAAAAAGATGGATGTTGGTACGATTCCATCGGAATATTCACCGCCGGAGAATAATATCGTTTCCGCAAAACGCCAGGAAAGCCCCTCCCCTTGGAAAAGGGGTTTTCCTGGAATGGAGCGATCTATTTATTCACTCTTGGAATGAATTTCCAACCAATCTCCATCTGGAATTGATAACAGCGATACGTCAAAGACCATTTCCAGGAAAACTTTTCTGGAAATATTTTCCCCAACAATCGCGCAATATTCAGAAAAACAGCAAATATACCTGGCACGCATAACCAAAAATAAATATTTTCCATGTAATTTTCCTTTTAAAAATAAATTTTACAAACATACCTTCTGTGGCATACAAATTAGTTATTATTAACTAAATTTAGCAGTATGCCTTCTAAAAATAAAATACGTCTGCGCGGAGAAAAACGGAAATAGTTAACCCCATTAATGAAAAAAATTAGATTTTTGGAAATTTTCAAGAAAAGCTATTAAAAACTCTTGACTTTTTTGGGAAAGCGGGGTAGAATAGTAAAAGATTGGCTCTGTGTATCACGAAGGCTCAAGTTTTACTTGGGGCACGCCCTAGGCATAGTGAGGACGGGGCCATTTTTATTTCTTGCTTTGGGTGGTGTCTATTTCGGAATTTTTGGGAACAAACAACCAATGCCGATACGGGTGGCTCCAGATGTTTTCCCTGGCCTGTTTTCCTGTGGTACATCCGATATTGAATCCAGGATAAATTTGTCGAATTTTTTGTAGTATATGTTTGTATAATTTTTCTTTCGCCAGAGTTCTTTTTCCTCTGCGCAATTGTCCGTCTGGTTTTTGAAGATGCTTATCGTTCAAGCGAAAAGCCATTGCCCCCAGGATCACATCCACACATTGCAGCAGGACGTGATTTTTAGAATCAATTTCCGCAATTTGTTCCCGGTCGATGAAAATACCAGCGTCCTTGTAGGAAGGATTGCGATTTAAGCTAATCACATAGGATTTGAACTGTTCATTTTGCTCACGGTTTTGAGGCATTTGGTCGATATTCAATCGTACCCGGACAGGCGATTGGAGTTCATGAGTACAATAAGGCAATCCAAAAGCATGTTTGATAAATTGATAATAGAGGATGTGGTAAGCATTCCGAATATGTTCCTTGGTCAATCCTTTTGGCACATGGACATTTTGAGTGAACATAATACGGACTTTGGCTTTATTCTGAGCGACGAGAGAGAAAAACACATCCATAAAGGCACAATACTTATCCACATAATTTTCGGTCACTTTTGTCCATTTTAATTCTTGAAACAAATGGTTTTGTTGTTTAGAATCATTAAGCGTTTGGACAATGGTCTCGAAATCTTTGGCACGAACCAGCACTCCCCCATAAAAATTGGAGTAGTATTTCCCCTCTTTTTCCGATTCATCACTATAGATAATGATTTCATTCATGGAGATATTCCCAGTAAATATTATTTGAAAAGAAGATTATACCTATGAAGAGGAAAACGCTTTACTACCAGGCCTGGCTTACTCTGCCCTTTTTGCCAGAAATGGAGAGGGTGGTTTGGCTGGAAGCTCTGTTTTGCCGGGCGTACAAACCTTCCAGCCAATATTGATAGTCATTTTCTTAAAGAGTGGGAAGTATGTCGAGTTCTTCCACCGTTTCTACCGGTTGTTCCACGGTTTCCTCCGGCAATTCCAAAGTTTCTTCCGTTTCTTCCAGGATTTCTGTGGACTTCTCTACAGGTGCGGGGGCAACCGGGGTGACGGAAATTTCAGAAAGAGCGTCTTTCTTCCCCATTAGCCCATCGGCCTTCTCACGCGAAAGCCAGAATCCCTGGAAGAGGAATCCTTTTTCCCGATTGAGAATCGTCGCTCCCGACGGCAGGAAATACGAACGGATGGATTCGTAGGGAGGCAACATGGAACCATCGAACATCGCTTTTCGCGTTTCCCCTTGAGGAACATCGGTGGAGAACATCTGATTGATACGTTTGGCTTCCAGCGAAGTACTCTGCGGAATCTTTCCCGTGCGGAACATCTCGTACAGATGCTGCGAATTGCGAGCCGTATGGAAATAATGGAGCGACGCGTGGGGTTGTTTGGCAAACTCGCGCAGTTCCTTCTGAATCTGTCGGTATTCCTCGGAAGCAATCAGCGTTTCCCCTTTTTGCGGGTCAAAATTTTTAACCGTTTCCAGGAAATCCGCGTGAGACGCAATCATCAGATAACCATTCCACACCGTCAAGGCCATTTCCGGGAAAAGTGGTTCCCGTTTGGAAGCCTCTGTTTCGTCATCCTCCTCATCATCGTCCTGGAGAGCCTGCCAGAGAATGTCGCCATTTTCCAACTCCACCGTTTCGATACTCGGCTCATCCTGCAGCAGCCGCATCATGGAATCGCGGACTTTTTCCTCATCTTTCAGAGGAATCGCCACCAACCGACGTTCGCCATCAACCTCTTCCGGGCGGTCATTCTGCACCAAAAACATCAGATGATTTTCAAAAAAAGCAAAAAGTTCTTCCCGTAAATTGATCTGTGGACCATACGGGTCTTCCTCCAGACCAGCCAGAACATCTTCCCACACACCGGAATCCCCCTCTCCAAAAAACTGGTTGAAGAGCGGTCCCAGATGGTCAAAAAGATTGAGAAAGTCGATATTGACCCAGTGAACGGTCCCCGCGTTGGCGGAAACCCAGGACGGAATGGGAAAAGTTTCCGTTTCAGGGAATTTCAGCATTTTCAACGAACGCTGTGGCTCCTCTGGAATACTCACAAAAAAGCGATAAACGCCGTCGTAACCTTCCGTTTTCAGCGTAACGACACCTCCCACCGCCTCAATACCGTCGAAACCTGCTTCAGTCAGCATTTCCGCCACAGAATGGCTGCGCACCTGCATCGGATTCTTTTCCAGCGCCACAATACGCTGGACGGTTGCGTATCGAATCGGGTCCACATACCAGACAACATCCGGCAACGTTTCGCCCGTCAGGCAGTTTTCCAGAATGTTCAGATAACCATCCACATCCGCCAGACAGGGAAGCAACGTCTCGGAATCCGATTTCAACGCCGCAAACCGTTTCAGAATCCCCTGAATGACTTCCCGGTCGTCCGAAGCGATCAGCAAATCATCCTTCAGAACGTAAATCGCCTTGTGAGAAACATTGGCGGCTTTTTTGTCGGGAATGTCGAGAAAATAGACTTCCGCATCCGAAATCATCTGCTTGGTATGCTTGCCTCCCACTTCCAAAACACGTTCCGTGACACGTCCGAGGACTTTCTGCGTCTCGATTTGGTGATTCCGCACATCGATAATCGCCACCACCGCATATTTTTTGGAGGAGGTTAAAAGAACTCCCGTCGCAATCTCTCCGGCAGCAATTTGACGAACGTCGTCCAACGTCACACCCAATCGTTCCCGTACTTTCTCAAAATGCGTCTGCACCTGCTTGCCCAGATTCTCGGAAACCGACTGCATTTCCGGCGTGTTGAGCAGTTTTCCCAACTCCGTCGTTTTCCACGTTTCTTTGAAATGCACAAAATCCCGGATGGAAACATACGCACACGTCGTTTCCGGCAACAGAAGGTCGGCGGTCAAATAATGGGCAGACGTTTCTGCCGGAGTACTGGGGGGGGCTGCTCCACACATCCAGGGGAAAAAACAGAGGAAGGAAAAAACCGTTCCTCCTGTCATGATTCTTGTCAATAATGTTTTACCGGATTGTTTCATGGTGAAATCCTTACGTTCTTTGGTCGGCCACTTTCTTTTTTCTTCATCTTGGACAGGCACACTCTCCAACATAACAGTTTATACTAATTTTCGACCTTCTTCCAGACCGGTTTTTCCAAAAAACGAAAAAAATTAAAAAAATTTATGCAAAATAAGAAAGGTAGAGCGTTTTTGCAAGTCAGAGAACGCGAATGGGAAAAGAATCCGGCAATTGCGAACTTCTCAAGGACTCCTTTTCCTGGCTCTACAATTCTCCTATTTCCCTCATCAGATGGCGAATATCCGCTTTGGCGTCTTCCGAAATTGTGCCGAAATAGTCGGGAGCATAGTTGCCCGGCAATCCGAGGAGATTCATGGCCGCGGTGAAGCTGGGAAAAATCCCATATTTCACAAACATGTCGCGGAGATTGAGAATATTTTGCAGAAACTGGCTCCCTTCCGCAATTTTTCCAGAAGCGAAATGGGAAAATGCCAACCGTGCATTTTTCGGAGTACAGGCAAACATCCCATCCAGATTCCGATCTATCCCGAAAGCGCTTGCGATGTCCATGGTATCCACATTGCTGAAGAAAACGCGAAAGTTCTTTTTCAACCCCGTCGCCAACTTCAAAAGTCGGGCAAGTACCATATCTCCCGTCTTGATTCCATGGATATTCGGATGTCTGGCAACTTCCCAAACAAGGTCCGGGGTGAGTTTCATTTGCGTCACGCTCGGCAGATCGTAAAGATAGACGGGAAAGGGGGAATGGTCAGCAATGGTTGTAAAAAATCTCTTCAACATCTCTGGATCGGAGACAAAATAATACGGAGCCGTCAGCACCACACCCGTCAGGGACAAACCCTCGACCGCCGCAATACGTTCCCGCACGCGAACGATACTGTTGTCCATCACTCCGTAAAACAACGGGATTTTTCCCCGCACCGTTTCGACAGCGCAACGTGCCAGTTTCGGACCTTCCTCATCGCGGACGGAACACTGGATCCCCATACTTCCCAGAATGAGTGTTCCAGAAACATGTGCGTCCAATTGCTGCTCCAACTGCTGGCGAAATGCCTCCAGCAAAACGTTCCCTTCTGTATCCAAGGGGGTTCCAAGGGCGGTGTAAAATCCTGGGGGAATATCGGACATGGAAGACCTTTTTTTATGACTGGCGAATGGTTCAAGATTAATAGTTTGCGGGAATGACTTGACCATCATTGCGGATGGCAAGGAGTTTCAGGACGACTAAATCGGTACTTTCCGAGTGGAAGGAAACGCTGCCGTCCCCTTTGGCGAAATGTGTACCTCCCGGATGGTGAGACCGGAAAGGAGCGTGATCGAACAAATTCACATCCCCCAGAGCGTTGATTTTGTAACGGATGGTTTTGCTTGCCCAACAGGTTCCTCCTGAGTAGCCGAAGAGCCACGGACGCACCATGTACGCACTCCCCGCCCACCATTGCGCGGGACTGCGCGTCGAAGGGACAAAATTCTGGATATTTTCCCCCACCAAAAGTGTATGGCTGGTTCCATCCTCAACCGTAGCGCTGTCGATTCTCTCGTTGTACGCGAACATGCCATTGTCGGGCAGCCCTAATCCTCGATAACTTTGAAACATCGGGTCGGGATTGGAAACCCCCAGATTATCGCTCACGTCGATGTAAGCACCATGGACACCCTGATAACAAACCAGGGCACCAATACAGTTGCCGCTGGGTTCGATTCCATACAAATCGGCCTTTCGCACGACAGAATCGCGTCCCAAATCGGGACAAATATACGCGGGAATGACGGTCATCAAGGGTGCCCCGGATTGGTCGCCGTTGCAATATTGTGTGTACGGCTTGGTGAAATCCACAACATCGTACACCGTCGATTGCTCCAGATGAGGCAGAATCGTCGTGAACCAACTGTAATTGCCATCCCGCATGACAAGTCCCTGGATTCCTCCCGCACCTGTCCTCCCCCCGGCATAATCGTATTGGGTGGAGGTGCAGGGAAATTTTCCATCGTGCAGGGAACCATAACCATGAGCCGCCAGGGCAATCTGCTTCAAGTTATTGGCACATTGCATCGCCCGAGCCGCCGCACGTACCTGTTGCACGGCTGGCAAAAGAAGCCCCACCAACATCCCGATAATCGCAATGACCACGAGAAGTTCCACCAGTGTAAATGCCTTTTTATACATGATTCCTCCTCAAAGTTTACCAATCGAAATTCCTTTGCGGGTTATCTTCCGTGGCGGTTGTCAGGACTCCATCTTTTTTCTCTTTCGGCGTAAAATTCGTCATTTGATTCTCTTTTTCACGAATCAGATGAATCATCACCAGCACTTCTCCCTGAGGAACATTGTCGAGCCTGTAATTTCCCTCCTTGTCCAGCGAAGTTTCCGCAAGATAGGCCTCCCCCCGCGTGTTACGGACTTGAATAACCGCAAAACTTAAATCCTGAGGAATCGGTTTTCCTCGCAGAGTCACCTTCCCTGCCCATTTCACCGTAGGAATCGTCACTTTTTTGCCACATCCACTCAGGGGAATTACAAGGAGCAGGAAAATCAACAGAAATTTCCGTTTCATGGGGGGATTCCTTTCGTTTTTTGCAAATTCTTCCAGGGAACGTGGTTTCAGCGCAAATCGGCCGCGTCAATTTCCATTCGGATATTTCCCTGCTGCGTGGTAATCCAGAAGACGCCTGGTTCCACTTCAAAAAAGACCGCGTACGCAAGCCAGACTTTTTCATTCGGCGTGGAGGCAATCACGATCGGATCCGTCCACGTTTTTCCGTCGTCACTCGAAAAGGCAATCGATAATTTGTTTCGTCGCCTGATCCAATTCCAACTCTGTTCCTCAATAATCCAATCTTTCGGGTCGGGAACATAGTGAAATGCCGGAAATTGATCGTCCCGATTCCAGATCAGCACTAATCGTCCGTCGGAAAGTCGAGCCAGTTCACCGAACGAGTTGTTATTTTCAATGCCGGTCGATTCCGGTTTGCTCCATGTGAGACCTTCATCGGCAGAAAACGACTGGTAAAACGTCCCTTTCGTGGTGCGAATGAGCATCCCAACCTTCCCGTCCCGGAGTTGGACGAGTTTCGGTTCCATCGCTCCGTCATGGTCGTTCACGATAGAACCCTCGATATCCACCGTCTGCGTTTTCGTCCAGCTTTTTCCCTGGTCATCGGAGTAATAAACCACAATGATATGATGCCATTCGGGAGCAATGGCCATCGTTGCCAGGACGATTCTTCCACTTTCCAGAACCACCATCGCCCGCAAGGCTCCCACCCAATCGCGTTGGACGGGAAGGGGGACAGACCACGTTTTTCCTCCGTCGGTACTGCGGATGGTATAGACGGGAATCTGCCATTCCGAAGTCGAACCCTGACCCCATTTGCCGGAGATTTTTTCCTTGTTGTTGCAGAACGCGCAGACAATCACTCCCTCTTTCGTGACGACGACGGAATAATCGCCGATCAGGAATCGAGTCGGATCGAGTGCCGGATACAACTGCCACGTCCGGCCTTTGTCGGAACTGACATGCGCATGAGCATTCCCCATCCCCAACACGGAACCCTCCGCCGTATGGACAAACGGTCCATTATACGCGGAAGGAAACGGACGGGCTTTTTCGTGTAGCGTTACTTCTCCCCAAGTTGTTCCTGAAACCAGGAAAAATAAAAGCGTCCCAAAAATCGTTCTGTACATCATCCATCCTTTCGTTGAAAAAACTCTCTTTTCCTGAAAAATCCCACCATCCCTATCAACATCAACCATAAACTGGACGGTTCCGGGATGGCGCTGGCATTGAGGTGAATCCGGTATCCGTCTTCATGGGGCGAATAAGTCCAGTAATTGGCAATAGCTCCTGCCGCCATGCTTTTGGAAAAAATCTCGGCGAACGACGTTCCCGACATCGTTGCGGCTGTCAATAAATACGACACGCCCGTATCCATCCAATCGTCACGCACGCTCAAAATCAGGTTCTCGCCCAAAAACAGATCGCCAGTAAAGCGACTGAAACTGTCCCCTTCGCTCAGATCAATAGAAAATTCGCCGCCACTGAGCCGGGCATTCTTCGCGGTCAACCCATTCGCATGGATGGAACCGGCAGTTTGTGCATAATCTCCCGTGAAGGTAATTCCTTCCGTAGCCGTGAAAGGAGAAATCTCCGCCCCGTCATTGAACAGGTTCCCCGTCACGTGGTCGGTCTGAACAGTTCCTCCCGCAAGTTTCAGCAACGTGGACGCACCGGCAATGTTCTTTGCCGAAAGTGTTCCCCCCTTCATTTCGTAGAGGGTGGTTCGGCCTGTCTGGAGATTGCTACTGGTTCCCAGCGTAAGAGTGCCACTGACATCGATCGTGCCTTGCGTCTGTTGGACAAAGGATTTGCCATAATTCAGGAACATATTCGTGGTGTTCAGCGTCCCGCCACTCATGGTGTACGTTCCCGACCCCACCCCGGAAGCAGGGATAAAAAATCCACGATCAGGATTCAGAATACGGATACTTCCTCCCGTTTGATGGAATACCGCAATTCCCTGTGCCCCTACCGACAATTCCTGAACGCACGCGGTGCCACTAAAATTCACCGTACTGGTGTAACCATTCGACGCGACAGAAAGGATGTCCAAAAAACCTGTAGGAGAACTCTCTCCCAAACTTCCGCTTATGTTGGCCGTCGTACTGTTGATGGCAAAACTGGCCTTCTTGGTGGGGTCTTCGTCTCTTTTGTAGGGAGAGAAAACAGCGACTTTGGCCCCCCGATCCAGGGTAAACGTATCACCCTTCACTCCGCCATAAGAAGCCGCGTCATAATTATAAATATAAAGGGAACCTCCCTCCACTTTGATATTTTTTGCCGTCAAATGGGAAACGTTGCTCGCATCACTCCCTCCATTCAGGATGATCAAGCCGTTTTTTGTCGATACGTAATCTCCATGAATCGTTATGTTGGCACGATTCTCGTAGGAAAAAACGCGAGTGCCGCTATTGGTCAACGTGACCGGGGATTCTGCCGTCCCCACCGTATCGACGTACAGGTGTCCCGAAGTTAGCGTTAATCGGGAAGGATCCGTAATCGTCTGGGATTTCAGCGTCCCGACAGACCCGCCATACGCTCCATAACCTCCCGTCAACGTGATGCCGGAAACCGAGCGGAGTTCCGCGTCTGTGGCGGAAACAACATACTCTCCACCCCAAACAACCGTATCCCCTGCTCCGGGAACAACGCCTCCCGTCCATGTTGTCGCGTCGCTCCAATTCCCCGTCTTCCCCACCGTGACAACCGCCGCGTTGGTACCCACCGCCATTCCCCACGCCACAAGGAACGCCATTGTTTTCACCACGAATCGCTGGCACATACATTTTCTCCTGTCTGGTCAATAGTCCGTCTGATTTTTTTCCTCCAACATCGCCATGAGATCATGGTATGTCGTGGTTGGTTTTACCACCTGACTTTTGAAATTTATCTGAGCGTTTTTCAAACCATGACGGAGGTGGGCTGCCGCCATGTCCAACGCAGCCTGGGCATCACGATTTTCAATCGCTTCCAGAATTCTCCGATGTTCCTCCAGCGTCGCTTGGTGAGAGGCCAAAAAATCGGGAAGATATTCCGGCGAAACCAGAAATCGTGGTAAATCGCTCTGCACCATGTTCCAACTTTTCAACAAAAGATACGTTTGCGAAAAAATCTTCTCCATGAGCTGATTCCCCGCGGCTTTGTAAATGGCCTGATGGAACGGCTGTTCAATATGCAGCATGATGACGTAGAAAAACTGGGAATACTCCTCCGCCCCCAACGCCCCTTCCGACATTTTTTTCAGCAGAACTTCATGTTTTTGGCAACAGTCTCGCAATATCTCCAAACACTCCGGCGATCCATTCTCCGCCGCCAGTTGGGCTGCCATCGGTTCTATCGCAAAACGAATCTGATAAACGTCCAACACTTCCCGTGGAGTGAGACGATGAATTTGGACGAATCCGTTTTCGCCACGCTCCAGAATTCCCTCCTGAAGCAGACGCTGAAAAGCCTCGCGAGTCGGCGTACGGCTCATCCCCAGCTCCATCGCAATCCCACGCTCCGAAATCATCATGCCAGGCTTCCACTCTCCCGAAAGAATCTTTTTCTGCATGAATTGGTAAATAACATCACATTGTTTTTTCATCATTTTTCAAGTGCATTCTAATTAAAAGGAATTTAAGTGGTATACCATTATGTGTGCCGCATGATATACCATAATATAACCCACTTCTTTCCAGTTGTCAAGGAAAAAAAAGGATAACGGAGATATTTTTTAGAAAAAAATAGAAAATTTTGGGAAAAGTTCTTGCCAAAGGCGGGGAAATTTATTATACTACTGATGAAGAGGCGGATTGAAGTTAATCTGCCAACTTGTTTTTCAAAACAGAGGAGACCGACAATGAACGCAGTTTTTGTCTCAAGAATGTCAAGTTGGGGGGGGGTAAACTAGAAAATATCCTTCCCAAGAGGAGTAATCGGGGATTCACCCTGGTGGAACTATTGGTGGTGATTGCGATTATTGGAATGTTGGTGGGATTGCTGCTTCCGGCGGTGCAGCAGGCACGTGAGGCGGCTCGGACGATGCAGTGCAATAACCAACTGCGTCAAATGGGGTTGGCGTGCATGAATCACGAAAGCGCGTTGCGAAAAATGCCGTCGGGCGGGTGGTACTGGAAGTTTGCGGGCGACCCGGATGCCGGTTTTGGGGCCGCACAACCTGGTGGATGGGCGTATTCTCTGTTGCCGTATCTGGAACAAACCGCTCTTTTTCAGCTTGGTTCGGATGGAGTTGTGGACACTCCAACGGGGACGTATCTGGAAGAGTCGGGAATTCGCAGCCAAACGCCTGTAGCGGTTTTCAATTGCCCTTCGCGGCGAGCGTCGAAAACGTATAAGTCAAACAGTTATCCCGCGAATGCCGTACCTGCGGATTCCAAGGATATTCTCGTCGTCAAGGGAGACTACGCCGCCAACATCGGTTCTTACAACAGCAATACCGTCTCATCTTTTGAGCCGGGAAGTATCTCGGATGGCTACCAGAAGGTGAAGAGTCGTACCCGTTCGGAACACAATGGCGTCATCTACGATTGCAGCGAAGTCACCCTCGGCGAAATCCGCGACGGAACGACGAACACCTACCTGATTGGTGAAAAGTATCTCGCCCCGGAAAACTATGAATTTGCCACTTTTACCTATTGCGACAATGAATCTCTTTACGTCGGATCGGATTCTGATACAGGCCGTTCGTGCGGCACGATAGAGAATACTCAGAAAGGCAGAACGTTTTCTGCTCTTCCACCGATTCAGGATCGCTCCCAGTATTCCTCTGGTAATAGTGTCTCTTTTGGCAGCCCTCATTCGGGAGCGTTGGGAATGGCGATGTGCGACGGTTCCGTCCAACGGGTATCGTACTCCATTGACCCCGAAACCCACGCTCTTCTGGGGGCACGCAACGATGGACAACCAGCCAAAATCCCGGAATAGTTTCGCGTAAACGACACTCTCGATGAACGCCACACCCCTAATTCCCCTCATCCAGAGGGGAGCCTGCACAGCGGGAGGGGTGTTTCTGCATTAAAAAACACTTTTTTGGAAAAAATGCGCGAAATCGACTAGTAAAATGCGCAAAATTTGCTTGACAAAAGAATATGGGGGAATTACAATAAAGTATATTTCAAAGTCCAATGGTAGGCTCGCGATTTTCTCGGCAGTGCGGGAGAATTTTTGAGAAGTGTGGAACTGGCTAAAGGAGAAAAAATGAGACATGGTTGGATAATGGGGATGTTTTTGGTTTGGGGCTGCGTCGGCATGGTTTCCGGGGAAATCAATCGACTGACGGACGCGGAAAAAGCGGAAGGATTTGTTCTGCTGTTTGATGGAAACGCGTTGGATACGGCCATTTGGGACGGAGATGTTGCGAAACATCAGGTGAAAGATGGTTTGATGATTGCCGATCCGGGAGGACAGATGTACACGCGGGAGGAGTACGCGAACTTCATTTTCCGCGTCGATTTTTGTCTGCCGAAAGGAGGAAATAACGGGATTGGGATTCGTTGTTTGCCGAAGGGCAGCCCTGGCCGGACGGGAATGGAAGTGCAGATTCTGGACGACTACGACGATTCGTACAAAGGGCTTGATCCATCGGCGTATACCGCGTCGTTGTACGGTGTGGTGGGTCCGAAACCGGGTCTGTTGAAGCCGCACGGGGAGTGGAATTCGTTGGAAATTGTGGCGGACGGACCACGTGTGAAAACGATCCTCAACGGCCAGACGGCGGTGGATATTGATTTGTCACAGGTAAAGGATGCGGATTTGCCGTTGAATGTGCCGCCACGTTTTCTGATACCGGGATTCAGGAGCAAGAGCGGGCGGATTGCGTTTGCCGGGCATGATTCCCCGGTTCAGTTTCGGAATATTCGTGTAAAACGGCTTCCTGACACAGTTCAGGAAGTAACCGCTCAATAGGAGACAGAAAAATGCAGCGTTTTATTCAAAAGTCATATATATATATATATATATATATTGTGCAGTTTAGTTTTTCCGGCAACCCGGCTTGCGGGGGCGGAGGTACCTCTGAGTTCGGAGCGAGTGTATAATCTCACGGTTTTGCAGTCGCAACCGTTGTATTACTGGGACTTCAATCACGTGACGACCGATTCCGGTGGAACCGAAGTATCCGGTCTGGAATTTAGCCGAGTCAAGTACGACTATGGCCTTTCTTCCACTTATAATGACAACACAGGTTCACGAACGAAAAGTTCGATAGGATTGGGGCAGGCACGAAGTTCGGGAACGTATGGCGTGGCGGGAAACGCAGCCGATTCCATCACCGGGCCTTGGGGGGTGGAATTGTGGTTCCAGACGACCGACTCGACGGCAGATACGTATTTCGTGATGTTTACGGGAAATGAGCCGGGGTTGATTTACGGTTTTAATGATGGACACCTGGAAGTTTATTTCTATCGTAACGGTGGAATACGGACAGGGACAAACGCGCATTTTTTATCGGATGGGGCGTGGCATCATTTACTGGTGACGAACACGAGCCAGACGACGACCGAAGGGGATTACACGTTCTACGTCGATGGAGAGTCGGTGGGAAGTGCCTCGTTGAATAATCAGTCGATGGCGAGTTTTGTTAGCACGCTGAACATGACCAATTTCCGTGTCGGGCAAAACGTGGCGTGTGGCATTGATGAGGTGGCGATTTACGATTTGAACAAGACTTCCGTGGATTCGATTCTGGCTCACGCGGATGTGCCGGGCGCGGCCAATGCTTTGCGGAAAATTACCGGAGTGACGTACAAAACCGACAAGGCCCCGATGACGAATTATCCCGATTCCCGGACGGTGGCTTACAATGAGTTTGGCAGTGGAAAATTGACGGACGGTATCTATTCCAACTCATTCAGTACGTTTAACAGTTCCCTTTTGGCGGAAAAAAGCGTCGGTTATCAGTACACTTCGGGTAAAACGGGAGATAAACTGACCTTCACCTTTGATTTGGGGGATGTTTACGATCTGGACGCGATGATGGTGGATTACCTCATCGGAACGAAGGTGGGACTGGGGGCGCCGAAGTTGGATTCGCTGCGAATCAGTCTCGATGGCGAAATGTACCAGGATTGGGAGGATTACCTGATCCTCTCCGATTTTACGCAGGCGAACGATTCCGGCGACAACATTTTCACCAACACCTTTGCGGTCGATTTGAGCGGGTTGCAGGGACGGTATCTGGAAGTGGTTTTGGAAAAGGTGAACACGGTTTCCAGCCTCTTTTTCAGTGAGTGGGACTTCATCGGCACGCGAGCCGCGGCGGACGTTCCCGAACCGTCGGCCTGGCTTTTGGGGCTGGGGTTGTTGGGAGGAATGCTGGCTTTCCGCAGACGTTTTCAGGCGGGAGGAGGTGTTCGATGAGACATCCTCAACCGAGGTTGGCAAAGAGTACCGGCTTTACGTTGGTGGAGTTGCTGGTGGTGATTGCGATCATCGGAATGCTGGTCGGGCTTTTGCTCCCCGCCGTTCAGCAGGCACGGGAAGCGGCACGGCAAATGCAGTGCAACAACCACTTGCGGCAAATGGGGCTGGCGGCGTTGAATTTGGAAGCGACGCTGCAACATCTTCCTTCCGGCGGGTGGGTCGGGTATTGGGTCGGTGATGGCGACCTGGGATTCGGGAAAAAACAGCCGGGGGGATGGGCGTATTCGCTCCTCCCTTTTTTGGAACAGCAAGCCTTGTGGGAATTGGGCAAAAATGGCGTGGAAGAGACGGATGAGACGCAAAAAACGGGTGCGGCACAGCGAGCGGCGGTTCCGGTGAACGTTTTTTACTGTCCTTCGCGGCGTCCTGCGCAACTTTTTCCGTACACCGGAGACAAGTTGCACAACATGACCCCGGTTGTCCAAACGGGGAAACTCGATTATGCTGGGAATAGCGGCGATGGCTATCAGGCGATGAGTAGTTCCCTCAACACGGTGGCGGCAGGGATGGCGGCCGCGGAGTGTGACGCGATTTATCAGACCGGCGTGATTTTTCAGAAGAGTGCGCTGAGTATTTCGGAAATTTCGGATGGCACGACGCAGACGTACCTTTTTTTGGAGAAGTATCTGGCGACCGATTTTTACCAGACCGGCAAAGGGCAAGGGGATGATTTGACCTGTTGGAACGGGCTGGATAATGACAATTGCCGTCGGACGCAATATACGGAGAAAGGGGAATACCGCCCCTTACAGGATCGCTCGGGAGCCAATTACGGAACCCAGTTTGGCAGTTCGCACGCTTCCGCGTTGGGAGCCGCCATGTGCGACGGTTCGGTACAACGGGTGACGTATGCGATCGACCCGGAAATTCATAGTTTTCTCGGCAAGAGAAATGATCGAAGTGTTTTTGAAACCCCCTTTTAAGATAAGGAGAAAAAGATGAGAATTTCAAGACGACAAATGTTGCAGGCCGCGTCGCTGGCAGCGGTGGGTGTGGGCGTTCCGCACTTTTTGCCAGTGGCGTTTGGAGAAAATGCCCCGAATTCCCGCCTGCGCTGCGGAGCCATTGGCGTAGGAAGCCGTGGCCGCTACGATGCCAGTTTGCACCAGAAACACGCGGAATTGGCGGTGTTGGCCGATTTGGATCGACGCCATCTGGAGGCGACCAACGCGGCACTTTGCGGCGGCAAGGCGGAAATGGTGATGGACTATCGCAAGATTCTGGATCGCAACGACATCGACACGATCTGTATCGGCACGCCGGATCACTGGCACACGAAAATTTGTCTCGACGCTCTGGATGCGGGAAAACATGTTTTTTGCGAAAAGCCACTGACGCTGACGATTCGCGAGGATCAGGTGATTCGTGAAAAAGCGAAGGCAAATCCGAATCTGGTCTTTGCCGTCGGAACGCAGCGTCGGTGCGAAATGCCTCGATTTACGCGAGCGGTGAACATGGTTCAGCATGGGCTGCTGGGAAAGATGAAACGGGTGTTGGTGAGTCTGGCCAAACCGCCGTATGTGACCGTGGCACCTCCGAAAGACCAGCGCTATCAGGTGGTTCCAGTGCCGGAAGAACTGGATTGGAATACCTGGCAGGGACAGGCACCGGAGTTTCCGTACATGAAAGAACGTTGCCACTTCACGTTCCGGGGCTGGTACGAATATGCTGGCGGAAAAGTGACGGATTGGGGGGCTCACTACCTCGACACCACGCTCTGGGCACTGGGAGAAGACCAGCCGGGGAAAGGTCTGGTCTGGGTCGATCCGTCTGATTGCAATTCGCCACTGCCGATGAAGGATGGCTGGCCGACCGAGTTCGATTACTGCAATGTGGCCTACGATTTCTACCTGAAAACGAGGACTTCCGGTGGCGTCCAGGTCGATTTGGAAACGCGACTCTCCGACGGGATTCTGTTTGAAGGTGAAAAAGGACGTATTTTCGTCAATTGCGGCCGGATTACCGGAAAACCGATTGAGGAGGAATGGGACAAAGGTCTCTACGGCGAAACCGAGCAGAAAAAGATTTTCAAAGGGAAGCCCGTCACCGACCACATGACGAATTTCTACCTCTGCGTTCGGGAAGGTGGCGAGCCGGTCTCCGACGTTTTCACCCACACGCAGACCATGACCTCCTGCCACGTCTGCAACATTGCCATTCGGCTTGGCCGGACGTTGACGTGGGACCCCGTCGCCCAACGTTTCCCAGAAGATGCGCAGGCAAATGGTTTTATCAATCGGGAACAACGTAAAGGTTTTGAAGTCTGCTAAAGTATGGAATTTAACGAAATGCTCACCATTCCCCTCCCCCGGAGAGATACAACTCTAGCCGGAGGGTATCCCGCCGCTAAAGCGACACCTCTCTGGAAGAGGGGAATGGACCAGAATGAATGGGTAGCTGTACCATTTTTAATTGTCCATTATCGACTATCCATGATTCCTGCTGGAGATGTTTTATGAAGGAAGGTTCTGCCAGTCCACTCCCCTACATCGGTCTTTTTATGGATTTGGCTTACGAACACAATCGCCAGAAATTGCTCGGCATTCATCAGTACGAACGGGAACATGGGCCGTGGAGAATCCATCTGGAAGTGACCGGCACGTTCGACTTTCCGTTCCAGCAATTCCTTGAACAGGGAGGAGAGGGAATCATCCTCTCACGATACATTCCGCCGGAAAAACGTTCGCTGCTGGCACAATATCCACTTCCGATTGTGCAGATTGGCCGTCTGGAAGAAGACCCGTTTCTGGATCAGTTGGACAATGTGCAGTGTGACCACCATTCCATCGGAAAAATGGCCGCCGACCATTTCCTGGAACGTGGTTTCGAGCATTTTGCCTTCGTTTCGGACACCAACGGATGGCTCTGCTCCCCCGAACGCCAATCGGCCTATGAGGAACGGCTGCGGGAAGCGGGTTTTTCCTGCCACAATTACCGAAATGAGACAATTTCTCCATCTTTGCCGGGACTGGGGGAAAAGTCCCTTTCGCGGTGGCTGAAAAATCTCCCCAAACCGGTCGGCCTTTTCGTTTCCTACGATTTACGTGCCCGGCAAATCCTTCACATTTGCGACGAATCCGGTATTCACGTTCCACAAGAAATAGCGGTTCTGAGTGTTGATAACGATGAACTTATCTGCTCCCTGACGCGCCCGACGCTGACCAGTATTGATCCTCACTGCGAACGGGGCGGCTATCTCGCCGCGAAACAAATCCACCGTCGGCTACGCCAAAAAAAGGCCGCCCCCCAAACCATCCTGTATCCTCCCCTGGGAGTTATTCCACGGCAATCGACGCACATTCTGTTGCACCCCGACCCGTCGCTGCGGCTGGCGTTGGAGTTCATCTGGAATCATGCCGGCAATGTTTCGGTAGCCGCGACCGCCAAACATTGTCTCATCTCCATCCGTAAACTGGAAATCCTCTTTCAGTCCGTCCTGAAAAAAACCGTTCTCGAAGAAATCCGCGAAACTCGCTTCAAAGAAGTTCTCCGTTTACTCCAGCAGACCCACCTCACCCTTCAGCAAATTGCCGAACGCTGCGGTCTCAGCAGTGCGTCGAATCTCAACCAACAATTCCGAAAAAAATTCGGACTTTCCATGCACCAGTTCCGAAAGTCCTCCGATTCTGCCGGGAATTTCCCCAATTTTTGAACATTTCCTCAGAATCCAAATTGAATTCAGGTTGGTTTGCCCTTATGAAGACAGTATTCTACCAAGGCTGCCCCTTACCCCTCAAAACATTTTCTTTTTTCCCCGCCCCTTGTCAAAAAATGCCCAATCGCTACAATAAATATTGTATTTTGCTCTCGTAGCTCAGGTGGATAGAGCGACGGTTTCCTAAACCGTAGGTCGCTGGTTCAAGTCCAGTCGAGGGTGTTTCCCCCGCTTGCAAATCGACGCAGGCGGGGTTTTCATGCGCACAAGTTCCCTATTTTCAAGCACTTGCGAAGATTCGTTCTTTTCCTTGCAATTCTTTGCAACGCATTGCGCACCCCTTTTTATGCCCCCGTCATACCCCCGTTTATGCC
>JAUNBF010000065.1:16167-23623 GCA_030527185.1 Planctomycetia bacterium | reverse complement strand
ATCAACTATCAATTATCAATTATCAACCTTGTTTTATAGTTTTTTGAGGAAAACATTTTTGAACTCCACCTTCATGGCCGGGCCGGTGTGCATTTGTAGCCCGATCAGTCCGCTGGCACGGGCAATGGTGTCTTCGTCCACCACTTCGGACATCTTCACACCGTTGATATACTGCGTGCAGACGTTTCCTTTGGCCACAATGCGGTAGGTGTTCCAACCATCCATGTTCACCTTTTTCAGCAATTCTGCCGAGTCGCCAATCTGCTCCACAACCACCGGTTTGTGGTCGGCACCAATTTTCGTCTTCTGCCCACGATGAGCCAGAATGCCACGGAAATTTTCTCCGTAAACAATTCCCATGTGCGGTGGATCGGCAATATCGCCCTGATAGCCGCCCAGACTCCATGCTCTGCCCTCATTGCGAAATGCCCGGTACTGGATTCCCGAATTGTGGTTCGTCAGTTTGAAATCGACCAGCAGTTCAAAATCGGCCACTTCCCCTTCCCAAATCAGGAAGGTGTTGTATTTTACCACTTTTTCCGGGGTGGAAATGCCGGTAATGCAGCCATTCTGAACACTCCAGAACGTCGGGTCGCCGTCCCATCCTTTCAAGGTTTTGCCGTCAAAAATTTTGGTAAAACCTTCGGGAACCGGCTTATCGGCATTACAACAGGGGCATTCGGCCGCGAAAATCGCCAGAGGGAGTGTGCATACGGCCAGGAAGGTCAACGCTCGCAAGGTTATTCTCATCATCTTATCCTTTCCTAAAAGGGAATCTGTTCCTCGGAAATTCTTTCGGCACGATCGGAAAATTTCCAAAGAACGGTGGAAAATAAAAAAATACAACCCCTATTCTACCTTGAAAGGGCGTCGTTTGTCAATGCCAGGGAAAAATATTTCTTTTTTGAAAAATTTCTGGAAAAAACATCGACTTTTCCGAAAAAACGTGATATACTAGAAGTAAAGGAAGTCTTTGAGGGAGAAAAGTCATCCTAATTTACTTATTTAGAGTAGTCTCATGAATATGGTGAAGCAATTTATACTTGGGCAGAATCGAAATTTTCTGGCATTGAGCCGAGGAATCATGTCAGGAGATTGCCGGGAAATGATTCGATGGTCCGCCAGGGAAGGGGATTTGATTGTTCCCCATTCTCCGGTGGAGAGTTGGAATTTCCACCCCCTGCCGTCGGGAAATTTCTGCGTCAGTCGAACCTTTCGGCTGGAAAAACAGATGTTTACGCATGGCCTGGTCATTCCACCGCAACTTCTCGACCATTATGCCAACAATCCTTTTTCGCTGATTTTTCATCTCGAACAACAGGGTTTGTGGTCGGCGGGAAGAGAGGTGACATCCCTTTTGCTCCATCGAACAACCCCCACCACTCCGGGAAAAGTCCCCGTCATGCGAACGTTGACCGTCGAGGGAGGTTGCCCGCCAGTACATGAAGAACGGGTGCGGCAGGAAGTCCAGAAATGGGGAACCAGACGGTTGGTGACTTTTCTGGATACATTGCTGAAAAATGTCTCCACCATCGTTTTCGGACAGGAAAAAATCACGTCGCTGTTGGAAGTTTTGTTCGATTTGCTGCCGGTGGGTTGTCGGACGGAAATCTCCTTTTCGACAGGTCTGAAATTTTCAACTCGACGTCCCTTTCGGATCGTGGGAATTGGCGAGGATTTGCTGGAACGGGAACGCATTGCCACCTCCTTCCAGATTCCGATTTTTTCCTTGCGAGAAATCCCTTCCCCGGAAAATCGGTTTTCCCCCCCCTTGCGAAATCGGTGGGCAATGTTCATGGCCGCGGTATTGGAACAGCAACGGGAAAGGCAATGGAGCGAAAAGGCCATTTTGGACAAAACCTCTTCCCTGGCCGCACTTCCGAAACTGGCACGGCAATATTTTAAGGAACTGGGACTGGCCACCCTTTATCGGAAAATCCGTTCTCCGCAAAGTTTGAAAAAAATCGATACGGAATCCCTCTATTGTGTCGTGGAATCGAGCCATCCGACTCTTTCCGAAGCGAAAAAATCGATCGCGGCGTTGTCTCCTGAGGGGAAAAAAGCCGATTCCCGGACCACCCGGTTGGACGCACCCACGCTGACCGCCTATCTGGCTACCGTTTCCGAAGCGGTACATGGAAATCCTCTGGCAAACGAACATTTACACGATACTTTCCGTAATTTGACTCAGAGTGTTCGAGCGGAGGAACGGGAAGAAGTCTGCGACTTTCTCTTGACGCGGGGAATTCAATGCTGGAGTGAGCAGCATGACAATATTCTTCACCAGTCGTGCCGGTTGGTGGAAAATCGCATCGACACGCTTTCGACGATGTTGGAGCTTTGGTGTGAGGGAAAAGAATTGGTTCCTTTGAAAAAAGAGGTTCGGGAAACGCTCAAGGAAGGAATGGACTCCTGAAAAAGATGCGATATTGCGGATGGTTTGGTTTGTTTCTGGGAATATTGTGGGGAAATCTCCTCTTTTCGCAGGAAATTGCGCCTGAAAAAGTCCGTCAGGCCATCGACGGTGGCGTGGCCTTCCTGAAAGCTCAGCAGCAACGCGGTGGGAACTGGAGCGAGGAAGAGGTGCATATCGGCGGCGTTTCCGCTTTGTGTACGCTTGCCATGCTCCAGTGCGGCGTTCCGTTGGACGATCCCCAGATGGAAAAAGCTCTGGCATTTCTGCGAAAAATCGATCCGACATCGGGGCCGGTGGAGAGTACCTACGTCACCAGCCTGCAAACCATGGTTTTTTGCCTGGCAGACCCCAAACAGGACGCGGGGCGGATTCGCCGGAATGTTCACTGGCTGCAAAGAACACAGAAAACGAAAGGCCCGAAAACCGGTTCCTGGGGGTACCCTTACGGTTTTGGCGACCCCAGCAACGCTCAATTTGCCCTGCTGGCACTTTATGAGGCCAACCGGTTGGGACTGGAAATCGACCCGGAAATCTGGAAATCGGCGGGGCAGTTCTGGAAAAATACGCAAAATATCGATGGTTCCTGGGCGTACAACTTTTTGCCACCCGAATTGGGGCGACAGGCTCCGGGAAGCGGTTCGATGACCTGTGCCGGGATTGTTTCGCTGATTATTTCGGCGGAAAAGGCGCAGTTGGCCGACGCCGCGATTCGTGGAGAGACGTTTCTTCCGTGCCAACGTTCCGAAAATGACATCTTTCGGCGAATCAGCCATGGCAAACGGTGGATGACTGGGCATTTCAGCGTTTCGCGGAATCCGGGGGATAAAGAGTGGCTGTTTTACTACCTTTACGGCCTGGAACGGATGGGGCGAATGACCGAACAACGCTTTATCGGCGATCATGACTGGTTCCGGGAAGGGGTGGCGCAGTTGTTGGCTTCGAGCCGAACCGAGGCGGTGGAAGACCAGATTCTCGTTTCGTGGAAAGGGAAGTCGTCTTCGGAAATGCAGGAAACGATTGCCACATCACTGGCTCTTCTTTTTCTCTCCAAAGGGAGGTTTCCCCTGCTGATGTCCAAAATCGAGATGGGGGAAGAGGCCAACGACTGGAACTGGCACCGGCATGACGTTCGGAATCTGGCACGGGAGACGGAAAAACGGTGGAACTGTTTCCTGACCACCCAGACCATTTCGCTGGAAGAAGCGACGGTGGAGGATTTGCTCCAGGCTCCGGTATTGTACCTGTCGGGAAAAAACAGCCCCCTTCCAGCCGACCCTCAAAAAAGAGTGGAGCAGGCGGCCAAACTGCGGGATTATCTCGATCGCGGCGGTTTTCTCATTGCGGAGGCGGTCTGTCCGGGAGGAACGTTTGACCGGGGATTTCGCCAACTCTTCCGAATCATGTTTCCTGAAAAAGAGTACACCCTGCGACCATTGCCGATGGAACACCCTGTCTGGAGGGCGGAAACCCGCATCCCGGCAGAAGGTCTCCGTCCGATTTGGGCATTGGATTATGGCTGCCGAACCTGTCTGGTCTTTTTGCCGAGTGAGAAAAATCCCGAACCGTCGCTTTCCTGCTTGTGGGAATTGGCCGAAGAAGCCCGTCCTTCGGCAGACCATCCCGATTCGGTCAAAAAACGGATTCGAGCCGGGATAGACCTCGGAATCAACATCCTGGCATACGCGACGAACCGGGAATTGAAGTTCAAAGAAGAAAATTTCCAGACTTCCGAAGAACCGGTGGAAGAACCGTCTGGTTTGCAGCGCGGAAAACTGGCGGCTGCCAATCTGCGTCATGGTGGGGGGTGTGAAGTCGCTCCTCTGGCATTGCGAAATCTCCTCCGGCAGGCGTGCGAAACCCTCCAACTCCCCAACGGATTCCATGAGGAGATGCTGAACATCACCTCCCCCCGGCTTTTTCAGTATCCGGTTGTCTTTTTGCAAGGCCGCGACGCTTTCCGCTTCACTCCCCGCGAACGGGAACAGCTACGGCTCTATCTACAGCGTGGCGGATTGATTTTTGCCAATGCGATTTGTGCGTCACCCACTTTCGACAAGGCTCTGCGACAGGAGTTGGCGACGATTCTGCCCGACCATTCCTTAACCGCACTTCCCTCGGACGAACCTTTGCTTACCCCCCATTACGGAGGCTTCGACCTGACAAAACTTTCCGCGCGAAATATCGAAAATGGGAGAAAACCGGGCGTCCAACTGGAGGGAATCCGCGTGGAAGGGCGGTGGGGGGTGATTTACTCGCCCCTGGACATCAGTTGTGCTCTGGAACAACATCGGGCGATGGATTGCCGTGGTTATACGCCGGAAGATGCCGCGAAAATCGGCCTGAATATCCTGCTCTACGCTTTCCAATAAAGCAAAAAAACGTTATTTGAAATACCGCTTTTCATAAATGACCAAAGCGTGCAGTGCGGCACAAACCCCTTCGATTTCCCGTGGTGACGCGGTGGCGGGGTCCCAGTACTCCAGATGAAGATAAAGGAGCGCTTCCACAACCGAGACCGCTTTTTGCAGGGCGGGATCGGAAAGTTCCTCTACAGGCGTGGCCGCCACCAACCATTGCAAAATCGGGCCACTGGCAAGAAGCATTCCTCGAAAATCGTTCGCCTCCGCCCCTTTACGTGTGAAAAAAAGCGGGTGCCAGCAACCTGCCTCATTCTGAAGCGAAAAGGCAAATTGTCGAAAAGTCTGGAGATATTCCCTGGCTCGTGCGAATTCTCCGGTGGTAATGTCCACAGAACGCATTCGCAGACAACGGAGCGAATAAATCAGTCCCAACAACTGACTCGTAATCTCCGGCGATGCGGCATCGACCTTGCGACTCAGCTCATTTCGGACAATCCGTTCCAGATTCCACATTTCTCCATCGTTCGCCTCCCACGTCTCTTCCGGCGAAATGTAGTACGAAAGTCCAATTAGAATCGAAGATAAATCATTTCCCGCCACACAGCGACTTTTTTCAAACTCCACCAAATCACTGACGCGAAAAACCCGCTCATTCCCCGCAGCGGGAAAAGGGTAGTCGATAGGAACCCGCGCAATGGCAAGGGTGGCAAGAAGCTGCCCGGACGTGTGTTGAATTCCGTACCCAAGCCGGGGGAGGAGTTGCCGGGAATTGCCGCCAAACGTCACTTCTTCCCCCATCGGAATATTCCAGCACAATGCCGCGATTGCGTTGATTCGATCTTCTTCTTCCCGACAGCCACGGTAAATCTCTGCCTGGCATCCAAACGGCAAAATCCACAGCATGATTTCCGACGGAGAATTTTCCTGCGTCGCCAGACTGGTTTGACGGTAAATTCGCAGCGTTCGACGAATCCGTGCCAAAAGCGACTCCTCCTCCGCCGTCCACTTCTTTTCCGGCTCTGGGAGAAGGATGGGAAGAGGGAGTTCCACCTCCTTCTCTTCAGAAACATCCATTTCGGTCGTCTTTTCCTCGAATTCGTCCAATTCGTCCTCATCTTCCAATTCTGGCAACGAAGGCAGTTCTTCCTCCTGCAAGTCTGGAAGGAATTCGGTGGGTTCCGTTGCGGGGAAATTCTTTGGTGAGGATTCTTGAGATTCTGGCATTTCCAGTTGCTCTTCTTCCCACTCCAGACCTGGCAATTCTTCCAAAATCAGGTCGTCCTGGGCGGAGATATTTCCAGAGATTCCCATCACACTTCCGCAGAAAAAGATTCCTGTCGCGAAAAGTTTAACGATTCTGCCTGCTTTTCCTTTCACAACCTTCCTACCTTTCCACCGTGGGGAAATATCTTCTGGAAAACAGCCAAACGGATGAGAATTCCAGTATTGTTATCGTTCTTTTCCCCCTTACAATTTGGCCGAAAAAGTTTTTTTGATAAAATTGGAAAAGTTTGCCTATTTTATGTAATCCGAATAATCCAAATAGTCGATATAAAAGAACAGGAACCGTCGGAATGCGCGGTTTTGAAAAGATTTACAGGAAACTCCTATCCAGGAACGTTAATCCATACGGACAGAAAAATGAATCGTTATTCAGACTCGATTTTACCACCGCTTTTCAAGAAATGGCTTTGGGTTTGGCTGCTGGGATGTTTTTTGTCGTTTGGGTATGAGGTGACGGTTTCCTCGGAAATTTTCGAGGATTCCCGTGTGAAAACGTCGTTGGCAATGCCTCAAATGAAGATTCAGGAAGGTCTTTTGGAATCGAGTTTGGGACTTCCTGTCCATTCTGCCCTGCCTTACGAACCCCAGACGAAAGAAGAGGTGGGGGCTGTCAAGGTCGAAAGTGCCAAAAATTTGGAAAAACCGAAAATCAAACGATTGGGGAAAGCTCCGCAACGAAAATCGAAAACGAAAGGCGTTTCAGGCTTTTCGCTAGGATTGGAGCCGTGGCAGGTTGAAAAGGCGATGACGGAAATGGAAAAAACGGCCACGCCCATTCAGGAATCGACGCCGGAAACCATCGTTGCGCCGAACTTTTCCAAAAATACGGTTCCTGCCGCAACGATGAAAACAACGTCTGGGGAAATGCCGAAAAGTACCGGGGAAATGCCACGATTTTCTTTGGAGTTGGATTCTCTGGAAATTTTACAGGAAAAGTCGCTCGTCGGGGAAGAGGAATCGGTCGATTTGTCGGAGGAAGAATTTTTGCCAACGTTGGAGGACGTTTCCCCTTCGCAGAGCATGTCCGTCGTGACCGCATCGTGGACGGAGCCGGTGGAGTCGGTTTCGGTGATTCAGGTCAGCTATTCTGAGGAATTGGATTTTTTGGATATTGCCCCACCGCAAAATCATCAGGTGGAGCCGACGTCCACACAGAAAACGGTCTCGGTCGAGGTGGTTCCTTTGTCGGAAATTACTGAAGAAACGGCGGATTTGTTGGAAAATGCGGAATCCGTACCTGCGGATGAGGAGGTTGGGAAGGGGCAGATTTCCAGAACACCTTCCAAGTTGTTGATTTCTCCCATGGTGATGAAAAATCGGATTGAGCAGATGCGGGCACAACAGGAAGAGGTTTCGGAGGAAAAAACAGAGATTTCTCAGGAAATAATAGAGGTTT
>JAUNBF010000065.1:0-16157 GCA_030527185.1 Planctomycetia bacterium | reverse complement strand
CATTGGAAACGCCCGCGTTGGAAACATCGAAAACGGCTCTTTCCGGGGAACCTGAATCCGCCATGCCAGTGGAAAAATCTTCTGAAATGGTCAAACCTTCTCCTGCCGAGACACTTCCTGCCGAGACCATCCCGGAAGCGGATGTGGAAACATGGGTGGAGCAGATTACCGAAAAAACGGTGGATCGTCTCTCCGACACGCTTCTCGAAAAGGCTGTCGATCGGGCAGCCCAGAAAATTCTGCAACAGATGGAGAAAAAGTTAGCGGAAAAAGTGGAAAAACTGGCCACCGCCAAGGTTGCCTCCATCATTCAGGAAAGGAGTCTCCAGATGGAGAAAACTCTCCAGGAAGAGCAACAAAAAAAGAAACTTCAGGAAGAGAAATATTCTTTTGAAGTGAGAGCCATTGAAAAACCGGCTGCCCCAAAAGAAACTGCCCCGGAAACGTCCACATCGGAAACATCCACGCCAGCATCGGCGGTGGCTGTGAAAAAAGTGCCGGAAGAGAAGATTTGGGAAGAGACCTTTTCAGAGGGGACACTGCCTGAAGGGACGCTGCCGGAACTAGCGGAATTGCCGGAATTGCCGGAACTGGCGGAGATTCAGGAAGTTCCGGTTGTGGAGGAGTCAACGCCAGCTCCCAGCATTGGAAATCAGGCTTCCGTGGAGGAAGAGACACCCGGTTTTATCAAAATTTCCGGTCGAAAAAAGGGGAATCGCGGTACCGTGGAAAAAAAGCAAACGGTTTCTGTCCCAACGTCCCCCGAAGAACCCGAAGAACCGGATGAGACGGCGGGATTTGTGCGGATTGGCTCGAAAGCGAAAAAGTCCCCCAATGTCGTTTCCAGCAAACAGGAACCCCAAAAAGAGGTTGCGCAAGAGACACCTCAGGAAGAACCGCGTGAGGTGTTTCAGGATGTCCGGCTGACCCCCTGCCATGGCGTGGTTTTGAACACGGAATCGGAGGTTCGCGAAATTCGGATGGGAAAACGAGGGATTTGCGATACCGTGGAAATTTCTCCACGGCAAATTTCGCTCATCGGAAAGCAGACAGGAGAAACTCTTTTGCAGATTTTCTTCCAGAATGGGGAAATGGCACCGATGTTGCTGCGAGTGACGGTGGAAGGGGGGAGTTCCGAAGAAACGCAATGGATTTCGTGGTGTGACAAAGTGGAAAAAGCGGTCTTGGACAAAACAGGAGCGACGGTTTCCATCTTTCTCTTCCAGAATCGTGTTTTTCTCAAAGGCTCCGTTTCGGCTGCGAGTACCGTCGATGTCATTACAGGAGTTTTGCAGGAGGCTTTTGCCCAATTCCAACAGGAAAATCCGCAAAGTCGCCTGGAAGAGAAAATGCTTCTGGTGAATCTGCTCCAGGTTCCATGAAACGGCTGAATCACCAACATAATCGTCCACTGGAGCATTTCTAAAATTCATTTACCACATTCCAGAAGTGAGGCGGGACTTTCCGCAGAGGGTGGAGATGGAAATAAAATCATCTGCGTAATCGGTGTCATCTGCGGATAAAAAAGAAGTGCAGGAAACCTCCTTTTTAAGAAGAATTCCAGGTAGAGTTTTTCGGATAAATCCAGAAATTTCACTACTTCCAACGTTAATATTTATCCGCGGATTGCACAGAAGACGCAGATATTTCCGTTCCCACTATTTTCTCGGCGGAGAATTGAAACGGGGATGGAGTATAATCCAGTACCAGGAGATAGTTGGGAAGATTCTTTATCTTTTTCTTGATATTTTGTCAAAATTTTGGGGTGTGCCCTGTCCAATAAGTCAAAAATATGGTATAATTCTTAATATCGTAGAATGTGTCATGCAAAAGGATGAAAACTTCACTGAGTGCGGATGATGAAAAATCGGACAGGAATTTGGATCGTAGGTGCCTGGGGCGGTGTTGCTACTACCGTGACGGTGGGCTGGTTGGCAACCATGAAAAAAGTGGTTCCTGCCTGGGGATTGACGACCGAATTGCCGGAATTTTCGGGATATGAAATGCCTGACTGGTCCGATTTTCATTTCGGTGGCTGCGAAGTCCGTGCCAGTTCTTTGGCCCAATCGGCGGAAGAATTGGTGGAACAAAAAGCCCTCGACGCCGAAATATTCCAGGCCGTGGCCTCTTCCTTGCCGTCTCTGGACGCGGAAATTGTGCCCGGAATCCTTTCCCGCAGTGGAAAAGTGGTGGAAGAGATGGCAGACTGGGCGAACGATGGCGGACAAACGGCTCGTGAAAAAGTGGCGGCCATGCAAGATGCCATGCGGGCTTTTGTCAAACGGAATCAGTTGGAGCATTTGATTGTTGTCAATCTGATGTCCACGGAACCGGCCAGTCCCTTGAATTCGGAGCAAGAAGCGTGGACGTGTTGGGAAGCGTTGGATCAAACGCTGGATTCCCCGGAATGTCCCCTGCCAGCCAGTTCGCTCTATGCGGTGGCGGCTTTGCAATTAGGCTATGATTATATCAACTTTACCCCTTCTCTGGGAGCCACTCCACCGGCTCTGGAAGATTTGGCCGTCGCGAATCATGCTCGGATGATGGGCAACGATGGCAAGACGGGGGAGACGTTGATGAAAAGTGTTCTGGCACCCCTGTTTGCCCACCGCCACTTGCAGGTCATGAGTTGGGTCGGGCACAACATTTTCGGGAATCGGGATGGCGTGGTACTGGACGATCCACGGAACAAGGCGACGAAAGTGGCGAGTAAGAGCCATTTGCTGACGCAGATTCTGGGTTACGCCCCGCAGACGCTGGTATCGATTGAGTATATCCAGAGCCTGGGCGACTGGAAAACAGCCTGGGACCACATTCATTTCCGTGGTTTTTTGGGGACGCCCATGACACTTCAGTTTACGTGGCAGGGATGTGATTCCCTTCTGGCGGCACCGTTGGTATTGGACATGATTCGATTGACCGAATGGGCACGTCGCCGTCAATTTATTGGAAAAATGGATTTTCTCGCATGTTTTTTCAAAAGTCCGATTAGGGTGGAGGAACAGGGCTTTGTCCGGCAGTTTGAAATGCTGGAAGCGTGGATTCATGCGAAGTAACTTGGAAAACAGTGGAAACTTCTTTCTGGAAGAGAGAAGCTCCAATACAGACAGCACAAAGAGGAATGCGGACACCCTTGAAAATGGATAAAATCAGGAGGCAAGGTTGGGAAAGCATTCGGTAAAAACAGGACTGGCATTGGCTCTGCCGAAAGGTGGATGAGAAATTCCCTGTTTTCCTCAGACGAAACAGGAAAAAATGAGTAAGAAACGTTCTAATCAACGAAAAAGTGAACTTGTTCAAGAGGTAGAAAAAGAATCGTTCCAGGAAAAGGATTTGCAAACGCTGCGTGAGGACGAAATTGACGCCATGATTTCCGCCCAGCCGCAGCCTGTGGTCAAAAAAGGGAAAAATCGAAAAAAACGGACGAATATCGCGTCCAATCCCTCTGTAAATCCGTCCGCTCGCAAGACGGTTTTGGTCGATGGACTGCGTGTAGCTTCCTCCCGGATTCATCCGTCGGTGGAAGAGGAAGTGCGTGCCAAGGGAATCCGCCTTTCGCCAGGTGTCTCTTTGGAATCACTGGAAATTCCCTCTTATCATAGTGTCGTCGCTTCGGGAAGGCACGAGCCGGTCGAGTCCCTTTTCTTTCAGGAATCTTTTCAGAAAGAGATGGAGGAAAAACGTCCTCCTCAATTGAAGAAAAATACGACGAAAAAGAAGCCACAGCCGGAAACTTCCCGTGAAAAGAAAACGGTCGAGAAAAAATCGGCCAGGAAGCCGAAGGTCGCGGTCGAGGTTCCGAATGTCCCCGAAGAAAAAACGACGGAAAAAGTGGTGGAAAAAGATTTTTTGGCCGTTCAGGAAGCTTTGTTGAAAGAGCAGGAAAAAGCTCTCCAGCAGGTTATCGCGCAAGTGCGGAAAACGCTCCAGGAAGTGCGGGAATCTTTGCGACGTGCGGAAAAACAGACTCCGCAAACGTCTGGCGAACGTCAGAAAACGGTGCAGCAGGAAGATGACCTGAAAAAACAGGTTCGGGAATTGAAACATCAGCAGCGTGCGCTGAAAGAGCAGGAAACGCGGATGGAAAAGAATGCGGAAGTCCGTCAGAAAACGGTTTCGCGTCCGTCAGAACCTTCTGAAAAGGAAAAGGTTACGAAAAAAACTCCGAAACCATCCCTGGACAGAAAACCTCTTCCCAAACCGTTGCCGGAAAAGAAGTTGTTGGAAAAGAAACCGCCGATGGAAAAACCGGTTCGGGAAAAAAGCTCGGCCAAAACGGAAGAAAAAATTCCGGCCAAAAAGATTTCACGGCATTCCCCCTTTGCCAAGATGGGGTTGTCGCAGGAGATGCTCCAGGCATTGGATGAGGCTCAATACGTGACCCCATCCGCCATTCAGACGGCCCTGATTCCCGTTGCCCTGGCAGGAAAAGATGTCATGGGGCAGGCTCAGACAGGGACTGGAAAAACGGCCGCTTTTGCCATCCCGATTCTCGAAACGATTGAATTTGACGAGGATAGTTTCGATCCGCAGGCACTGGTGTTGCTTCCCACGCGGGAATTGGCGGTGCAGGTGAAAGAGGAGTTTGAAAAACTGGCCAAATACTCCGATTTGCAGACGGTTGCGCTCTATGGTGGCAAACCGATTCCGCCCCAGGTGCAGGAGTTGAAAGATGGTGTCGATATTGTCATCGGAACGCCAGGGCGGGTGATGGATCATATCAAACGTCGTTCGCTGAAACTGGATCGGCTGAAAATCGTGGTGCTGGACGAAGCGGATCGGATGCTTGACATTGGTTTTCGTCCTGATATTGAAAAAATTCTGCGAATGGCTCCTCAGTCCCGGCAGACGTTGTTGTTAAGTGCCACCTTGCCCCCGGCGGTGAAGAGCATTGCTCAAAAATACATGCAAGAACCGCAGGTTTTGGACTGTTCCAGTACCGACATTGCCAGCGAGACGATCGAGCAGTATTATTTTACGGTTGACCCCACCCAGAAATTCGATTTGTTGCTGAAACTTCTCGAGCGGGAAAATCCCCACCAGGCGATTATTTTCTGCCGTACCAAACGAGGTACCGACAAAATTGCGTCGCGATTGGGAAAACTGATACCGAGTGTGGAGTCGATTCATGGCGACTTGCAGCAACGCCGCCGGGACCGTGTGATGAAATCGTTCCGGGAAGGCAAAACGCGGATTCTGGTAGCCACCGATGTGGTCGGACGGGGAATCGACGTGTCGGGAATTTCGCACATCATCAATTACGACATTCCCAAATTCTGCGACGACTATGTTCACCGTGTCGGACGAACCGGTCGCATGGGTCGTGATGGCGTGGCATTCACGTTCGTTGCCCCGGAAGAGGGGAATGAACTGACGCGCATCGAAATGCGGATCAATAAATTGCTTCAACGGGATGAAATTGAGGGAATGCGAAGTGTCGGAGCAATTACCGATGAAGAAACGCTTCAGGAATCTGCCGATACGCCTGCCGACTCCCGCCGTTCGCGCCGAATTCGCAGAGCATTGTAAAAACTCGAAAAAAACTACTGAGGGAACGGAACGGCCTGTTGGTCGGCTCGGTTTCCCAGGTAGTGATGGATAAGGGGGTCGAGGGAGTAGCGGATTCTCTGCACGGAACCATCGCACAGAGCCATTCCGAAAGAGCCTGCGTGAGGACTTCCGAAACTGCCGTCCAGAGTCACGCCAGGGCGATCCTGAGCCGGTTTGCAAGGTTGACTTTTCACCGTGCCGTTTTGGATTTCGCAGTAGCAGGAACGTTGGTTATCGTTGTCGGCTCCCCACATCAACCCTTCGTTATCTCCGTGGTTCTTCCCCTCTTCATATTTGTCGGCAGGCAGATATTTTTCGCCGAGGAGATAGGTATTGGAGGTTCCGTCCCGGATTTCCCCGATGGTGACGGAACTGTGTCGGTAGATGATTCCATTTTCAAGATACGTTGTGTTGCCATTTTTATTCCACGACTGGTCGGCATCCATCGCTTGGGCTGCCGCGTATGTCGAAGGTTCATAGCTGAACGTCTGGCAGAGTTCGCTACGGCTTCCATGATTCGCGGCATAATCACCACGAGAGGTTTCCGTGACAGAATGGGCATTGAAAATTTTGTCGCCGGATTGTGTGTAACCATCGTCCAGGGGATAAACTTTAGGCGTCCGTCGGGAAGGACAATGGAAAATGGAAAGAGGGGTCAGAAGGACCGTTCGTGCCCCTTCCTTGCCGTTGGTGGGGTCGTCCGGGTTTCCGTCGGCACTCAACTGGTAAAGGGCACTTTGTTCCAGAAACGGTAAAAGGGAATAAGCCCACGGACCAGGCTGATTGGGTCCCATTCCCTTGTCCGCATCTCCGGTCATCCGCCAATGCCAGCCGCCGGAAGGGAATTTCCGGGAACTCGACTCATGATTCAGAGCGGCCAGAGCCATTTGTCGCAAGTGGTTGTTGCACTGCATTTGCCGAGCCGCTTCCCGTGCCTGTTGGACGGCTGGCAGGAGCAACCCCACCAGCATTCCGATAATGGCAATGACGACCAGCAATTCCACCAACGTAAAACCGTTTCGTTTCATGAGATACTCTCCAGGTATTTTGCTTTAGAGGACGGTTATTGAAAAAAACTTCGTGTGGAATGATTTTTACAATTGTTGGAAACTCACTTTTTTCGACACCAGAAAAGTCCTCCCAGACCAGCCAGAAGTAACATCCACGCGGAAGGTTCGGGAACGGCACCACGATCTGTGGAAAGGAAGATGGTGTTCTGATTCAGCGACAGATGGAAGTTGTGGGCATCCGCATTTTCCTCAAATAATGTGGAAAATTGACGGAAAATGGTATCCATATCTTCGGTTTTCCCTTCCAGAAGGGCAACATTTTCGTAATCCGACAAAAGGACATCGGTAATATCCAGCGTCACGGTCGCATTTTCTCCCAAAATCAGGTCGTCCAGAATCAGATTGGTCTGGGTGGTATCCAGATCGATCAATCGCAGAACGTATTCACCCTGCAAATTCAGTGTACCGTGGATCGTTGCTCCTCCAGAAGCGAAAAATTGGGCACTTTCTTCGATGAAAACCATGGAGGATGTGTCGGTCAGTCCGGTTTGGAGGGTACTTCCCTCAAGAATCAGTTTTCCCTTGGAAATTTTTGTTTCGGTCAGACGATACGGTTCGGTGCCCGCAAAAACCAACGTTCCTTCGCCTGTTTTGTGGATGTTGATCGATTTCCCGGTATCCCGGCGCTGGACTCCTTTTTCCATGGTCAGCGAGGCATTCTCCGCAATATGCAACGTAGCCGTATCGGCTGCCGAACCAATTCTCAAAGGGGCACCGAAGCGAGAATCCCCCCGCGTCACGTTGATTTGGGTGTAGTTTCGGAGATAGTCCACCACCGTATTTTGTCCGCTGGCCTGCACCAGATTCCCTCCGGTAAAGTTCCAGACCGCCTGCGTCAACGTCTGATTGGCACCACTGATTTCCAGCGTCCCGCCGATATTCAACGTGTATCCTTTCCCGGCTGTTTCCGTGGTGGGAACTTCATAACCCAGAGCATCCCTCACACGGAGGGAAAGTTGGGCACCTTCTGCAATGGTGATGGTTCCGTAGATATGATGGGAATTCCCTGTACTTTTCGTCATGGCCGCACTCCCCGACTCGATGGTCCAGGTATCGATATACCAGTTTCCTGTTCCATCCAGCGTCCAGGTCTGGTTCCCTTTCTGGACGATGGAAAGGGCTGAATTTCCCGATTGACCAAAACTGCCGGAGAACGTACTCGCTTCCGTCAGGTTCATGGTCAGTGTCGAGAGCGTTGCGGTGGAATTCGTGACAGTTCCACTCCCCTGGAGTATTTTCAGTTCCTGATTTTTCCCATTCATGTCGAAAAAAGTCTCCGCGGCCAGAGCCACTCCTGCCGAAGTCGATGAGAAAATGTTGTTCCCGCCCAACTGGAGCGTTCCCCCTTCCACCTGGGTCAGAACGTTGTAATGTACCGGCTTGGAAATACGAAGTGTCCCACCACCCGTTTTGGTGAATTGGCTGAAATTGGTACTTCCGCTCCAGGTACCCTGAAGGTCGAGACTGGCATTCTCAGCAACGTCGACTTTTACCGTTCCTGTCAGTAAACTTCCAAAATTGATAGGAGCGTTGAAGATGGAATTCCCGGAGGATGCCTTGACTTCCGTGGTGTTACGCAGCCAGGCAAAGTAACAACTTCCGGTTCTCGAAACCGTTCCACCCTGAAAATTAAGCGTAAAATTGCCGAAAGACTGATTCGTCCCTTCCAACCGCATGGTTCCCGCAAGATTGATGGTGTACTTGTCCGTAACGTTGCCACTGGGCGTGTAACCGAGCGTGTCGTGACCATTCAGGAGGATGGCCGCGCCGGAAGAGACGTTGATCGTGCCATTGAAAGAGGGGGTACTGCCGCGACTTCCAGAAAAAGCCAACGTTCCTGCCTCAATATCGATCAGGTTTGTTCCAATCACACCATTTACCGTGATGGAAGCGGTTTCGTTGCCTTGTTTGAGAATCCCCTCTTTTCCCGACAGGTCGGTATTCAGGGCAGCCGTACTGGAGTAAGTTTGATTCGTCAAAATCAGCGATTCCGACAACAAAGAAGTCGGCCAACAACAGAGCATGAAAAGAAAAAGAACCTTTACTCTGGCGAAAATTGCTAATCTTGGGGGGGGGGGTAAAATGCGACGTTCATGAAACTCTCCTGAAAAAATGACCCGATTTCCACCTTTTTCCACACAACTACCACATTATAATATTGTCCCAAGGGCTTGTCAATCTTTTTTTTCCGCAAAAAATCCTCTTTTTTCCGCGGAATCGGACAAATGTCTCCTGGAAAAGCGGAAAAAAGGAGGTGAAATTCGTATTTTTGCGGATGGAGGGTGTTCGGGTTGACCTGCCGTTGGCTCTGTGGTAAAATGAGGGCTGGAAAAGTATTTGGGATTTGGCACACACGAAAACAACCAAGGGGAGTGAGATGGCGGAAAAAAACTATCTGGCGGTCGATATTGGAGCTTCTTCCGGGCGGCATATTCTCGGACACGTCCATGATCAGCATTTGCAACTGGAGGAGACGTACCGTTTTGAAAACGGGATGGTGGATATGGGTGGGACGCTTTACTGGGACGCTCCGGCACTCTGGAAACACGTCCAGAACGGGATTCGCCAGTCGGCATCAATTTCCAGGGAGATTGCCAGCATCGGCGTCGATACGTGGGGCGTCGATTTTGCCCTTCTGGACAGGGCAGGGCGGCTTCTTTCCAATCCGGTCGCCTACCGTGACCATCGGACGGATGGAATGCCGGAAGCGGCGTTTGAGCAAGTCTCGCGGGAAACGATTTTTGCTCAGACCGGCTTGCAGTTCATGCAGTTCAACACGCTTTATCAGTGGATTGTCATGCGACGCTGCGATGATCCGCTTTTGGAAATGGCTCACCATTTTTTGCAGATTCCCGACCTGTTTCACTGGCTCTTGAGCGGTGAGTATATCAACGAGTTTACCAACGCAACGACGACGCAGTTCTTCCAGCCGCAAACAGGAACGTGGGCGTTTGACTTGCTGAAAGCGTTTGACTTGCCGACGCATTTTTTGGGGGAGGTGACGCCGCCAGGAACGAATCTGGGAGGATTGCGACCGGCTTTGGAAAAGGACTTGGGTGTGTCGATGAACATCGTTTTGCCGGGCACGCACGATACTGCCAGCGCCGTTTTGGCCGTTCCCGCTCAGAGCAAGCCGGGAGAAAAGCCGAATTGGTGCTATATCAGTCTCGGCACGTGGGCACTGATGGGTATCGAGTCGCCGCAACCGATTATCAATCAACGGGTTGCGGATTTGAACTTCACCAATGAAGGGGGCGTGGGCAATACGTATCGCGTCCTGAAAAACATCACGGGAATGTGGATTTTGCAGGAATGTCGCCGAATCTGGAATCAGAGCGGGAAAAACTGGAGTTGGGGAGATTTGACCGCAATGGCGGAAGCGGTTCCACCGTTGCAATCGTTCATCGACCCAGAGGCGAAGGCGTTTTTCGCGCCGGAAAACATGGTGACGGCCATCCAGGAATTCTGTTCGCGGACCGGGCAAAAAGTGCCGCAAACGGAAGGGGAGATTCTCCGCTGCGCGATGGACAGCATTGCCATGCGTTTTCGACAGGTGTTTCAGATGTGCGAGGAAATCAACGGGTCGCGAATCGAGACGATCCATATTGTCGGCGGCGGGACGCAGAACCGCTCCCTCTGCCAGGCTGCGGCAAACGCGACCGGGCGAATGGTCATTACCGGTCCTATCGAGGCGACGGCTATTGGGAATATTCTCATGCAGGCCATTGCGGATGGTGTGGTCTCGGATATTCAGGAAGCTCGTCAGATGGTTCGGAACAGTTTTCCGATGGACGTTTTCATGCCGCAGGATACCGATCGTTGGGAAGAAGGGTATCGGCAATATCGGCAAAAATAGAGATAACATCCGATGGAATGGACAATTATCCATGGATGGTTGCCCATTCCACCCGACACACAGTTATTCTCCGATAATTTTTATCAGAGCATGTTTTCGACGTTTTCCGTCGAGTTCGTAATAGAAAATCTGTTCCCAGGTTCCAAAATCGAGTTTTCCGTGGGTGATGGCGCAGACAACCTCCCGTCCCATGATGGTTCGTTTCAGATGAGCGTCTGCGTTGTCCTCCACCCCATTGTGACGATATTGCGAATATGGCTTTTCAGGAGCCAGTTTTTCCAGCCAGACTTCGTAGTCTGCATGCAATCCCGGTTCGTCGTCGTTGATAAAAACGCTGGCGGTGATATTCATCGCGTTGACCAGCACGAGTCCTTCCCGGATTCCCGACTCATCGATCGTTCGCTGCACTTCTGCGGTAATATTGACCAGACCACGCCGTTGGGGAAGGGTGAAAAACAACTCTTTACGATACGATTTCATCTTCTCTCTCCTTAAAATGCCATCGAAACGCCTGTTGTCAGCAGATTGGCTCCCACCTCGCTGCGGACGTAACCTCCCAGAGCCGCGTTTGCCTCTCCGAAATAAGGTCCTTCCGAAGTCGCTTTGAAAACGTGGCCGTATGTCAAATGTACCAGCATGTTCTCATAAAGCCGATACGAAAACCCGGTAAAAAGAGCGTGACCCGGCATCAACGGCGAGGCGATATTTTCCCGTGTGGCCGTTTCTCGAATCGGATTCTGATTGTAGCAATAGCCACCACGCAAACTCAGTTTTTCCGTCACAATCCTCTGGACACCCAAACTGAACGAGAAGACATTCTCCCAACCCAATGGAGCGTATTTGGCTTCTTCAAAGAAAAAATACCGCATGTCAAACGCAAATAACCATTTCTCCAATCCTGCGTACGATACGCCGAAAGAGAGAATGGCCGGATAGTCCAAATCCAACGTCAAAACCTGAGGTTTGTTCTCGGCATCCATGATTCGCAGCCGAAAATCTTCCAGCCAGGTTTGACTTTTGTAACTCGCTCCAAACCGCCAGCCCGTCATCGTATCGTAGTAAGCCCCAAACTGGAAACCACCCCCCCAAGCCCATCGGGAACCGGCTCCGCGCACGGAGTCATTCGGGTCGCTATAGCCATCAACGACATACAACGGTGTGCAGTTCAAATACGCGATCGACAGCGTTGGACCAAAACCAATACTCAGTTTATCCGTCAACTGATACACCAGACTGGGTGCCAACTGCAAAAGTTGAATATCGGAGTTGATATTGCCATAGCCCACTTTGCCATATTGAACTTTACCGTTGACGACACCAAGGGGAATCGACTCGGAAGATAAAATCGGATTTTCGGTCACGGACGCTCCGCCAAAATTCGTCTTGGCTCCGCCGACAACTCCCAGACTCAATCCCCAACTCCATCGTGAATCGTCCAGTTTTTTCACAATCGCAATCGCGGGCGCCGGTACCGCTCCCGCCTCGCCATCCGTGGTTCCTCCGCCGGAACCATTCGACAATTGCGACGAAATCGATAAATTGGGCATAATCAACCCAAAATTGATGCTGACTTCCGAATTGTCCAGTCCCGCAATCGTGGCAGGGTTCCAGTACAGTGCCCCTGCAGCATCGATCGGACAGGCTGTCGAAGCTCCTGCCATACTCTCATTGACCGCTCCCACACCACGAAAAACAACCCCCTGACTCCAGGCTACGGAGGACATGAACAGAAGACCCGACAACACGAAACAAGACACGATATTCTTCACAGGAACACTCCTTTGTTGGATTCAAGACCTGACAATCCCTTATAACCCTGAAAATCAGGATTATTCCCTTTATCGATAGAATTTTCTGTCCACTGTGAAAAAAGATGTCAACAAAATGTAAATATTTCCATCTGTTCCATGAAAATATTAAACTTTAACGATTTGGTAAAAAGAAAGGAGGTTTCTTCCCCAATAAAATCTAGAAAATTTGATAGAAAATCAATTTGTGAGAGAATCATCGTATTGAAGCGGATTTTTTTCTCGTTCACTGCAACCAATTTCCAGGCCGGGAAACTCTTCCCGAAGAATTTCCGCCAAACGCTCACACGCAAATCGTTCGCTGGCATAGTGCGTCATGAGAACCAGACCAATCCCCGTTGCCTGGGCTTCCAGCAGAGTGTGAAAATTCGTCTCGCCCGTTAAAAAAACGTCGCAACGATATTTTTGTGCCTCTTTCAGAAATTCGCCCGCAGCACCACAGCCAATCGCCACTCGGCGAACAATCCGCGAAACATCTCCCACAAACGCCACGTGTGGCAGATGGAAAAACGATTTTACCCTCTTCAGAAATTCGCCCAGCCGCATCCCTCCCGGCAATTCGCCCAAACGCCCCGTCCCTCCCGGCACTTCCGGCGAAGAAATCAGTGGAACGATACTTTGTAACCCCAACCCTTCCGCAATTTGCTGGTTGATACCGCAAGCCGCCGAGTCGAAAGAGGTGTGCGGCGAGTAAATCCCCACGCCATGACGAATCAGATTCCAAAGCAACTTGCCCGTCGTGGTTTCCGTTGTGATTTTCTGAATTGGCCGAAAAGGAAGCGGGTGGTGAGCAATCAGAAGGTCGATTTTTCGCTCCATCGCTTCCCCGGCACTCTCCGGCGTAATCGTCAGGCACGTCATCATCCGCTCGACCGGCAGTTCCCCATCTCCCACCAGCAGTCCCGTATTGTCCCACGATTCTGCCAGCGCCGGAGGCGCAAACGACTCCATAAAGCGAACCACATCCGCAACCGAATACGACATGCCATCCTTCCTGTCA
The DNA here is from genome assembly GCA_030527185.1 of Planctomycetia bacterium. Classification (GTDB taxonomy): domain Bacteria; phylum Planctomycetota; class Planctomycetia; order Pirellulales; family Thermoguttaceae; genus RGIG3701. The sequence continues at coordinate 2,873 of JAUNBF010000065.1, read as the reverse complement.
AAAGAAACCACAGGAAAAAACCTCTCCAAGTTCTCTCCTGTGGCAGAAAATTATTTTACCTCGTCCAACTTGACAAAGCGTTTTTCCTTCGCGCAAATCAACGCCGCTTCCAGAATTCGCTGCGTCTGGTAGGCATCCTCAAAACTGGCCAGCGGAATGGTCGGTTCTTCGCCTGCCACTACTTTCAACACATCGTAAGCCATGTTGGTGAATGTGTGTTCATAGCCAATCAAATGTCCGTCCGGCCACCAGTTTTTGACGTACGGATGGTCGGCACCGTGCGTGGCGAGAATCGTCGTCCAACCCTGAACTCCACTGGGACGACGGGCATCGTAATATTCCAACTCACTCATCCGCTCAAAGTTGAATTTCAGCGAACCTTTCGTTCCGTTGATTTCAAAGAAGTTACGGTTCTTGTTGCCGGTAGCCTGGCGAGCCGCTTCGTAACTGCCAATCGCGCCATTGTTGAACTTGGTGAGGAACAGAACCGAGTCATCGACCGTCACGTCGCCATATTCCGACGTGTCTGCCGTGGCACCACCGATGATGTTCGTCTGGTCGACAAGTCCTGTCAACTTCTTCCGTTTTTCCACAAACGTCTTGTTGATGGCACCGCAGATTTCCTCCACTTCCACACCCGCCACGAAACGAGTCATGTCGGTAATGTGAGCGTTCAAGTCACCATGGGCACCACTTCCCGCCAACTCTTTCTCAAAACGCCACGTCAGCGGAACATTTTCATCCGCCCAGTCCTGCAAATAGGAGGCGCGAATATGCAGGATTTCGCCCAATTCCCCGGCCTTTACCATCTCGTAGGCATACGCCACCGCAGGAACACGGCGATAAATGAACCAGACAAACGACGGAACGTTGTTTTCCTTCGCGGCCTGAGCCATGGCACGGGCATCGTCGAGCGTTCCGGCAATCGGTTTTTCGCAACAGCAAACTTTTCCTGCCGCTATCGCCGCTTTGGCAGGAGGAGCGTGCATGAAGTTGGGCGTCACAATATCGACCAGTCCGATTTCAGGCGATTTCACCAACGTTTCCCAATCGGTGGAAGCGTTCCGCCAACCCCATTTTTGAGCATACGCGGCCGGATTTTCCGCTTCCTGCCCAAAGACCGTATGCAGCACCGGCATGACGGGCGGATCAAAGAACTTGGCGACCTGGCTCCACGCGTTGGAATGCGACTTCCCCATGAATCCCTGGCCGATCATGGCAACGTTAATCGTTTTCGACATAAAATTTCTCCTTGTTGTCGGATTTACCTTTCTTTTTCATTTTCTGATGAAAAAATTTCCCTCTATTTCCCCTTTATAGTCGATTTCCCCATTCTTTTCAAGTATCACATCCCCCAATTTTTTCTGAAAAGGAAAAGAAAATCCTATTTTCACATCCTGAAAACGGTTCTGGAAAATTTATAAGGAATCATTTCGGGATTCCATCAGATATTGGAAAGGTTTTGTCTCGACTGCGAGGTTTTATTTTTCTCCCATGGTCACACGTGAGGAAAGGATTAAAAGACCAATAAAAAAGGGGCCACCTAACAACGCGGTCAGGATGCCCACCGGTATTTCGTCCGGGGCAATCAGCGTTCTGGAAAAGGTGTCACAGAGTCCTAAAAGCGCACCCCCTCCCAGAAAGGAAATGAGAAAAAGCAGGCGGTGGGAGGCTCCCGCGAGGATTCTTCCGATGTGAGGAATCATCAGCCCGATAAATCCGATGGGACCGCAGACGGAAACGATGGTGCCGACGAGAAATGAGGTGGTGAGAAGGAGAATCCACCGACTTCGCGCCACATTCATCCCTCTGGCCGAGGCGACTTCTTCCCCGATGCAGAATAAGTCCAATTCCCGCGACATTCCCCAGAGAATCCCCAACGCGGGAAGCACCCAGGGGAGGAGTTTCAGTACCGTTTCCAGCCCGCCGCGGTCGAGGCCTCCCATCGTCCAACGGAGCATTCGGACGGTTTGGGTCGGGTCGCTGAGATATTGCGTGAGCATGATGAGACTGGAAAAAACGAAACTTACCGCAATCCCGGAAAGGAGCATTTCCGTCCCGCCGCAGCGACCGGAGCTTTTCGCAATGGCAAACACGAGTGCCAGCGAAAGAAGTGCCCCGAAAAAGGCTGCCGGAAGGAGGGGAATCGTGCCGCAGAGGATGGCCAGAGAAACGCCAAACGCGGCTCCACTGGCGGTTCCGAGGGTGAAGGGTGTGGCAAGTGGGTTGCGAAAGACGGCCTGAAAAACCATCCCGCACACCGCCAGACATCCCCCCGCCAACAGCCCCAGCAAAACACGTGGCAGGCGATAATTCAGAAAGATTTTCCATTCCAGACTCTCCTGCGACCAGAAAATCGCGGGAGAAAGCGTCTCGGTTCCCCAAAAAGGGGCAAGCAGAAAAATGGCGACAAAAAGCAGCGCAAACAGCAACAAAACACGCATGATTCAACCTGGGGGAAGGTTTTCCTTGGTTCAGGAAAGGATTCGGTTTTGTTTGTCCACGTGTACGACCGTCGGACGATGTTGGCGAGCTTCCTCTTCTTCCATCGTGGCGTAAGTAATCAAAACGACCACATCTCCCGGATAACCCATCCGTGCCGCCGGACCATTGAGCATGACCGTTCCCGAACCTGCCGGAGCCTCGATGATATACGTGACCAGGCGCTGGCCGTTGTTGACATTCAGGACGTGGACTTCTTCTCCCGGCAGCATATCCGCAGCTTCCAAAAGCGTTTTATCAACCGCGATACTCCCCTCATAATCCAACTCCGTCCCTGTCAACGTGGCACGGTGGATTTTCGATTTGAACATGTGACGCAACATTTTACGCTCCTACCCTATACGAGACGAATTAATTGATAATTGATAATT
>JAUNBF010000064.1 GCA_030527185.1 Planctomycetia bacterium | reverse complement strand
GAATCCAGATACCGAACAACAACGTCGTCCAGACAATATTCGGATCGGAAAGCGGACGGAGCATGTGCAGTTTGTCCGCGTTGATCGTCATGAACTTTTCTAGCATCGGCGAATCTTCCGTCACATCCGAAAACATATCGGCACCGTCGCCACGCTGATACGCATCCGGGCGGAGATACTGCGGCGTCACGCCTGCCTGCATTTCGTCGAACGACATATCGTGGAACTGACCGAAAGCATAAATCATCACCACTAGTCCGCCCAGGATCAACGCCGAGCCTTGCAGCAGGTCTGCCCACGCACATGCTTTCAGACCGCCGATGAAAACGTAGACTGCCGCGAGGATTCCCAATGCCCAACTGGCGGTAATCACGTTGACTTCGATGACGTTGAAAATCATCACCCCGTGGAAAAGCGTATCGATCGTCAACGCTCCGAGATAAATCACCGCCGCAATCGAAACGCCAACCAGAATGATCATCATGAAGAGCGACAGAAGGGAACGGGCAAATTTATTGTAACGGTACTCCAGAAACTCAGGAATCGTGTAAATCCCACATCGCAGGAACATCGGCAGGAAGATAAATCCGACCCCCACCAGCGTGATTGCCGCAATCCACTCGAAACTAGCAATTGCCAGACCGGTACACATGGCGGCGCTGCCTGCCATCCCGACGAACTGTTCTGCCGAGATGTTTGCCGCAATGAGTGAGAACCCGATCAGCCACCATTGCAAACCACGTCCGGCCAGGAAGTAATCCTCACTCGAATCCCCTGCCGAGCGGCTCATCAGCGTGCTGATCAGAATGACCGCCACGATAAATCCCACAAAAACCAGAATGTCCAGCCATCCAAACACAAACAGATTACTCTGCGCTTCCGCCATCAACCAACCCATGCTTCACTCCCGTCAATATTTTTCGATAGCTTCTTCAAAACGATAACGTTTTATTTTAATCCCCTTTCCTCCAAGATGCAATAGGGGGGCCGAATCCCATGATGGATGAGGGAATTTCCAAATAAAGTTTACGTGGAAGCATTTTTCCGATTCTCGCGACTAAACGGCGAAGCGTGACGCAGGCGGGCGATGATTTTCGGGAAAACTTCCAGAATCCGCTCCACTTCCGATTCGGTGGTGTAGCGGCTGAAACTGAACCGGGTGGAGCCATGAATGGCGGTGAACGGAACGTGCATGGCTCGCAGAACGTGCGACGGCTCCAGCGAACCACTGGTGCATGCCGAACCGCTCGACGCGCAGATACCGTACTCGGAAAGTTCGTAAAGAATCGATTCCCCCTCCACAAAATGGCACGAAATGTTCGTCGTGTTGGGCATTCGCGCCGTTTCCTGCCCGTTGATTTCCACGTCGGCAATACGGGTGGTCAATTCCGACTCGAAGTACGTCTGCAAACGTTTCAGTCGCGCCACATCCTCCTCATGCGTTGCCTGAGCCACTTCCAGAGCCTTGGCAATCCCGACGATGTACGGCACATTCTCCGTCCCTCCCCGACGGCCTCCTTCCTGATGGCCTCCGATGAAAAACGGGCGAATCGGCGACCCTTTGCGGATGTAAAGTAGCCCGACACCTTTGGGAGCGTGAAATTTATGCCCGGAACAGGAGAGAAAATCGACGTACCGGAAGTCTTCCACCCGTACTCCGCCGCACCCATTGGCCGAGAGCGAAATCGGCACTTTCGACACCGATTGCGTCGCGTCGGTATGGAACAAAATCCCCGAATCGGTCTCTTTTGTAATGCGTGCCAGCTCGGAAATCGGAAAAATGACGCCCGTTTCGTTGTTCGCGTGCATGATCGTCACCAGCAACGTCTCCCGTGGCTCCAGCGCCCGGACAAAATCGACACGATTCAACCGTCCCTGACGATCCACCGGCAGGTACGTCACCCGATACCCCCGACGCTCCATTTCCCGACAGACTTCCAGCACCGCCGGATGTTCGACCGTCGTGGTGAGGATATGTTTCCGACGTGGATTGGCATTCGCACACCCAAAAATAACGTGATTGTTGCTCTCCGTGGCGCAGGAGGTGAACAGAATTTCCCGCGCGTCGCTCACCCGCCACGCTGTCGCGATATGGTTTCGAGCTTTCTGGATACCTTCGGCCGCCTCGGCTGCGGGAGGATACATCGAACTGGGATTGAAATAACATTGTTCCCAATAAGGCCGCATCGCTTCCGTCACTTCCGGTGCCACGCAAGTCGTTGCGTTATTATCCGCGTAAATGACCATTTTATGCCCCTGATATTTAATTTGCAAAAAACAAAAACCGCGTAGCGACGCTAGGGAATATCTTTAAATTCCACGCCGTATCCCTCCCAGGGAAGGTGCATTTCCAACTCAAACACGTCTAAAAACATTTTTATTCATCGACGACGATGGAAAGAAAAAATCTACCCCAATCCATTTTATTCATCTCGTCGATAATGCCAGTTTCAAGTGTCCGCCGAGAAAAATGTGTTTTCGTACACTTCTTTTTTAATCCGCGAATTACGCGGATGATTTTTACTTCCATCTCCATCTTCTACGGAAATTTTCCCTTTTGGGGGACGCGGTTGTGCGGCTTTTTTTATATTTTTGGATTACTCCTTAAACTGCAACAATCGGGCACTGTTGATAATTACAAACGCCTCGCCGACATTGTGCAACAACGCTCCCATCAACGGCGAAACCCATCCCATCGACGCAAACCAGACGAAGAAGAACGACATCGCTGCCCCGACGAGGATGTTGACGTGGATGGTCATCTGGGTGGAGCGTGCCAGTTGAATCGTCTGGGGAAGTCGCCGCAAATCGTTCGTCATCAGAGCAATATCGGCACTCTGCAACGCAATATCGCTCGCCACGGCCCCCAACGCAATCCCGACATCGCCACTGGCCAGTGCGGGGGCGTCGTTTACACCATCCCCCACCATCATGACGGATCGCCCCGTCTCCTTTTCCGCGTGTACCACATCCAGCTTCTGCGAAGGCAAGACTTCCGCAATCACCTGATCGACATTCAGAAAACGTCCGATTTCCTCAGCCGTGGCTCGCCGGTCGCCGGTCAGGAGGATGCACCGTTCGACACCCAAATCACGCAATTCCTGAATCGCTTCCCGCGCTTCCGGTCGTGGCCGGTCTGCCAGGAGAAAACAACCCAAAACTTCCGAAACGGTGCCATTTTCCGTCTCCCGACGACGTGCCAGCCAGACCGTCGTGCCGATGAAGTTGGCGGGAATCCGATTTTCGCTCTCCGAAACCGCAAAACCTTCCTCCCCCAGCCAGCCGAGCCGTCCGAGATACGTCGTTTCCGAACTTTCCGCCAGGACAACCCCTTTTCCAGGGACTTCCTGCACCCCCGCTCCAGGTGGAGTCAGCAGGGTGATTTCCCGCTCTTCCGCCGCTCGCACAATCGCCCGCGACGCCGGGTGACGCGAACCGGACGCACACCGTAGCCCTTCTTTGAGCAGTTCCTCTTCCGAAAGATTCTCCGGCGAGAACATCCCCGACAGTTCCAAATGTCCGATCGTCACCGTGCCAGTCTTGTCCAGCACCACAGTATCGATTCCCGCCAACGACTCCAGAAAACGGGTGTTTTTAATCAAAATCCCCAACCGGGAAGCGGCTGCCAACGCGGCAATCATCGCCGTCGGACCAGCCAGCACCAATGCTCCGGGACAGCCGACCACCAGAATCGCCACGGCACGACTAATATCCCGTGTCAGGAAAAGCACCACCCCCGCCACCGTCAAAATAATCGGCACGTAGTACATGGCGTACTTCTCAATCAGTTTCATCACCGGCGTTTTCGACTGTTCCGCCTCACGAAGCAGTTCCACCACACGACCCAACGCGGTTTTGTCCCCCGTTTTCGTGACGCGAATCCGCAACACGCCGGTCATATTCACCGTTCCGGCAAAAACATTCGCCCCAGCGGTAACATCCTCCGGCAACGATTCCCCGGTAATCGACGACTGATCGATCGTGGAAATCCCCTCCAGAATCTCACCATCGGCGGCAATAATATCGCCCGGTCGAACCAGAATGACATCCCCCACCTTCAAATCTGCCGGAACGACCTCTTTTTCCTCACCGCCAGGCAAAATCAGCGTCGCGTTGCGTGCCTGGAGCGTCTTCAGACCCTCAATCGCCGCCTGTGCCCCCAAAATGCTCCGTTCTTCGAGGAAATGCCCCAGATTCATGATAATCGGAATCAGCGTCGCAATGACAAACTGCCCCGTCATCATTGCCGCCAGCGTCGCCAACGCCACCAGCTGCTCCGTCATGGCGTGCGCGTCCCCGTTACGCGAAAAAATGCCGAGAAACGCTGTCACGAAAATGGGAAACGCCACGATGATCGACGCGAACATGATGATCAAGTCCGCCACGTCCGACATCCCCGCCGAGCCATACTGTTTTTGCATCAATCCGACCAGCAGCAACCCCCCTGCCAGCATCGCCGAACCCAACTGCACCACAATCTTCATCCGCTCCGTCAGCGTCAGCGGAACGTCCAAATCCCTCGCCTGTTTCGAGACCGGTTGTGAAAACGTACTCATGGCTGGCCCTCCTGTTCATCCGTTAAAATAATCCGCGAATTTGCAGGAACGAAATCCAACCGTCCGACATTCTTCCAAACTTGTTCCATCGCTTCCATATACATTCGCTGCCAGACCAACGCCGGCGCTTTCTGATACTCCGCATACAAAGGCATAAAACTCTCTTTCTCCGCCATCGCCTCGGAAATCAACTGGTGTTCCCTAGCTCTGGCTTCATCCACTTTCATCGTCCGAATCGACTCCGACCGAAACCGTTCCGTCCCGGCAAATTCCTCCGCACGACGTTTACTCGTCTCGTTCGCAATGCGTGTCGTCTGGACGTTCTCAAACTCCTTGTTCACATGGCGGGGATAGTGCATGGCCACAAATTCCACCACATTCACCTGAATCCCCGACTCCACCGCGTCCAACCGTGCCTGCGTCCGACGTGCCACCGCCGCGTCCAACTTTTCCGTCTGCAAAACCGACGCTTCGCCCGATTCTGCCGCCGGACGACGCTGGAGTTGGAGTACCTCGTCCACCTTCCACTGAGCAATCGTTTCCGTCAAGGCCGCCAGCGTCATGTCGTGAACCATCGTCGGGGCATCGGAAACCCGAAACTCATACGCCACCGGATCGACAATCACGTACTTCACCACCACCCGCGCCTGGACAATGTTATTGTCCCCTGTCAGGCAATACCCTTCCAGAATCGGGTCGATTTTATTGTTTTTCACCGGAAGATCGAGTGCCGCCCAGACCTCCGAAACTTCCAGCCGCTGTTCCTGCCCCTTGGGGATTTGAATCAGCTGGTCGATCGGGTACGGCAGCGCCAGAACCAGCCCCGGCTCCCGAACGGGCGACTGCACCGAGTTCGGAAGCAGCTTTCCAAAACGGGTCAGCAACCCCACATTCGTCGGCTGTACGTTCTGAATCCCCGACACCCAGAACAACACCACCAGAACCCAGACTGCCCATCGGAAGAGCTTCATCCCGGATTCCAGCCCTTGAAAAAGGACTTTTCCTGATTTTTTTCTCGTCATATCTTATTCTTATCTTATTCTTAATCCCGTTGGGTTTAAAATTTCGTCAACAGAAAGTCAACATCCTCTCTACCTACATAAAATATATTTAGTGTAAACACCCGCCAATTATCAATTATCAATTATCTTGGCTCGGTGGCAACAGTTCTTTCGGTGCTACGTCCGGCAGTTTCTCGTCCATCTTCGGCATCTCGAAAATCGGCTGGAAAATACCGCTGTCGTTGCGTAAAATCAGCGTCGTCCGTGGCCCCACCGTATTTCGCATGGCTTGGAGCGTCCGCCAGAATTGGTAAAATTTCGGGTCCAACTGGTGCGTTTCCGAGCGGATTTTGGCCGCTTCCTGCGTCGCATTGCCGGTAATTTCCCCCGCCAGAATCGTCCCCTGTTTGATCGTTTCCGCAGAAGCCACTTTCGCTTCGTTCATGATTTTCTGTGCCTGCATGTTCCCCTCGGCACGGAGTTTGCTCGCCTCACTCTGCCGTTCCGCACGCATCTGGTCAAGCACCGCCTCCACATTTTCCGGCGGGAACGACATCCGCTTGATTCCCACCTGCAAAACATCGACGCCGAACTTGTCCCGCACATCTTCGTCCACCCCTTCGCAAATCTGGCGTTCGATCTCCTCCGCGCGAATCCTCTCCGCGTCCGTCGAGACCAACGACGCCAGGTCGTACTTCCCCATCACCACGTTTTTGTGGCTCACAACCATACTTTGCAAGCTCTTTTCCGCCTCCTCAATGCTCCCCAGCGATTTCAGAAACAACATCGGGTCGCGGACTCGCCAGACAGCATACGTCAGCAAAATGATACTTTTCTTGTCCTTCGTCAGCGTCGCGACGTGCGGCGTGCTGAAAATCCGCTTCCGCATGTCGATCGTGTGGGCGCGGTCGATCGGCCACGGCAGTTTATAGTGCAACCCCGCCTCCGTCTCCACGCGAATCGGGCGGTCGAACCGTGTTACGATGACATTCTCACTCTCCGAAATCTGAAAAGTCATGCCATAGCCGATCAGCAGACCGACAATCAGCAGCGAAATGACCACCCGAAAAAGCCACGTCCCCAATGAAAGGCGATTTTCCGGGTCGCTCGAATGATGATGGTGATGATGTTCCGACATATTGTTTTTACTCCGTTATTTTAATGTATTTCACACAATTTTTATTGGAAATCCGCAGGTTGGAAGCTCAAACGCTGTTTGAAATCGGTCTATCGGCCAGGCGTTGCGCCACTTGCGCCAAAGGCGAGAGTGGCTTTCCCGTCAAGACGGAAGCGCCGTGGAGAGGAAACCTTTCTAAAGAAAGAGTTATCCTCTCCAGACCTCTCTTTCCAAAGACTTTTAACAAAAAACACAGGATTTTCCTTGACGTCCGCCGCTACGCGGCTATTATTTTGCGCCGCTGCGCGGTTTTGTTTTGGTTTTGCTCACTCGGCTCTCATCAACATATTCCGATTCACTTCCGACGAACCTTGCTTCTGCATGTCAAAAAACACATCGACCGACTCATCCACCAACGCCAACCGTTTGTTCCGCAACAATTCCTGAATACTGTCAAGCCAGTACCGAAGTTGAAAACATTCGGGATTGATGGCAAACGACTTGCCCGCCGCGAGAAATTCGGCCGTTTCCGCTCCGGCAGTGGCGACGTAGTTGGCCGCAGTCACTTTCGCCTCCGCGACAATCTGCTCACTCTGCTGTTGTGCCTCAAAAATGGCCGCCGCACGGGTTCCTTCCGCGACGATTTGAACTCGTTTCGCGTCGATGCCTGCGGAAATCACGTCGAGATACGACTCCGCCACGGAAACAGGGGGATGGAAATTCAGCATGGCAACTTCGACAATCTCCACACCGAGTTGATTTTCGTTAATATAATTCTGGAGCCGCGTCCGCAGGTCGGCGGAAAATTCATCCCGCTGCGTCGCCAGCACCTGTTCCAGCGTGGAACACCGCGTCAACTCCGTCATGCACCGGTGTGCGTAGTCGCGAATCGCGTCTTCGGGATTCTGAAATTGCAGGACGTGTTGGAAAAAGCCGTCGCTGTCTTCGCGGATTTTGTAGTGTACCATGGCATGAATCGAAACCGCCTCGGTACCGTCCCCCAGCACCAATTCGTATTCCTGTTCATGCGCTTTCGACCAGAGAAACGAGAGTTGCCCGGAACCAGACTGGACGAACCCGATCGGCATCATGGAAACCTGCTTCACCGGATACGTTGCAATCTCGCCAAACGGCCACGGCCACTTGAAATGCAGCCCCGGCTCCAACGGCGTGAAATGGATTTTGCCGAAATCTTTCCGAACGCCCAACTCATTCACCCGCACGACATAGAGGCTCGAAAGTCCCCACGAAAGGAGCAAAACGAGCAGTATCGCCGGCACCGTTGCCCGTGCCACAAATCGAATCGCCCACGACGAGCGGAAACTGACGCCCCACCGTTTTTCCATCGTGTAAAATAGGCTGTTGATCGGATTGCCGCGAACGAAAACCATGTACCGGAGGAAAACCGTCACAGGCGTGACAAACGTTTCCTGCGTCGATTGCGTCTGCATCCAGCCCAAAAAGAGCCGAACGCCCTGTTCCAACGCCACGGCCAGAATCCACCACATCATCGCCCAGTACAGAATCGGCTCGCAAACCGGCCAAATCGGCTTTACCAAAAGTACCACCGAAACCAGCCCCATCCACCAGCACGCTTCCCACGATGCCTCGGCTAACGCTTTCGCTTCCGGCAGTTCCGACTCCTCCTGATTTTCCACAATCGCGTCGTACGATCGAGCCAACATCAACCAGACAATGCACCCCACCATCGACAGAATCGCCGCCAGAATCGCGTGGTTTTTCGGCACCAGCCAGACTTCGCCCGATTTCGTCCAGTAGATCATCAAATAAACGGTCAACGCGGCAAAAATCGCGGTTGGAATCAGCCCCAGCACGAGAAAATGGAGAATTTTCCCCTGGTCAAACTCGATCCGGTACGGATTTTCCACATCCTCCCCCCACTCCGGTCGTTTCCACTGCGCGATTTCCGCCAGTTTTTCCCGCAGTCGCCGGGCATGAAGCACCAGAAAAGCACTCGTCGCCACCATTCCCAGGGAGATTCCCAGAACCGTCATCAGAAGGGAACCGGCACCATAAATTTTCGTGCCGTAAATAATTGTCACCAGACCGGTCACTATGGCAATTCCCGCCGTTGCCCAGACCAGACCACGCCACGCCCCATCGTTTTTGGCCATTTTATATTCCTGCGTTGATTGGTTTCTATTCACTCGGTTGAAAATTTCCCTGAAATCCTCAACATCCTCTGAATACGTTATTTTTCTTTACGTCTTTCCCATTCCAAAGGTTCATCCTGAAATGTCCCCCAACTTTCCCCATTGTACCACAATTCTCCAACCATTGCAAGAATACCCAAAGCCACAATTTTACAGAAATGTGGAATTTTTTCCAACTTATACTTTACCCCCCCTGAATTTTCGCGTTCGCTCTCCCCAAGCCCCAAAAAAGTAGGGGGGGCTTTCGTTTTCTGGAAATCCCAATGTGCCAGTCGCTTTTGGTCGCACAGACAGATTAATCGTGACAAGAATCAATCCCTGGCCAAATGTGCCCCATTTTTTCCACTTTGGTCCGAATGTACGCCTCGTTGTACGGATTTAGCTCACCCAAAATCCGAATTTGATCCGTCACGGTCAAATCGAAACCACTGTAGATAAACGCATCGATTTTCTTCGGATTGTTCGTCAAAAGCCGAATATGGCAAATTCCCAAATCGTTGAGAATCTGCAATCCCACGCCATAATCGCGGCTGTCGGCACGGTGCCCCAAAGCGAGATTCGCTTCGACCGTATCCAGCCCCTCTTCCTGCAATTTGTACGCCTTGATTTTCTCCGCCAGACCGATTCCACGCCCTTCCTGGGGAAGATAGACCAGAATTCCATACCCCTCTTCCTGCATTTTCAAAAGGGAATTTCGCAGTTGGTCTCCGCAGTCGCACCGCAACGACGCTACCAGGTCTCCCGTAAAGCAGGACGAATGAAACCGCACCAGTGGATTTTTCGCAAAGTCTTGATTTTTCGCAGCTTCCGGCGACCCAATCTGAATCACGACCGGCTCCATATCTTCGTATTGTACCCCGTAAACGATGATTTTTCCTGGTCCATATTTCGTCGGCAAACTCGCTTCCGCCTTCCGATAGACCAACTTTTCCCGGATACGGCGATACCGAATCAGCTCCTCGATCGTCGAAACTTCCAAAGAAAATTCTTCCGCAATTTTTTGAATTTCGTCTCTTGTTGCGCGATTTCCGTCTGGCCCCAGAATCTCCACACAACAACCTACCGGACGTAAACCGGCAATTTTCATCAAATCGACCGTTGCTTCGGTGTGCCCTGCCCGCCGCAAAACGCCACCTTCTTTGGCCGACAGTGGAAAAACATGCCCCGGACGGACAAAATCTTCCGGCTTCGCCTTGGGATCGGCCAACGCCGCCATGGTACAAGCCCGTTCCTGAGCGGTAATTCCCGTTTTCGTGGAAACATGGTCGACCGGAATTGTAAATTGCGTCGAAAGCGGAGCGGTATTCTCCCGAACCATCTGGGGAAGTTCCAGACGTTTGCAGTCGGCTGGCGTCATCGGAACGCACGTCTGCCCCCGCCCGTGCGTGATGCAAAAATTCACGATTTCCGGCGTCGCGAATTGTGCCGCATAGATAAAGTCGCCTTCATTTTCACGACCTTCGTCATCCATCATGATCACGATTTTGCCCGCAGCCAACGCCGCCGCGGTCTCTTCGATTGTGGAGAATTTCATCCTGTCACCTTTCTTTGTGGAAACAAATACACTTTTTATTTTACCACAATCCGCTCAAACCGCAAGGTGCCCGCAACACTTCCATTACCCATTAATCATTAGTTCATTAATCATTATCCGGTCGGTCTTTGAAAAGTTTGTACTCGAAACTGTCGGTCAAGGCAATCCAACTGGCCTCGACGACGTTTTCGCTCACTCCGACGGTGCCCCAGGTTCCTGTTTCGTCGCGGCTTTCGATGACGACACGAACACCGGCTGCGGTACCTGCCTCGCTGTTGATAACGCGGACTTTGTAGTCGAGCAGGTGCATGTTGGCAAGGCTGGGGTAATGCTCCACCAACGCTTTCCGAAGCGCCGCGTCCAGGGCATTGACCGGGCCATCGCCATCCGCCACTTCGTAATAAATCTGGTTTCCGACCCGTAATTTCACGATCGCTTCGGTCCAGACGCGGACATTATCCTCCGCTTTGTTCTTGCCGGTGATGTTGACGTGGTATTTCAGCAACTCGAAATGCGGAGTGAATGTTCCCGAACATTTCTTCACCAGCAAATCGAACGATCCCGACGCTGTTTCGTAGGTGTATCCCTCTTTTTCGCGGGAGACGACCTTGGCGAGAATCTTTTCCATCAGTTGAACATCGTTGCGGATATGGTGTTTTTCCGCCATCGCCATGATGTTGGAGCGGCCGGACAGTTCACTGACCAGCACACGGCTCTCGTTTCCGACCGATGTGGGGGAAACATGTTCGTAACTGCGGGAATCACGAGCAATGGCGCTGACGTGCATTCCTCCCTTGTGAGCAAACGCACTCTTCCCGACATACGGCAGGTGGTTCGGCTGCGGCAAATTGACCATCTCGTAAAGGTACCGCGACAACTCGGTCAATTGCGAAATGGCTCCTGGAATCAGGACATCGTAGCCCTTTTTCAGCGAAAGGTTGGCGAGAATCGAAATCAGGTTGGCATTGCCGCAACGTTCGCCGAAACCATTGACACATCCCTGCACCTGCACGGCTCCCGCGTCGACGGCCGCCAGCGAATTCGCCACTGCCAGATCGCAGTCGTTGTGGCAGTGGATTCCGACGCAATCGCCGCATTCCCTCACCACTCGCGACGTGATTTCAAAAATCTCTCCCGGCAGACTTCCGCCGTTTGTGTCGCACAACACCAACCGCTCTGCTCCGGCCTCCAGCGCTGCCACAAGGCACTGCAACGAATACTCCGCGTTTTCCTTCCAACCATCGAAAAAATGCTCCGCGTCGAAAATCACCTGACGGCCATGCGACTTCAGAAACGCGACGCTTTCCCGAATCATCGCCAGATTATCCGCTTCGGAAACCCGCAGAATATCGACGACCTGAAACCGGGACGACTTTCCTACCATCGTAATCACTTCCGTCTTCGCTTCCAACAGCGACGCCAGCCCGACATCCTCCGAAACCGACCCGTTTTTTCGCCGCGTCATGCCGAATGCCGCCACTTTCGCGTGCGACAGGCGTTTTTCCGCCATTTTCTCAAAATAAAGAGCATCCTTCTCATTCGACGCGGGATAACCCCCTTCCACAAAGTCGAATCCCATCGCGTCGAGACGCTGCGTCAACTGGCACTTGTCATGAAGCGAGAAACTGATTCCCTCGGCCTGAGCCCCGTCGCGCAACGTGGTGTCGTAAATTTCGATACGTCTCATCGTTTTTCCCTTCTCAATAAAAAAACCCTTGAATCCAATAAGGTTCAAGGGCTTCTTCTGTTCAACCGTTATTTTTCAGACTTAATCGACTGTACAAAGCCCCCGCCACTTTCCGAGAATCCTCCCGGAGGTCAGGGTAATGCGGGCGATAAACGAAATACGGTTCATGGTATGTTCCCAAGTTTTCCATTTCATCAACTACCCGACGAGGACTCGAACCTCGAACAAGGGCACCAAAAGCCCTTGTGTTGCCATTACACCATCGGGTAAACAGTTCCTATTGTAATTCCCACCATTTTTTTGACAAGGGGGAGGGGCAAAATAAAGACGGGCTTTACCGACTCGTCACGATTCTCCTTTCCTATGGCTGGCACCTGGCAGCCCAGTGGCGGAGGGCAAAACGATGGAGTTTTTGAAGTTGTTTCCCCGATTCGGTTTCCAAGGCTCCCATTTTTTCCAACATCGAGATTCGTTTTTGCGTCCATCGGAGAAAAAAGAGGGCAGAATCGCGTTGGACGGGGGATTGATTGCCGAGACGGACGTAAAAAGGGGCTGTCATGGCACAACAGTAGGTCTGGGAAACATCGGTCACGACTCGCAACAAAAACCAGCCGCTTTCGGGAACTTCCAACGCGGGGAGTCGCCCGGTTTTGGCGTAGTCCTGAAATCGGATCGACTTTTCAACCCGACCATTGAAAATCACTTCCAGATACTGAATCGAACTGCGCGTGGAAAGTGTCAGGCCGATTTCCAGCGAAACGGGACTTTCGTCTTCATACTCGAAAGTGAATCCCGGCAGGCAGCCATCCACACGTGGTTCCAGAAGAGGTCCATTCGTCACCACCGCACTCCCCCCGCGCAACGCCTCCCACCAGGCATTGGTTGTAAATCCCGCTCCTGCCCCCTCCTGGCGGAATCCCTCTTCCGAAGTTGCGTCAACATCTCGCGGATCGACAAAAACATAGACTCGATTCGCCCCGACGGGATTGGGGGAAAGGCCGGAACCGCTCCCTGCCGAAGGAGCTATTTTCTTCCCGGCATTGAGGAGGTGAAAATAGACATCTTCCGTCCAACGCTGTCTCCCTTTGGCTCCCCGGTACCGTGTGGCAGGCGTTTCCTCCAAAAAAGAGGCTTCCGAAGGGCATCCCATGGCATTTTTCGGCAAATCTTTTCGCACAAGCGGGATTTTCTCCGACTTTTTCACTCGCGGCAGGGTCGCCCAATCAAAATCTCTCGGCAAAAGTTGCTCTTTTCCGATATGCGGTCCCAGAATCTGGACGGAATCGACCAGCCCCAACGCCACCAGAAGCGGCAAATCCCAACAGTCCACGTCCACCACGTCGATCCAAATCCGCGGATATTTCTTTTTCAAAACGTACAAAAATGGAATAGGGGAATCTTTCTCCTCCAGCTTCAGACTTTCCCAGTCGATTTCCGTGGGGAGGTTGAAAATGGCCAGCGTCAAATCGTGGTGTTGGAGGAGGACGTTTCGTGTTGTGTAAACGCGATTCGAGTCGAACCAGTGTTCCGGTTCACTTGGATTCGATTCCCCCAGAAGTGGCACGAAATGTACGTCGTCGCCCAGCATCGTCGCTTCGATTTCCCGTTCTGGCCGCAAAACGAGCAAGTCGCCCGACCACCATCCTTTTTTGGCCAGATGCGTAAAACGTCGCAAGGTCTCTGTTTTCGTATCCCGTGCCGAACGATTCAGCACGAAATGTCCCTGCACGGGGAGATATTCCAGTCCACGCTCGATTTTCATCGGATAGGTCCCTACTGGAAGCCGCATGGGAACACTCCCCGACGAAATAAAATGGTCGTACCAGAACGGCAAATCGTCCGCGCGCTGAGCCACCCCACGTTGATTCTTCACCTCCAGACGGCAGGGGAGGGGAAGTTTTGTCTCCGAGTCGATCGTTTCGAGTGTAAATTCCGCCCGTTGCGCCAATCCCGTCAGAGGGGCGAGGAGGAATGTCAGAAAAAGGAACCTTTTCATGAATATTTCCCTGTCAAATCAGGACGTGAAAAATGAGGTATCACGATTTCACCGTCGAAAAAAATGTACCTCTTTCCCCTATACCATGTTTGGACTCCTTTGTCAATTCCACCAATCCCGATTTCCCCCGTGGAAAAATACGCCCGACAGGACAACTGATGGCGTCCGGCCATATTCGTCGACCAGCCGCCAACGAACGGCGACAAAAGAAATTTAAATGTCACTATACGATCCTTGCCGCCTAAACCAAAAAACGTAAGAAGAGGCGGCGGCAGCCGACTGGACAGCTGATGGCGCCCGGCTATATTCGTCGACCAGCCGCCAACGAGCGGCAGCAAAAGAAATTTAAATGTCACTATACGATTGGTAGCGGCAGCTTGCCGCGATTGGTAGCGGCGGCTTGCCGTTAAAGGAGACCGTATGCCTGAAGCGTCTGGAGAAGGGACTCCTCACTTTTGGCATTGAGGGGGGTCATGGGGAGGCGTAATTCTCCGGTGTCCATTCCCAGCAGTTTCATGGCCGTCTTGACAGGGATGGGATTGGTCGCCAGTCCCAGCATATCGCGGCATAATTGGAACGTTTTGTAATGCCACTGGCGAGCCGTTTCCATATCGTTTTGGAGAGCCGCGTTGCACAAGGCCACCATATCCTGCGGGATGATATTTCCGACGACAGAGATAACCCCTTTTCCACCGACGGCCATGTAGGGGAGCGTCATGCTGTCGTCGCCGCTGAGGATGGTCAAATCGGTGCTGGAGACAATCCGCGACATCTGATCCATCTGTCCCGTCGCCTCTTTGAGCATTTGGATGTTCGGAATTTCCGCCAGCCGCAGGATCGTCTCCGGCTCGATATTCTTGGCCGAACGTCCGGGGATATTGTAGATGCAAATCGGAATACCGACCGACTCTGCCAGGAGCTTGAAGTGCTGGTAGAAACCTTCCTGCATCGGCTTGTTGTAATACGGAGCGACAACCAAAGCTGCGTCCGCCCCTGTTTTTTCCGCCCACTTCGTCAGACGGAGCGCTTCGGCAGTGCAATTGGAGCCAGTCCCCGGCATAACCCGCACCCGTCCCGCCGCGGCTCGCACCACCGTGGTAATGACCAGTTCATGCTCTTCGTGCGTGAGCGTCGGCGACTCCCCCGTCGTTCCTACCGGAACCAGGCAGGTGACTCCTGCGCGAATCAAAAATTCCGTATTACGCTGCAGTGCATCCAGGTCGATTTTATCGTTCCTGAAAGGTGTCACCATGGCAATCGATAAACCCGCAAATTCTTCAGCTCTCGTTTTCATGAGGATGGAAATTCTTTTCAAAAACTGTATGGATTTCTTCCACTCTTTTGTCTTTTTACGCCTGTATCCGAGCCTTCATTTCCCGCACCGCCTCCGTCAGCCCGACAAACAGGGCACGGGCAATGATACTGTGCCCGATATTCAGTTCACGCATTCCCGGAATGGTGGCAATCGGACGAACGTTGTGATACGTCAGCCCATGTCCGGCATGGAGTGCCATGTTTCCTTCCACAATCCGCTCTGCCGCCCGACGGATGACCTCCAACTCCGCTTCCCGCGCAGCTCCCTGCCGCAAAGCGTATTTTCCCGTATGGATTTCCACCGCGTCCGCTCCCAGTTCCCCGGCGGCCTCAATTTGTGCCAAATCGGGATCGAGAAAAAGACTCACCCGCACCCCCGCTTCGCGCAGCGCGTCGAGTACCTCTTTCACCCGCGTTTTCTGGCCGAGTACGTCAAGCCCACCTTCGGTCGTCAATTCCTGGCGTTTCTCAGGGACGAGCGTCGCCTGATCGGGACGAATTCCACACGCCACCGCCAACACGCCGGAATCGCAGGCCATTTCCAGATTCAATCGTGCCTGGATGGTCTGCCGGAGTAATTTCACATCGCGATCCTGGATATGGCGTCGGTCTTCCCGCAAGTGGACGGTAATTCCATCCGCCCCGCCCAATTCTGCCATGGCAGCCGCCCAAACGGGGTCTGGCTCTGTCGTTTTGCGAGCTTCCCGCACCGTAGCCACATGATCGATATTCACCCCTAACTCCACCATGGCGAATCCTCCCTTTTTCCATCGCTTTCGCCAACTTTCAGAAAAACCAGAATCCAACGCCTCCATTTCTGAAATACACAATTCCTCATTATAACGCGACTTTCCCCCGGCTTCAAGGAGGGGATACGGCAGAATCGTCAGGAATGGGGAAGACTTCCTGAAAAATACTTCCTGAAAATGTTCCTGAGTATCCATGAATTTCAAACTGCTCTTGGCAAAAAAGAAAAAATCGGTTATAGACTGGAGTGAGAAAATGTGTCAAAAAATCCATCGGGATTCCACTATCACTCGGAAGGTGAATCATGCGTTATTGTTCAATTATCGTAGCGGGAGGACTCCTGGCCGGAATGCTGGTCGGAACGGTGCGGGCAGAAAAAGCCTGTCAGGGAAAAGTGATTCAGTTGCTGGCCGAGCAAATGGGACAACCGTTGCCCTCTTCTTTGCGGGAAACGTTGCGGAAAATTCCCCAACCTGCCGATACCAATCTTTTCAAAATAGAGACCGCGGAGGGGAAAACGCACGCCCAAACACCCGCACTTTTGCCGGAAACGTCCCTGGAAGCTCCGCCGATGACGCCGCCGATGCACGATTCGCAAGTCCTTCCTGCCGCGGGAACACTGCCGGAAGACCCTTTTGCGGCAACCACGGTGGAGAGTATTCCTGAAAAAGAGCCTGCCGAATTGCCGATGAGTCTCGATTTGCCGACGGCGGAAATTCCTCTGGAAGAGGGGATCGCGGAAGACCTTCCCGTTGCGGAAACGCTGGAAAACAACCCGGAAAAACCAGCAGAATCAATTGATTTGGCTCCCCCTCCCGCCGTCGAGGCGGTGGAAGAACCGGCAGAGGAACCGGTCATTCCGGTGGAGTCGCTCGAAACGCTTCCCGCTCCACCTGCCACCCTTCCTCCCGCAGCATTGGAAACGGAACCAGCAACAAAACCCGCGACAGAACTGGCAACAGAACCGGCACTTTTGGAGTCTCCCGTTGCGGAAGCTCTTCCTCCCGTGGAATCTTTGCCTCCTGCCATACCGACAGAATCCAGCCCCCAGTCCGTCACTCCGGCCGTTGCCGATTCGGAACCGTCCCGATTGGGGAATGGGATTCCCGGCTCGGAAAATCTGGAGGGAAAACAGACGACGCAATTGACGATTGAAAAAACCGCCCCGGAGGAAATTCAGGTGGGAAGTCCCGCAATCTGGACCATTACCGTGCGGAACGAAGGACCCCAGGAAGCGGTCGGCGTCCAGATTCACGACGTGATTCCCAAAGGAGCGAAACTTGCCAGTACCCAACCTACCGCGCAACAATCCGAAACGGGTGAGTTGACGTGGAACGTCGGGAATATGCCACCTGGAACGATGGCGGTGGTCAAGGTTGAGTTGACGCCGATCAAAGAGGGAACGATCGGCAGTGTGGCCTCCGTCTCGACACGTTCCGAAGCCTCTGCCAAAGCGGTGGCAACCCGCCCGATGCTTTCGGTGGAGACGTTGGGCGAATCGCAGGTGCTGCTCGGTGACGCGACGGAATTGACTATCGTCGTCTCCAATCCCGGTTCCGGCATGGCGAGGAATGTCGTGTTGAGTGAACAGGTACCCGCCGAACTGCAATTTCAGGGAGGCGCGGAACTCCTCTACAAAGTCGGCGATCTGAAACCAGGCGAATCGAAAACGACAAAATTGCCCCTGACCGCCGTCCGTCCCGGGGTGCTGACAAACAAACTAGTCGCCACCGCCGAACCGAACCTGCGTGTGGAGAGCCTTTTCCAGATGGAAGTGACCGCCCCCTCCATCAACGTTCAGTTGGACGGCCCGGCCCGACGTTTTCTGGAAAAAGAGGGAACCTACCAGATTACCCTCACCAACCAGGGAACGGCTTCGGCGAAAAACGTCGAAATCAAAGTGGTTCTTCCGCACGGCATGAAATTCATCCGCGCCAACAACGCGGGAACATTCCTCGCCAAATCGCGCGTGGCCGCGTGGAAACTCGAAGAACTCCCCGCTCGTGACTCCGCCACGGCAGAACTCGTCGTCGCACCGATGGAAATCGGGACGCAGACGTTGAAATGTGAAGCGGTAGCGGATATTTGCACCGCGGCCACAACGGAAAAGGAAGTCCGCGTGGAGGGGATTGCCGCCCTGATGTTCCAGGTGACTGATTCCAACGACCCCGTTCAAATCGGTGAGGAGACGATCTACAAAATCCGCGTCGTCAATCAGGGTTCCAAACAGGCGGAAAACGTTCAGGTGGCTGTCACCATCCCCCAAGGTTTGCAGGTCATCGCGTCGGAAGGGGGAACACTCCACGGAAATCAACTCCTTTACCACCCCATTTCCTACCTCGCTCCCAAAGCGGAAAAAGTTTACACATTCACCGCCAAAGGTGTCCAGAGTGGCGATCAGCGTGTCGTGGTCAAACTCTCCAGCCGAGAATTTCAGACACCCATTGTGAAAGAAGAAAGTACCCGGGTTTATTCGGAATAGAGGAAAATCCAGAATCCGTGGAGATAGAGTCGTGTCGACACGATAAAAAATATTTTGAAAAAATTTTACCAAAAGCGAAAAAAGATTCAAGTTTTTGGGAATTGCTCTTGACCGGGAAAATTTTTTGGATTATACTCCCCAACTGGTGTAGTATGTTTGTTTTGCCATTTCGTGAAAAAGGCAAAACGGACGGATAGCAACGCTCGGGGGGGTGGAATTTTGCTGAATCCCAATTTTCAGGACATCAAGGAACAGGTACGTGCCGCAACGAATATTGTTGAGTTGGTTTCGGGGTACGTCCACCTGATTCCCCGTGGACGTTTCTACGTCGGTCTTTGTCCATGGCATGAGGATTCCCGTCCGAGTTTGCAGGTGGATCCACAACGGCAGACGTTTCGCTGTTGGGTCTGTGCGTTGGGAGGGGATGTCTTTTCTTTTCTGATGAAGATGGAAGGGCTGACGTTTCCCGAAGCGTTGCGGACCTTGGCGGAACGTGCGAAGATTGAGCTTCCCAAACCTCCCGCGAAAAAGGCGTATTCGGGAGCCTCGCCAAAAATTCCGCAAGCGGGTCCGAAGGGAATGGCGTCGCTGGATACGCATTCGCTGGAAGGAAAACGGGGTCTGTACGATGCGGGAGCGTGGGTTGTCGATCAATACCATCAAGCATGGCTGGCTCTTCCCGACGAACATCCAGTGAAACGGTATTGCGCGGCACGTCACCTTTCCGAAGAGATGTATCGGAAATTCCAGATCGGCTTTGCACCGAATGAGCGAAACTGGCTGGAGAGGAAGTCGGGGGGGGACAAACTCCTGCTGCAACGGTTGCTGGCCACCGGTTTTTTGGGCTGGAGCGACGAATATTCGCGGTATTTCGAGCGATTTCGAGGTCGGCTTCTTTTCCCGATTCGCGATTTTCAGGGACGTACCGTTGGTATGGGGGGACGGGTGATTCCTGAAGTGGAGTGCAACACGCCGACAGCCAAATATCTCAACACGCCGGAAACGCAACTTTTCTCGAAGCACCGGTTGTTGTATGGCCTTGATCTGGCACGCCAGTCGATGGACAAAAAAGGTCGCGTTCTGGTGATGGAAGGTTATACCGATGTGATGATGGCACACCAGCACGGTTTTACCGAGTCGGTCGCTGTTCTGGGAACCGCTCTGGGGCTGGATCATATCGAAATGCTGCGTCGGTACAATGCCCGGATTTATCTTGTGCTTGACGGAGACGCGGCGGGGCAAAAACGGACGGCAGAAGTGCTGGAACTCTTCGTTTCGCGGAAGGTGGACGTACAGATTCTGACCCTTCCCGAAGGTCTCGATCCGGCGGAATTTCTGGAAGAACATGGTGCCGCGGCGTTGGAAGAGGCATTGGAGAAAAACGCGGTCGATGCGCTGACCCACGCTTACAATATTTATACGCAGGAGGTCGATTGGGGAAATATCCACGAAATGGAAGCGGCCCTGGAAAAAATTCTGCGGCTGATTGCCTCCGGGATTCGGCACAATCGGGAACGGATGGCGGAAAGTTCGTTTCGGGAAGAGAAATTGTTGCAGAAATTGTCGTTTCGGTTTTCGGTTTCGGAAACGTTTTTACGCCGTCGTTTGCGGGAGTTGCAGGAAGAAGTACGCCGGGCGGAATTTCTGCGGGAAGAAAATTTTGAAAAATTTTCCCCTCAACCCCTTTCCCCCCCTGCCCGAAAAGAGGAAAAAGCGTTACAATCGTTACAACGTGAACAGTTGTTCACGGACGGGGAAGCCGATTTTTCGGAAATGGCGGAAGAGGCATGGCAGGAAGACTTTTCCCACGACGATTCGACGCTCTGGACAGGTGAGACGTTTGAAAGGGCGGCGGATGAGGTGGACTGGAACGTTTTTGGCAAGATGGACGCATGGCAGCGGGAATTTTTGTCGCTGTTGTTCTACGCACCGGAACTTTTGACCACCGCGCGCCAGGCCATTGCCGCGCAGCAGTTGAATTACGTTCCGGCCAGGGAAGTCTACCTTCGGATGTGCGAACTTCAAGATGACGGTGCGTCTCCGACTTTTGAGCGGGTGATGACTTCGTTTGAATCGGAGCGTGTGAAGAGTTGGATGATTGAACTGGACGCAACGTCGGCCTGGGCGTTGAGTGCCAAGTCGGTGGAGGAATGCGAACAGGTTCTCCAGCATCTGATTCAGAATTATCAGACATTTCAGTTGCAGAGTCGGAAACTTCGAGATTTGGAAGCATTTCATTCGCAAGGCTTGGACGAGGAACAGAAAATCGCAATGTTTCGGACGCTTTTGGAAGAGAAACGCCGTATTCAGAAGAAACGGGAAACCCCTCACTAATCGAACAATGGGGCAGGCATTTTTTTCCATTTTCAGGCAGAGCCAGGAAGTGGAAGCGGAAAGGAAATGGCTGTCATTTCAGGAAGAAAAGGCTCCAACTTGAGTGTACCAGGGAGGGTACAAGGAGGAACGCAGTGAATTTATTCGACGGGAAATTTCAACCACTGGTGGAAAAAGGCAAAAATCAAGGTTTCTTAACATTCGAGGAAGTTCATCAATTCTTTGCGGCGGAACAGATTGATCCTTCGCAGGTTCCGCATCTGGTCATTCTTCTGGAGAAATCGGGAATCGATCTTCTGGAAAAAGCGGTGGAACCGGAAGTCTGTCAAAAAGCGGTTTCGGCGTTGGATGAAGAGGATTTTGCCGACGAGTATCCGGGGCTGGGAACGAGTGGGAAGGACGACGAGAACGATTACACGGAATCGGATGAAGCCCTTCTTTTTCAGGACAGAAACGAGGAATCTTTGCCTCGTGGAGGGATGGACCCCGTTCGGATGTACATGTCGCAGATGGCTGAAATTCCGTTGCTTTCCCGTGAGGAGGAAACGCTGTTGGCCAAACGGATCGAGTTGGCCCGCCGCAAATTTCGCCAGTCGATTCTCAACAGTTACGTCGCCATGCGCAGCACGATCAATACCCTGCGAAAAGTCTACCGTGGCACCCTTCCGTTCGACCGCACGATCAAGGTTTCGCTGACCGACAACCTGACGAAAGAACAGATTCTGGCTCGGATGCCGGAAAATTTGACCACACTTGATGCTCTGCAAACGCGATGTCGGGAACTGTTCCGCAAGATGATTTTAAGCAGCACTCCCGTGGAGGAAAAACAACGCGCGAGGAACGAATTCCTTCGGAACCGTCGAAAAATGTTGGTTTTGGTGGAGGAGTTGAGTCTCCGCACCCGTCGGATTCATGGGATGATGCAGCAATTGGAACAACTGGCCGCTCGGATGATGGAAATTCGCCAGACGTTGAAGGAAGAAGCTCCGACACTTTCCCCCCTGCGTCGGCAACAGTTGCGTCGGGACTTGTACAATCTGATGATGCTCACGCACGATAGCCCGGAAGGTCTCCGTCGCCGGGTGGAGGAGATGAGGCGGTACTACAACGAATACGAAGAAGCCAAACGGCAACTCTCCTGCGGCAATCTGCGGCTGGTTGTTTCGGTGGCGAAAAAATATCGCGACCGGGGGATGAGTTTTCTCGATCTGATTCAGGAAGGGAATGCCGGTCTGATGCGGGCGGTGGACAAATACGAATACCGTCGCGGTTTCAAGTTCTCCACCTACGCCACATGGTGGATTCGCCAGGCCATTACCCGTGCCATTTCCGAACAGGCACGCACGATTCGCATTCCCGTCCACATGATTGATCTGATGACCAAAATGCGGCACTCTTCGCAACGTCTGCGACAGGAACTGGGACGTGAACCCACGACGGAAGAAGCTGCGGAAGCGGCCAATCTTTCGGCAGAGGATTACTCTCGCGTCGTAGGATTTTCCCGCAATCCAATCAGTCTGGATCGTCCCATCGGCGAGAGCGACGACAATTGTTTCTGCGAATTCGTCGATGATTCTCGAACCGACAAGCCGGAAAAGTCGGCCTCGAACGAGATGCTGCGGGACAAGCTGGAGGCGATTCTGAAGACACTTTCCCCACGCGAACGTGACATCATCCGACTTCGC
Organism: Planctomycetia bacterium; assembly: GCA_030527185.1. Classification (GTDB taxonomy): domain Bacteria; phylum Planctomycetota; class Planctomycetia; order Pirellulales; family Thermoguttaceae; genus RGIG3701. Next base: position 1,365 of record JAUNBF010000064.1, on the reverse strand, counting down.
TACGGCCTGGACAACGGCTATTCCTACACACTCGAAGAACTCGGTCGCATTTTCCGCGTCACCCGTGAACGGATTCGCCAAATCGAGACCAAAGCGATGAAAAAACTCCAACAACCCAATCGAAGCAATCAGCTGATAGGTTTTCTGGAAAAAGTCGCCTAAAGCATTTCCAGAATTGGTTTGTTACATTTTGAAAACATCGGTTGAGCCGTTAACAGCGTAGGGACTTTCCGCAGAAGACGCAGATATTTCCGTTCCCACTTTTTTCTCGGCGGATACTGGAAACGGGATTTAGCGACGAGATTAAAGAAGCGTAAAAAGGTGAGAATGTTTTTTAGAATTGCAACAGTACTTTGTGAAACTTATAAATAGGAAGTCACGATTCCTCTTCCGACCGTGTAGGTTGGGAACTCCAACGCTATTTGAAATCGGTCTATCGGTCAGGCGTTGCGCCACTTGCGTCAAAGGCGAGAGTGGCTTTCCCGACGACGATGGGAAAACAGCATCATTCACTACGTGGCAAACGGCAGCGACGCGAACTACTGTGAACGGTACGGTAGCACCTACTGGCAGTAGCCGCTTGACGCCAGCCGTGGAGAGGAAACTTTTCTATAGAAAGAGTTCTCCTCTCCAGACCTCCCTTTCCAAAGCACCCGTCAGGATTGTCAAGGGGTGAACGAAAAAATTCTAGGCACGGTGCTTTCAATTTATACTCAATTGTATTTAAAATTCCGTTTTTAGACCGAAGAGTTGGAAGTTCTCGGAGATTAGACCCTGTGCTTCCAATATTTTTATGTTTTTTTAACCACCGTTTAATGGAGGCAATTTCAATCCTGGTGAGGTAATGGAGGGACAATTTTTCGTAGCGGATGCGATTCGTCGTAACTCTTTGATTTTTGCGATGATACGTTCGACAATGTTGTGTTTGCGGTAACGTTCACGATTAAAAAGAAGTTTGGCCTTCTTTTCGTTGCAACGTCTTGCCTTTTGTTACAACATCTTGGTATTACAGGAGTTATGTTGTGTGAACGGGAAATTTTTCGGATCGTTTCTAAGGAGCAACCTTTGTCACCACAAATTCGGCGTGGACGGCGTTTGGAAGGGTTGGGGACGGAAATGCTCGCGACGATAGCTTCAAAATGTTGCGTTTCGTATTCCTGACCAGTTGACAAAACGGCATTTATGTAGTAGCCATTCGCGTTGCGGACGAGGTGGATTTTGGTTCCGTAACCACCGCGTAAATATTCTAAGTTGTTCATTTTCATCTAGGCTCTGTGCTTCAAATATTTTTTATATTTTTTTAACCATATTTTAATGAAAGCGATTTCAATCCTGGCGAGGTAATGGAGTGACAATTTTTCGTAG
>JAUNBF010000063.1 GCA_030527185.1 Planctomycetia bacterium | reverse complement strand
ATCACGACCAGTCGCCGGAAATGATCAACGTAATGAAAATGTTGACCGAAAACGGCGAGGTGTTAAAATAGGGTCTAAAAAATTATTGTGGTGAAATGGGAGCTTTATATAATGTAGAGTCATGATAGGTGGAATAAAATTGTTGGGCACATTGCGTATTTTAGAAAAAGGTAAAATACCCAGCTTTGATTTTTATTGATTTTTGGTCCCAGTGGTGGTCCATTGAGTCCCATGGGAGGGGGGATATTTTTGTACGATTCAAACCCTTGTTTTTACCATACCTATGATTCACTGTACGGTTTTCTGCCCATTAAACCAGTGAAATCCTTAAGTTCAGCTAGGAAGTTTAAAAAAAATTAAAATAATTAATTATTTAAATTAATATTAGAAGTAAAGGGCAAGAATGGATTTCAATGGACCAGATGGGAAAAACGCCGTTCAATGGGACCAAGAATCAAAAAATAATCAAAGGTACTACCGACGGTTTTTGATAAATGAACTAAAAGCACGCGTGTCATGAAATTATAGAAACTTTGAGTTTTATTCAAACAGATTTTGCGGTTTGAAAGTGAAGTGGGAAAATTTTTTGAGAATTTTTAAGAAATTTTCAAAAAAGTTCTGCCACCCTGGAAAAAATGTGGTATAGTATAAAGTAGAAAAGGGAGCGGAAAACTTCCCTTATTCGTGGCATAACTGCTTCCAAACGAGTCTCAGTCATGCCGTTTATAGTCAGGTGGACGATTTCACGTCGGGAAAATCTTCTTTTGGCCGCTATTTTACATTTATGGCCGGATTTTTCCAGTGAAAGAATGTCGTCTGGACTTTTATTTTGTAAGTTATTACGTATGTTTGGAAGCAGGTCTATGTCTACCAGGATATTCTTGATTTTTCAAAATAAAGAAGGGTTCGTTATTATGTTTCATTATCTGATAAACTTTTGGTTCGCACTTTGAATATAATCTTTAAAATTGTTATAGAAATTTTCTCCGTAGTCTCTGTTACTGAAGATGTAGGATTCATTTAATCCTTTGACAGAAGTAAGGTTTAATTGAAAATAATGGACGATGGGGATTTGAAAATTTTGTTTGTACCGCATATCTTGTGAACCGTTTTTTCTAGCGTGCGACCATTTGTAATCAACGATGTGGGCATCGTGCGGGCAAGAGGTTTCGATATAAGGGATAACCTTTCCTTCGAGTTGGATTTCCCGAATATCGAGCACGGCAATGCCGTTGGACTGTAGGAGGATGATAAATCTCGGAAAGATGTAGAGATCGGCACCATTGGCATTTCCGAGAAACAGAGCGGGAAACTCATACTTCAAAATATCCATTTCTGTTTCGGTAAAGGTGACGGTTTTCTTGTTATAAAAATAGATGTGATGGATTTTTTGTTCAGTTTGGACATCTGCGATGCCGTTCCTTTCAACCGCATCCCAGATGTAACAACAATGACAAACTTTTTTGAAAGATGCCTGCAATTTTCGATATTTTTCCTTTAATTCTTCGCCGATAGGGACTTTTAGATTCAGGAAATAAGCCTCGTATTTTCTTTGCCAAGATTGAATTTCAGCATCAAGCAGTCTTATTTTTTTCTTGTATTTAGCACTTCTTATAAGTGTATAAAAAAGATACGGAATTCCTAATCCTTTCGAGAGAAACAGGCGTTTTTTATCAATTGCCTGACAAAGAAATTTGTATAGTTTTTTCTTGTTTTCAAATGTAATTCGGATTCTATTGCGAATATTTTCCAATTCATGGCTGGTTAATTGAGAGATGTTTTCACTTTGAATAGGGGTACATGTGTTATTAAGCAGGTCAATGGTTATGATTGATTTATTTTGGTTGTTATCGCTGTGGTCATTTGTTTCGTGTGGAGCGTATAAAGGAACCAGCAACCCTACCCGATTTTCAGGTCGAAAACGTCGGTCACCATAAAGGAGTTTGTTCATTGCACGAATATTTCTTTGAGAAAATAGTTTTTTAGGTCGTCCCATGAGAAGTTCCTTTTCAGCGATTGTCTATTCTGGATAAATGAAAATACAGTCGTATTGGGGTACTATTGGAAGGTTAAGAATTACTTTTTATCATTTTTAGTAACAGATCATGGGCATCTTGAGCTTGTTTCGACCCCTTAAACACATTAGCATTCCATGCTCCGCCCGTTAAAATCAAAAGCGAATTCGTTCCAAACAACGATTGAATAAAATTAGTACTGGTTTCCACACTTTGGATATGGGAAATAGGGATGGATTTACGGTTACAGAGGCGGCGTAAGTAAACGATTTCCATTGTAATCGTTATCGTTGTTGTCCGCCATTCAATGTATTTTACCAAAAAAATGGCTACTGGAACCAGGGTAAGCAGTAATCCTAAACAAATAGAGAAAACATCACTTTCACCTAATAAAAATACCATGAAGATGAGCATTCCCGTCAGGAACACTAACGTACAGAAAATAATAGTTAGAATCAATTCTGACCAATGTTGTCGCCCGACGAACAAGACATCACTGGAAACATTTTGAACCGTTGAAACATTGGCAAATGCAGGTTGCGGTGGAGGTACAGGAACTTGGCGAGGTTGTTTTGGCGAGGTTAATTCAGGCTCTGGAAACAGCCCATGCACCTGCCCAGCAGCAACTGGACGGCCATTTCTCTCGACAACAGTTAGTGGAGAAATTTGCCCCTTTTCAGCCATTGTTTTCAACATCGTGGGGGTTATCGGTCCTCGTTTATATCCGTCTTCATAGATGTACCAGTCTGCCATGGGGTTTCTCCTTGCTGAAAATGGATTGGAAATTTATAAAAAACATCTCTGAACGTGTTCATTGTATAAAAATTTCCGGGATGTTGCAATGCTTTTCCCTGTTTTTTGAGAAAATTTCTTGTTTTTTGGAAATAATTTGAAGTTTTTTGGATTAAATAGGGGTATAATTATTGACAAAAGATTAAAAAGGAGTATAATTATAGCATAACAATTAAGGAAGGAGGTCACATGACAATTGTTGAAGTTGAAAAAATTTTTCGGAAAAAGGGTTGCATTGAAATTCCCGGCACCAAACATCGAAAATTTCTGTGCCCGAACGGAAAAATAACTTGTCTCCCGCGACACAAAGGCGACATCCCGCCGGGAACCTTGAGAGCAATCGAAAGACAAAGCGGAATAAAGTTGAAATAAATCAAAATAAATAAACCACGAAAGGGGGCGAAAGCCCAGAAAGGATGATCCATGAAAGTAACATATCCCGCAATTTTTGAAAAGGGAAAAGAAGATATTTGGGTCAGGTTTCCAGATGTCGACAGAGGGGTTACGGCTGGCGATACTTTAGAAGAAGCTCGTCAAAACGCTGCTGAGTTACTTGCGGAAATGTTGGAGGACTATAGTAGCGAAGGAGAAAATTTCCCAATTCCTGGTCAAGTTTACGAGGAGTTAAGCGAGACAGAATTTATTGAAAATATTTCTATAGAAATAAGGAGTTTCAGTGATGGCAGGAAAAGGACAACCGCCCAAAAAGCCGGAAGATAAAAGAAAGTCTATGAAAATGATGTTTTCTCAAAAAGAAAAACTGAAAATTGAAAAAGGAATCATTGCAGAAAAAACTGACGAAAAATTCTCCACCTACGTCCGAAATGCCGCTCTCCAAAGGGCTGAAACCGCCATCAGGAGGGAAGAAGAAAATAATTTTCAGTTTTTTGGGAAATTTCGGGATTAAAACGGCGTACACCTATTGACATTGCCATAACTTCGGCGTACAATTGATGGTAAAGAAAGGAGGTGATAAAATGGTTGGGAAAGGGCAACCACCGAAAAAGCCCGAAGATAGAAGATATCCGATACAAATTAGGTTTTCGCGATTGGAAAAAGCTAAAATTGAAAAAGCCCGGATAAAAAAAGGGAAAAAATTTAGTGCGTTTGTGCGTGACGCGGCGTTGGATGAGGCAGAAAATGTTCTGGAAGAAAATGGAAGGTAGAAGATGCCAAAAGTTTATGTGATTCGACTGGAGTTGAAAGGCGGGGTAAATGTCATGTTTAACCGCTACCACGGGTTCACTGCGAACCTGACCGAAGCCAGGGTGTTCCTGTCCAAAGAAGCGGCGGAATTGGCACTGGAAGAGGCTATTCAGATTTGTCCATTTTCCGAAATTGTGGAATTGGACGTGACGGACGAAAATCAGGCTCAAAAAATGGTCATGGAAAATACCAGACCATGAACTAACAAAGCGGTCGAACTTTTGTTTGGCCGCTAATTTTTTCCAAATGACGAAGCAAGAAAAAACTGGAGAGAGTCTTAGACAATTTATTCGAAATGCAGTGTTCAGCTGTGCAGACAAAGTAAATAGGAAAGGATATTTGATGAGAATACTTTTAGAAGAAGAAAGAAAAATGTGTGAACCAGGCAGATTATGGAGAAATTATTTATATAGAAATAACCCTAACTGTCAAAGGGAATTTTTAACATATCAGAGCTTTCTTGAATGTATTATTAATGAATTTCGCAACATTCCCGCATTTATCTACTCCCAGAAGCACCCTGAAAAAGAAGTGGAAAAAATAAATAAACCCCTATTCCTTGAATATGAACTCATTTCAAAAGAATTGGAATACCTCAAGAAATATGGTTGGGATAGTTTTTATCAAAACATGTGGAATTATTACCATAGTAAATTTGATGAGGAACTAATGGCAGATCCAGACAGTCTGTGGGCAACGGAATACAGGCAACGAATGGAATTTCTTGAGAGTTTCCGTCATGTGTAATACTCAGGTACCTAAGGAAACATCCCCACGCACGTGGGGAAGACATTTTTCGATTCTGCCAGCCAGAAGGAAGTGAAGAAACATCCCCACGCACGTGGGGAAGACCCCAGCCGAGCGATTTTTTTACAGCGGCGCAAAGAAACATCCCCACGCACGTGGGGAAGACTGCAAGTTATTATAGCGGATAGACTGGCATAAAAAAGCGGGGGCAGCCACTGAAAAAAACTTTAATTTTTTAAAAAACGATGCTCCTATTGAAATAGCGTCATTTGGTGTCAAAATAACGCCACAAATTAAATAAAAGAGGTATAAAATGACAACAAAAGATGTGGTTCGTTTAGGAATTTATCTTCCAAAAGAATTGAAAGAACGAATTCAGGAACTTGCGAAAGCTCAAAACATTACAGTTAACGCACTGATTTTAAAATGGTGCAAAGAAAGACTGCATGTAGACCCGCTTGAAGAGACCGTAAAATTAATTATAACAAGAGTAGAAGCCCTTGAAAAAGAAGTTTTTAAGAAATGACAAAAGCCGGCTGAACAAAAGTTTGGCGACCCAATTCAACCGGCAAATTCCAACAACCAGTGTCAGAACATTCTAATTATACGCTGATCTATCGGCGTGTCAAGGGGTGTTCTGGCACAATCCCGAAAAGTACTATGAACAGATTTCAAATTGCCAAAGCTTTATTGGCGCAACCCATATCCTTTGCGAATTCATGAACATAGTTTCAAAATAAACGAAAAATTTTCTGGCACATGTTAAAATATGTGGAATAATTAAAGTGTGTAAGTTTGTGCTATTTGGACACTTTGATTTTCAAGGAGGTGCATCATGTTAAAGTACCTGGTTACCAGCCCCGTCGTGGAAATTCTGGGTGATGAACTGCATCGTATTGGCAAACACCGTTATGGCGTGTGCGAAGACTGGATTGTCGAAAAAGCAAAGGCGATTGAGGCTAACCGGAAATCTTCTGTAAACCATGTCGAACGTGAAATCACGGACAACAGTCCATTCTTGTTTATTCGCCCTGATGAGGTACGCATGAAAGACGGTTCAGTCAGCTTTACCCTGCCTAATATTCCGTTTCGGTTGTTACGTTACATTTGTAATAGTCCAGACTTGGCCGTTGAAATGGTTGATGCGATTGCAATGTTTGCAGAAATGAGCGGAGAAAGTACCATCATAACAGCAATCAATCAAGATATTAACCCTGCACTGAAACGAAACGGAACCGGCTTCACATTATCAAGAAAATCGGGTTTCATCGCACTCAAACGAAAAGATATACAAAAAGATATACAAGAAGATTAGTCTTTTGATATACTTTTTTTCCTTGGTAAAATCTTAATTCTATGGCATAATACACACGTTGTAGCACAGCAACAGGCAAAAATTCGGAAAATTTTGACCTTTACAACTACAACACGTCGTACGGATGGTTTTTCCGAATTTTGACCATCGTACGGCGTGTTTTTTTTGGAAAATGACATGAAAAAGCGATTTTGGAGAGTATCGGAGGTGGCGGAACGGTTTGAAACGCCTGTCCCGACAGTTTACGACTGGATTCGTCGTGGCTGGTTGCGAGCCGGGAAAATCGGTGGGAGTATTCGGGTTACAGAAGAAGCCCTTAACGAATTTGAAAACCGGTTCGAGGAATCGGAGGAAAGCAGGATCGCAGTCTCCACTGCCGCGAAAGAAAACCGAACCATGCGATCCGCCATCCGTCGCGGTCGGGACGCAAGGAAAGAATTGCGGCAACGTCATGGATTTAACGTTTTAGAGAAAGGACAAGGGTGAGGGGATGGCGAGCTTTCAACAGGCGGTGCGTCGTCAGAAGAAGTTACGTCTGGCAATTGAGGGGCCAAGCGGCAGTGGGAAAACGTTCACGGCACTGCTCATGGCGGCACATATCGGGCAGAAAATCTTCGTGATCGATACGGAGTTCGGTTCGGCAAGTCTGTACGCCGGCGAGGTTGTGGATGGAATTCGGCTGGAGTTCCAACACGCGACGTTATCCACGTTCGCACCACAAAATTACATCCATCTGATGAACGAGGCGAAAAACGCGGGGGCGGATGTCATTATCATGGATTCGCTATCCCACGCCTGGGCGGGCAAGTTCGGGGTGTTGGAAATCGTCGGGAAAAATTATCGGAACTGGGACGAAGGAACCCGGCAGCAAAATGATCTGATCAATACGATTCTTGCTTTGCCCTGCCATGTGATTGCGACGCTGCGATCCAAAACGGAGTACGTTTTCGACCCGTCGGAAAAGGATAAAAACAAAGTCGTGACCAAAGTCGGCACGAAAGCGATCCAGCGGGAAGGTGTGGATTATGAATTCGACGTGGTGATGATGATGTCGAAAAACCACGACGCGGAAATCACCAAAACGCGATGTCGGGAATTGTCGCAATTTTATTCCAAACCCGGGCGGGAACCGACGGAAACGCTTTTGAAATGGCTGAATGCCGGGCAGCCGTCCGCACCCGCACCCGCACCGGCCACACCCGCACCCGCTCCGGTTGCCGCGGCACCTCTGGAAACCATCCCAACCCCTGATCCCCGACCGGTTTACGAACCGCCTGGCGTTTCCGACGCTGCCGACCCGACCGTGACGGAAGCGGAATTGAAGGCGGACGTTATGCGGCACCTTTCGCAGGGCGATATAACCCGTGAGATGTACCACGCCTGGCGGAAAGACCATCGGCTGGCCGATTCGCAACCTCTGGATGCTTACCATCTGCAAGTGTTGCTGGGAGATATTCAAAACTACAAAAATGGGGGAGGTTGGCTGGAACTCCCTTTTGAACTTATGTCCTCCGGTAAATCGTGTTGAAATACATCGAGCCGGAAATTGCTCTCACCCTGGCAAGTGAGGGGCTTATCACTTTATTGTCCGGTGATGACTACATCCTTGTCAGGAATTTCCGGTGTACCGGCTACCACTTTGGGTGTTGGAGGATGGAAGATGGAAGAGAGAAAATGTTTGTTTTGCGGAAAGCCGTTTTTGTCCGTCAATCGGCAAAGGCAATATTGTTCCAGCAACTGCGGCGTGAAAGCGAACTACCGAAAGAAACATCGACCTAAAGCGGTTAGATTAAAGGGCTTCAGGTTGCCCGAAGACAATAGGAAGGTTGGTAAATACATCACCAACTTGACGCGGCAGGAGTATATTTTACGAAGAATTGCGGAAGAGGAAGAAAAGGGCAAGGTTCCGCCGACGGATGCCGTTTGGGTGCGAACGGAGGGGATTTACCCCGGTTTTTTGCTGCGACCGGAAGAGGTGGAACGGTTGGAAGAGATCATCAGGAGTTGGGCAGGAGGAAGGTTACTGGAGCCGGTAAAAGAATCATTTTTTGAAAGGGAAGATTATGCAGGAACAAGACCTGATACCGTTTGATGAAACGGATTACGTAAGGGAGACCATCCGCGGGATGGAATCGTGGGAAGAAGAGATTTTGAATTCAGAAGAAAGGAAAGAGATATGAGCAGACCACTCCAAATGGGAACGAATGTCAACCCAAATGAACTCCAACCCTCCACCGGGCCGGAGCCGGGAACCTACCAGGTCATTGCCACTTACGCGGAACGTGTGACGGCTGATGATGGTCGGTATGTCAAGGACGATGTGGAATTGGAAGTCCTGGCCGGTTCGGTCATACAGCAGGAAGGGAAGAAGTTTCGGCAGTCGCTTTTTCTGCGTCAAAACAAACAAACCGGCGAATGGGAAGAAACGGATCAGCATTTGCGTTGGGCGTATGCCGCGGGGCTGATTCAGCCGGGGCAGACCATCCAGTTCGACGTTCGGATGTTTTGCGGGAAGACGTTCGTTGTCAGTGTCGAGAAAGACAAAAACGGGCGTTTCATGAGAGTTTCCGGGGGTGGTTACGATGTTTGGCGAGAGGACGATCCCGCCGTCGCCAGCGTTCCGAAAGCCTCCCTGAACAGTGGTGCGTATCCTGCGAGCCGTGGTGATGATCTGGACGCCATTTTTCCCAAATAAGAGGAAAAAGCCATGGAAGAAATCACGGCAACATTTCATCGCACGCTGCAACGATGGGGCACTTCCACGGCGTTGGTGCAATTGAAGCGAGCTGAAGAGACCATTCCCGCGATTGTCGCCTGTGCGGAAAATGAGTTACAGCCCGGTCGGATTTACCGATTCAGCGGCCACTTTACAACCCATCCGAAGTACGGGCGGCAGTTTCGAGCTGATGCCGCAGTCCTGGAAAAGCCGATGGATAACTCGGCAATAGTTCATTATCTATGCACGTTTGACGGAATAGGCCCCAAGACTGCGCAAACGCTTGTGAGACTATACGGGGAGGGGACGTTGGAGCGGATCATCGCGTATCCTGAAACGCTCATTTCCCGATATGTTCCCGAAGACGTTTCGCAAAGGATCGCCCGTCGCATTGCGGAGGAACTGGACAAGACCAAAACGCTTTTGGAAGTCGCGTCCATGATGGCCGGGGCGGGTTTTCCGCGAACCTTGCCGCGAACATTCTACGCGCAATATGGTGTGAAATCCTTACCGATATTGCGAACCAATCCGTATCTCCTGTTGCAATACGAAGGCTGCGGTTTTACCAGCGTGGACGCCTTCGCGTTGCGTCATGGTTACAATCCCAACCGCTTGAAACGCCAGGCGTTAGCCATTCTGGACGCGATGGAAAAGGAAGGGGATGTTTGGTTTTCGATCGGTTGGGTCAATGCCCTTTTGACGAAGCGTTTTGGCCTGTCTGCCAAACTTCTTCCCGTCATGCGACTGATGAAACGTGCTCATGTGATTGCCTGGCGGCATGATACGGATGGCACCTGTTATATCACCACGTCCAAGGATGCCGATCACGAAAGGGAGATTGCTGAGGAGGTTCAGCGTCACAAAATTGCGAACGAGGTTCTGGAGGTAGATACCTCCTCCCTTTCCGCTTCCCAGGCCGCGGCATTACGAACGGCGACGGCTCAAAAAATCGGATGTTTGGTTGGTGGGCCGGGGACTGGAAAGACTTATACCGTGTCACGTTACATCCAGGCCATTGTTCGCCAATATGGGAGCGGATCGGTTCTGGTTGTGGCACCTACCGGGAAAGCGGTCGTCCGAAGTGCGGAAATGTTGAAAAGTATCGGCGTGGAATGTGCTTGCCGAACGATCCATTCCCTTTTGCTTTCGCAGGAAATGGCGGCAGAACAGGGGGAACCGCCTCTCTTTTATCGGTTCATTATTTCCGACGAAAGCAGCATGATCGACGCGGGCTTGATGGCTCGATTTTTGCGTTACAATGCCGAATCCTCCATCCTGTTTGTCGGAGATGACGGGCAATTGTTACCTGTTGGGAAAGGCCGCCCTTTTGCGGATTTCCTGCAATCAGGCAGTGTGCCGGTTGGACGGTTGACCGAAACGATGCGGAACTCCGGTCGGATCGTGCAGGTATGTCATGCCATTCGGAACCATACCCCCTGGCAATGTTCGCCATTGCTCGATTTGCCAGCCGGGGAAAACCTTTTGCGTGTCGATTCCACGACGCTTTCACCGTTGGAAATAACCTGGCAGATCGTCCAAAATTACGTGGGTAAACTGGATATTATCCGGGATATTCAGGTGATCGTTGGCGTGAATAAGGGCGAAAGTGGCAGGATTGCGTTGAATGACGCATTGCGTCGCAAAATCAATCCTCTGGCACGATCGGATTTACAAAAATACAGCGTCAATGACCCTGTAATCTGCCTGAAAAATGGGGGATACAATGAATTTTCACCCGATCGAACCAACGATGAAAAGGACGAAGACCGCCCGAAAATCTACCTGAGCAACGGGGAGATCGGCTACGTCCGGCAAAAAACCGGCAAAAATGATTCCAAAATTGTTGTGGATTACGGCGACAACAAGGCGGTCGAAATTGCCATGAATCACCAGCATTTTGACCTTGCCTACGCCGTAACGTGTCACAAAATGCAGGGTTCCGAAACACCTATCGCCATTGTGTTTTTAGACCCCAGTTATCAAGCAAAAATGGTGTGTACGCGAGAGTGGCTTTACACCGCCATTTCACGAGCCAAAAAGGTTTGCTACCTCATCGGCAGTAAAGCGACGGCGGATGATTATTGCCGGAAACTTGGCAATGTTCGCAAGACGTTTTTGTGTGAGGAGTTGCAGAAATGAGAGAAAATTGTATTTGTCGTGTTGTCTGGAATTTTCAGCGTTGGACAACGGTCGAGGGAAAGTATGGTAAAAAACTCGTATGTCCTCACTGTGGAAGGTTTTATGGTTACTTGAAAAGCGAAAGCAGGAAAGGGAAGAAAAATGGATGATATTGAATTGCTCATGATTGAAACGGCTGAGCGTGATAAGAAGTTGGCGGCCTTGGGGAAGACGGTTGAAGAATGGCACAACCGTTTGAATGCGAAAATCAATGAAGCGGGTCGCCCCGTTCCTGTTGAGAAGATGGCTGCCATTAAAGAAGAACTGATGGAGGAAATGCGTGCCGAATCGGAAGTTACGTTGACTGTCGGGGAATTGCCGTGCGAAGGAGAATCGGCGGACGATACGCCGGAAAACGAGGAGATCGAAAGCGAATCGGCGGACGAACTGATGAGACAACCCGAACCGAAGGAAAATGCGTGGAAGCAACTGAATGTTCGGGCGGCAAGGTACCAGAAGCAGTTGCAAAAAGTATCCGCCGAAATTGCGGAAAAAGAGGACGTTGTGGACGATTTGAAGGAGCAGTTGAAGGTTGCCCGGTCGGAATTGAAGGCGTGTAATAAAGAGCTTTTGCGGTTGGCCAGAAATGGGATGTCGGAACAACTGGAACTGGATTTGCCGGATACAGAGCAATCGGAACCGAAAGAATCGGACGAAGGCGAAAACAGGGAGGAGGATGAAGAGCCGTCTGAGGAATGGAAAAAACGTCCGGTGTCGGATTTGGATTTAACGGAGAAAATCAAGGAAAAACTGGCGGAAAATTTTGGTAATTGTGGAGAAGTTTGTGATTGGATTGGGAGTGATTACGTTAATAAAATCAAGGGGTTGGGAGAATTTGCACGCGACAAAATCCGCGACGCGATTGATAAAATGGCAGGTGTGACAGAGAAGGCGATTCGGAAGGAGGCAGCCAAAAAATCTACCGAAAAAACCGCACTTGAAAAGGAAACTTTGTTGGCAATGCCGGACGATGAAAATTCCGTCGAGCGTGACCCGTGCAAGGTGGAAGCATTCCTGGATAAAATCGAGGAGTTGATTTTGCAAGATGAATATTTTTACGCAAATGACACATTAGAAGGCATTTACGAATGGGTGGATAAAAATAACGTCTACACCAAAGCCCAGGAATCAGCGGTGGAAAATATCGCCAATGCCCCGGCACAGATTGAGGAGGATTAAGAAATGTGTGAACCATTGAGATTGAGAGCTTGCAAATATTGCGGAGAACGTCCAGACACATCCGATTTTACACGTTTCCCGTATAACACAGGTCAATGCTACATCGTTTGTGACAATCTCGAATGCCCTGTACGACCACAGATTTACACGACGTATTCGTCGCGAAATGAATGCGTCGCAGCATGGAATAAACTCAATGCGGAGGAGACTTCCGAATGGAATCATCTGATCGAAAATCGAGCGAATCAGGCGTTAGGTAATATGGCAAAAAACGGTCGTGGGATAAGGCAGGATTCTCTGGCGAATCTTTGTGATAAACTGAAAACGACGGTCTTGAATAAGAATCGGAATTATGGAAATTCAGCTTTCCGAACTCCCCTTCTTGCGTCCAATGTTTCGCCGCAGGAAGCCCTTTTAGTCCGTCTATCGGACAAGATAGCCCGGCTGGAAACGTTGTTGCGAGGTGAGCCGGATAGAGTGCAGGAACCGTTGGAAGATACGATTTTTGACATTGCCGGGTATTGTATTTTGCTATTGGCAGAGCGTTCGCAGAAAACAACTTAAATTCTGTTCTAACCAGCACTTAAGGATAAAATCATGAATGAAATGAAACTTTTTGAAAATGCACAATTCGGAAGAATCAGGGTTTTGGAGCGAGCCGGTGAGCCGTGGTTTGTCGGCAAGGACGTGGCGGAAGCGTTGGGGTACGAAAGACCTACAAAAGCCATCCAAGACCATGTGGATACAGAAGATAAAGATGAAGTCCCAATTCAGGATTCCATCGGCAGAATGCAGAATACCCCCATCATCAACGAATCGGGGCTTTACTCCCTTCTTCAGCAGTTTCTATAGGGAACCGTACATGAAAAAGAATGACTTGGTTTTTTAATAAGGAGGTTTTATGCACACGGAAATAGCAATTGTAACCCGCAAGGAAGTCCTTGGGCAAGAATTGAAAGTCTATGGTACTTTTGAAGAGCCGTTGTTTTTGGCGGCTGATGTGGCGGAATGGATTGAACATTCGGATACTCGAAAAATGACAGACACCGTTGATGAAGAAGAAAAGCTGATAGGAACAATATTCCGATCAGGTCAAAATCGTGAGATGTGGTTTTTGACCGAAGATGGTCTGTACGAAGTCCTCATGCAATCCCGGAAGCCGATTGCAAGAGAGTTTAAGAGAGAAGTGAAAAGAATGCTCAAAGAAATCCGACGACAAGGCATATATGCAACACCCGCGAAAATTGAAGAATTTTTGAGCGACCCGGATACTCTCATCAAGACGTTACAAGTTTTGAAAGAAGAGCGTCAAAAGCGGCTGGAGTTGGAATCGCAGCAGGAAGCAGACAGGCCCAAAGTGCTGTTTGCGGATTCTGTGAGTGCCTCGAAAACGTCGATTTTGATAGGCGACCTGGCGAAAATTTTGAAACAGAACGGAATTGACATAGGGCAAAAGAGACTTTTTCATTGGTTGCGGGAAAAAGGCTGGCTGATTCGACAAAAGGGGAATTCGTATAACATGCCGACGCAAAAGGGGATGGAACAAGGTTACTTTGAAATCAAGGAAACGGTTATCACCCATTCCGACGGGCATGTGACCATTTCCAAAACACCAAAAATTACCGGTCGTGGGCAGGTTTTTTTCGTCCATCTCTTTTTGTCAAAACAAAGTCAAATGGCGTGGATTAGCGATTCACAAGTGGCAATGGTATGAATTTTTTGTGAAAAGGTGTAAATTGATGGCTCAAATAATGCTTTCGGGCAGGGAATCGTATCTTTCACCTCCGAAAAAGCCTCCTTCCGGGAAGAGTGGTGGAAGGGACGATTTTGAGGTGGCACCGTTTGTCATTGCGGTGGATAGTCGTGAACAAATGCCGTTTTTGTTTCGGGATTTACCGGAGCGATTAAAAATCCAGACCCTGAAAAAGGGTTTGAGAACGGGGGATTATTCGATTTGCGGGTTGGAAAAATTTGTCACGGTGGAGCGGAAAAGCAAGGCGGATTTGTTTGGAAGCGTTTCGACGGGACGCGACCGTTTTGAGCGAGAAATGCAACGGCTTGCCAAAATCCCACGCTGTTGTGTGGTTGTGGAAGCGAGTATGGAAGAAATTCAGGAAGGGTTGGGGAATTCCCAAATGTCACCGGCAAACGTTCTTCTGACAGGGATTGCCTGGGCGGGGCGATGGCGTGTGCCCTGGTGGTTTTGCCACGATCGGAAGGAAGCGGAGTGGGTCACATTCCAGTTTTTACGATTCGCGTGGAAAGATGCCATGGCAGCGATTGAAAACGCCGTAAAACTTTTGCAGGCAAGAACTTGCGACCTTGTAAATCCTGATGCAGAATCGAAGAAGAAGTAAAAATGGACAATCATCTGAGGCAGGAAATTCTTTCCAGAGTAAATTTTTTGGAGGAATATCAACGTATTGGAATCCGATTTGCGTCGGAAGTTCCTACAGACAAAAACTGGATACCCTGCCATTCCATCGATCGCGACGATCGCAACCCTTCCGCTGCCATCAATCTTGAAAACGGGTATTATATCGACTTGGGGAGTGGAGGCCGGCGGCTTTCTTTTTACGATTTAATGCAAATTGCGGGAGGTTTTTCTTCCTATCGGGATGTTCTGGAACATTATGCTTCTCGTTTGAATCTTCCTTTTTCCAAGGTGGGGCGGCCACAGAAGACACCGGAAAAAGCGATTGATTTTTTACCCTGGAATGCCAATGGCGATCGGTGGTGTGCTCAAAAAAGCACGAACCAAAATGCGGTTTTTCTGGCTGGTGGGGATTTATGCCGTTATCATAAAATGCACCTTTGCGTTGGTTTTCGCGTTTATAACTCCATTGACATAAGTCACGACCCGCCAACGGGTTACGTTGTTTCGCAAACCAACGGCATTCCTTTGCCGGTGATGGATAAGTCGGGCAAGGTGGTGGGAAATACCAAAATCAAAACCGTGGCGGGGACAGTTTCCGGCCTGATTGGCCAGCATGCCCTGACAACGATTCACGCAGCACGACAGGCGGGGGAACTGGATTCTTTGCTGGTGATAAAAACTGAGGGCGTGACGGATATGACGGCACTTTTGGCACGTATTCCCGAAACGCACTGGGGGCGGTTTCTGGTTTTGACGAATTCCGGCGGCTGTTCGGAGAAGCCGAAACAGCAATGGGCGGATGCGTTTGCCGGATTGTCGGTGGCGGTGGTGCATGATTGCGACAAGCCAGGGCAACGGGGAGCGGAAATCTGGTGCCAGTGGTTGCAGGGGATCGCCCGTGAGGTTCGGAACGTTGTTTTACCCTATAACGTTTCGGAAAATCATGGAAAAGACCTGAAAGATTATTTTCAGGAGGGTAAAACGGCGGAAGATTTTTTTCAGATGGTTTCCGCAACTCCGAAAGTGGAGCTAAAGCAGACGACCATTCAGGAAATGAATGCCGACAATCCACACCGGCTGGCGAAGTTGTTCCTGAATCGCCATTTTGCAATTGACGGTGAGGAGGACTATTGGACATTGATTTATCGGCAGGGCTGGTACCGATGGAAACAGGGGGCTTATGGAGCGATTTTGCAGGAAACGGTTCAGGTGGAGATTACGCAATTTTGCAATCAACAGTTTACGGAAGACTGGGAAGCGGAATACAATGCCTGGAAAATGGCTGGCGAAGGTTCGCAGCCGAAAGTTCGCAAAGTGACACTCTCATTGATTGCGAATATCTTAAACGTTGTAAAATCAATGGTTTATGTCGATTGCGAAGAGGAACGGTTTTGGCGATATGGGCATAATGAAACCGAACGATCGGAGTTGGGGCAACTGATCCCCTGCCGGAATGGGATCATTCATGTTGGCCGGCTTGTGTCGGGGCGTGAGGACTATTTTTTACCCGCAACCCCCGCGTTGTTTACTTGCAATGTGATTCCATCGGACTATCAACCGGACGCTTACAGCAAGGTTTGGGTGGATATGATTACGCAAAATCTGGCCGTGCCGGACGAGCGTGGTGGCTGGGACGTTTCCAGGCAAAGAATGCTTCAGGAGTTCTTTGGATATTGCCTGATTCCATCCAATGAGCTTCAAAAATTCGTGATTCTGGAAGGGGAAGGAAGTAATGGAAAATCGGCGGTTTTATGCGGTTTTTCAACCATGTTGGGAAGTCGGAATATTTCCAATGTTTCGCTTGATTTATTCGGGGACAAGTTTGCCATGAACACATTACGCGGGAAGTTGGTGAATCTGGTGGACGATTTGACCGAAACCGATCGGATTTGTGAGGGTCGGCTGAAAAGTATTGTTTCCGGGGCGGAAATCGGAACAGACCGTAAAAATCAGGAAGGCATTTCATTTACCCCTTTTGCCCGCCTGATTTTCAGCACGAACAATCGTCCCCGTTTCAACGATCGATCGTCGGGCATCCAGCGACGATTGGAAATCATCCCATTTACCAATCAGGTTAATGAGGATGAGAAACGACCGGAATTTTGTGATCATCAGTTTTGGGAAAAGCATAAGTCCGGGATTTTGAATTGGTGTTTGCAAGGGTTGGTTCGGCTGCGGAAACAGCGGATGCGTTTGACGCTTTGCGCAGCCAGTGAAGCGGCGAAAAAGGAATACATGTATGAAATCAATCCTGCCCTGGCTTTTTTTGATGAATGCCTGGAAGAATCGGAAACCGGGTTTGTCGCCAGTGCGGACTTGTATCGGATTTATACCGAATGGTGTGATAAAAACGGGACGAAGAGGTTAAATAACATCAATCTTTTCAAGGAGTTAAAGCGTAAATACAAAAACGCCCAACGGTCGCGGCAATGGATTTCCAGTGCGACACGTGGATATGTTTATACCGGAATTATCCTGAAAGAGGATTCCCCTAAAGAAGAACTACCCTTTTAATTATGGCAAAGAGTGAAACGACATGGCAGGAGAAAAACCGGGAAAATACCGCCCGGAAACAGCGTGAACAGACGGCCAGAGATAACGAGATCGGGAGCTTGCCGGAGATTGAAAATCCGCAACGACGGGAACGTGCGGAAAAAGACCTGGGGCAATGGACGGCGATTTATTGTGCCTGTCGCCATCCACTTCCAGACAGTAAAAATCATGCCCGAATGTGCGATATTTTTCAGGATGCCATTGAAAGCCGCGACAGTTGGTTATGTGTTTTGGGGCCTCGCGGAGAGGCGAAAACGCTGAAGATTTCGGAAGCGATTGCCTGGGCAATGGTTTCCGGTCGAAAGAAATTTGTCAGTACGTTTTCCAGTTCTTCCGCGACCATGGGGACGTTGTCGGAATATTTTTCCGCTCTGTTTATGTACTCTCCAACGTTGCAGGCGGACTATCCTGAAATTTGCCATCCCCTTGCCAAACGGGGTTTATATCGACAACGCAAATTGACGTTTCAAGGCAAGGATATTGAGCTTGAATGGGGGCACCATCGGAATGGTCGGTTGTCCTATCGCCTGCCGCAGATACCCGGTTTCCCATCGGCAGGGGCACGGATGTTGATGAGTTCGATAGGCTCTAAAATCCGTGGGCAGGGAGGAGCGATTCTGGAAGGGAATATTCGTCCTGATCTGGCGTTTCTGGATGATATTCAGGATGAGGAAATGGCTCATTCGGAAAAGCAGTTGGAAACGAAGTGGGAGGTGATGGTCAAGGCGATCGCCGGACTTTCGGGCGATTATCCCATGCCGATCATCAACTCTGGCACCCCTTTTCACGACCGCTGTTTCATGGCACGCACTTACAAAGACCGACGGTTCAAAAATGCCCTGTTTCGATCGATTTACGCATTCCCCGAACGGATGGATTTATGGTATGAATACCAGAAGTTGTGGGAAGAGACCCGCGACGAATGGGAGTTGAAATTAGGGCTTTTGCAGGCAGACAAGGCGGACGAAGCTGCCTGGAAAGCCGCGACGGAATTTTACCAGCGAAACCGTACCGCCATGGATGCCGGGGCGGACATTTCCTGGCCGGCACGTTATGAAAAGAAGTATTCCGGGGCTTCGGCCATTGAAAACATCATGCGGGAATATCTGATCATTTTGGGGCCGGAAACGTTTGAACGGGAAAAAAACTGCGAAATGCGGCCACGATTGGAAGAGGATGTTCCCAAACTGACGGAGGAGATTTTTTTGTCAAAGGTGGATGTTTCACTGGATCGGTATGTTTCTCCCAAAGAAGCCGTCAAAATCTGTTATGCCATTGATATTCACGAGAATGTGTTGTATTACGAAGGAATTGCGTTTGAACAGGGTTTCAATTGTCACGTAATCGATTACGGAACCTTTCCCGAACAGCCGCAGGCAACCTGGCGGCAGGCAACGGTTTCCGCTTCGCTGGCAAGAGAATTTCCGGGTCTGGGAGTGGAGGGAACCATTCGTGCCGGACTGGATGAGTTGGTTCAAAAAATCATGTCGCGGAAGTATTTTCGGGAGGATGGCACGGAAATATACGTGGAAAAAATCCTGCTGGACAACAATAAAGAATGGCACAAAACCATCGAATCGTTCAACGAAGAAAACCCCTGGCGGGAAAAAACGCTTTGTTACAAAGGGAGTTGGTACAATGAAGGAACGATTACGATGAGGAAAGGGGAGAAGGGGGGGTTGGAATGGAAGTGGTCGGGGCGTGGCAAGAAAAATATTATCGCATTTCGCGATTTTTGGAAGACTTACAACCTGAATCGGTGGTTGACAGCCAGGGGTGACAAGGCCAGCAAGACGATTTTCAAGGGAGGTCTGAATCGGCATCGAAAATTTTACGCGGAAATTACGGCACAGGACTATCGTCGCAAGGAAACTCGCAGTGGCCGCAGTATGCTTCGCTGGGACGCGGAAAATTGCACGAACGATGATCACTGGCTGGATACCGATTTTATGTGTATTTTGGCCGGTTCCATTGCGGATATTAAGCAGGAAGTGGAAGGCAAGCCACGAAAATCGGTATCTCTGGGGACTTTCAGTGGATTCCAAAGTTTAGGGTCTTTGCAATCGCAGGGGAAACTGTTTTGAAACCGGAAAAAGGCCATTTTGCTTATTTTATCGCTTGCCCGTATTGCGGCGGAAAGTCTGTCGTCAGGAACACTTACGCCAAAGGACGGGTAAAAATCCGTTTTCGCGTCTGTTTGTCCTGTGCAAAACGGTTCAAGACGACTTCGGAAGAAAAAATCGTCAAAGAAAAATAAAAAAAACCTTTTTTTTTAACCAATATTGCATTATTGCAAGTTTGCCATCGGGAAATTCTTCTCTAAGTCTTTTTATTATGGTATGTTAAAGGCAGGAGGAATACCATGCCTGAAACCAATCTTTTGAATCTTGCCATTGAGAAGTCGCAGGAAGCCCAGTCTGCCAGTGTGGATGGAGTGTCCATTTCCCGCAGGTCGCTTTCGGACACGGCCAACGCCTTGATCAATCTGGACAAACACCAAAGAGAGGTTGCCGCGGCTGAACGTGGGCCGTTTTCGTCGATTTCCGTGGCTCAAGTTTGCGGGAGGGAAGGGCGATGACCTCTTTTTTCCGCCGATTATGGCCTTTTTCAGGCACGTCCACCGTTCCTGAAAGTTCGCGTGAACCGCAACCGAACTCCAGTGCCGCATGGTCGTCCGGGTTGCAGGTGATAGATGCGGAAACGCGGCAGGAATTGACGATTCCCGACCGGCAGAAACGGGAGATTTTTGAGGAATATATTCTCGAAAAAGTCCAGCAGTTACGACAATCGCGTTATTCCCAGTCCATGGGCATTACCCTGAACGCCGAAGGGATGATGGATTCGGGTGCGTCCGACCATGAATTAGCCCAATATTGGAAGCATGCCGGACCGCAAACCGCACTTTCCATTTTCCGGGCGGAAAAACGTGAACGTTCCCAATCCCGCTGTCGATACGATTTTCTGAACTCCCCTACGATGATGGGGGCTGCCGGATCGCTGGAAGATCAGGTTGTCGGGATCGGTGCCAAACTGCGAATTGGCTCCAGCGAGATGGAACGTCGCGTTGTGGAACGATTTGAGCGTTGGTGTAAATATCGGTTGTACTGGAAGAAAATTCGTCTTGCGGTTTCGTCGCTGGTGCATTTGGGAGAGTTCATGATCCGTATTCGTCCCGTTCGCAAACAGGGGAATACGGCCAATATCACCATTGAGGTGATCGACACCATCCGATTGCAAACACCACCTCGATTTTATGCCGACCCCATGGTCAATGACGGGATCCGCTACGATCATGATGGAAATCCGGTTTGTTATTATATTGAAAAAGAACCTGTCAATCCCAATGTGGTGAGGAAATGGAACGATTTTGAAGTTGTTCCCGCCCATTCCATTATTTACTACCATCATCCCGTTTTGGCGGGGCAAATGCGGGGTATTCCTCAAATGCAGTCTGCCGTGGCGGATATAGCTCGCGAACGGGCATATCGTTACGCGGTGGTGGATTGTGCCACGTTTGCCGCCCATCCTGTCGTGGTCGTTTCCAACTCCCTGCCAGAGGCGTATGTATCGGATTCTCTGGATCGAGGCGACAATCCATTCATGCCGTCCGGGGCGACGTTTGCCCTGCCTCGCGGTACGATCATGTCGGTCAACAACGCCAACGTTTCACAAGTTCGGCCAGAACAACCCACACAGGCATTCGACGGATTTGATGAGAATCAGCATAACATTTCCGGGCGTGCCCTGCACATGCCATCCATGGTTATCAACAAGGATTCCAGCAGTTACAATTACGCCTCCGGGCAGTTGGACAGATTGTCGTGGGAGCGGCATTGTGCGGTTTTGTTGAGCGAGTTGGACAGTGAAGTGAACGACGTGGTTTTGGAACGCTGGCTGGATATTGATTCGCAGTTTGACGCGGATTCCTATGCGTTATGCCTTCAATACGACGGCAGATTGTATGAAATTCCCCGGAAATGGTATTACGAAGCCATGCCACATCCCGACCCGGTGAAGAATGAGCAGGCCAAAATGATTCGTTTGGAAAGGCGGCTGAAAGCCAAAGCGACGGAAGGAATGGACAAAACCCCTTATTTTGATACGTCGTTGTTGACGGTGAATCGAGAGGATGCCTGATGGAAACCAGAACGTTGGAAATGCCTTTGATGGGTTTGACACTGGAAGCAACTGCCGGCGACGACCCGCAGAAACCGGTGAAAATCTCGATTACCCCAGCCTATAGCGGTGGGGAACTGCTTAATTTACGTGGTTGGGATTTGCCGGTGATCATCAATCTTGCCACTGCCAGATGCAGCGACAATATGAAAATCCTTCTCCGACACGACCAGGCGTTGTTGTTGGGGCATATTGAAAAAAGCATCCTGACGAATCGGGATTTGTCCCTGCATGGTTGGTTGACCATGCTGGAAACGCCTCAAATGAAAGAAGTTATGTTAGCTCATCATGGCGGGACGCAGTGGCAGTCGAGTATCGGCATGGGAGGGCAGCAGATTGACCCGAAAAATATCACCCTGATTCAGGAATGGGAAACGAAAGAAATCAATCAGCAGGTTGTGACAGGGCCGTTGTACGAATTGAACAATATTGAGTTTGCGGAAGTCTCTCTTGTACCATGTGGAGCCGACCGAAGCAATTCCAACACAGTAACCATCAATGCCGCATTATCGGGGCAGGAAGGAATTGACATGGATGATTTGAAAGCGATTATGGAACCGCTCACCAAAGCGGTCGTGGAGGCTGTCACAACCGCCATGAAGGAGACGATGGCACCGCCTGAACCACCCAAAGAAGGGAATGCCGAAGGGAACACCGAAGGAGCTGTTGACGACAAAAAAGAAGTCCATGCCGAAGGTGGCACGGGCGAATCGGGTGACGAAAAGAAAGAAGAGAAGAAGGAAGACGGAAAAACCGTGGAAGCTGGTTTGGAAAGTGTTGTCATCGGCGGCAAAACGTTTTGGGCAGACAAAGCCCGTGCTAAATATCACGAGGGAGACACGATTCGCGAACCCCGGCCATCCTCTTCCAAAGGCGTTTCGCAACGAACCATTGAAGCCGCACTCTTGATGAGCCATGGAATCCGCGGGTACGATGGGAAAACCGTCGAAGCGATGGGATATACCCAAAACGAAATCGAACAGGCCATGGAACCGCGAAATCGATCCATGTCACTGCATAAATTTTACGTTGACTACATCCTTCGCGACCGCCCCTACATCGGAAGCCCCATTGAAAGAACCATGGCGGCCATGAACGCCTTGAAAAATGGCTTTCGGACGGTTGACGCGGCAGGACTTTCCACCGTTTACGACACGGGAATTTTCTCCAACGTCCTGAATAAGGAAATCTGGCAGCGAAACAAAATCCAGGATTGCATTGCCGACCAGTTTTTGAAAGTCCGCACGGCGAAAGACTTTAAGGAATTGCCCTCCTATCGTCTGAATCTGCACGGGCAGTATCAGGAAGTGGCTCCGGGAGAAGAATTTCCCCGGGTAAAATTCACGGATGAAGGTTATACCAACAAAGTGAAAAAGTCCGGGTTTTCGATCGCATTGACATTTGAAGACAATGTGAACGACGACATGGGCGTTTATCTTGACCTTGGGGATCAGATTGCCGACGCAACCGCCTATTTCCGTGAAGAATTGTTCTTCAAAACGCTGGCAGGAGCATTGACCTCCCGAATCAAAGTCGCCGGAAGCAACAGTTGCTACATCCACGACGAATTTGGTCTGGAAGGGATTTCCGCTGCCGATTTGGAATTTTCGAGTAAGCGGGACGCGACTGGAAAATACATTCTGGTAACGCCTTCCAAACTCTTGATTCCTAAGAAGTTCAAGGCGAAAGCATTGCAGATTTTCAGCAGTGAATTTGTCAATGAAACCACTCCCGAAGGTATCCAGTCCCCATCCAGCAACATCTGGCGAAGTGCCTACCAACCCATTTCCAGCGCATTGTTCAATACCGATATGGGCTTTGACGCGAATGGCTGGTTCCTCTTTGCAGACCCGGCACGAACCCCCTGTATGGAGTTGGCAGTGCTGGAAGGATACGACGTGCCACAATCGTTAATGAATGAAGTGAAGTCCAGTCTGACGGTGGAAACCATCGTCTTTGGAGCTATTGGAATGTCCTTTTTCTCGACCGACGGTTTGGTTTATTCCGACGGTGCCGGGAACTAACAATCAGAAAGGAAAAAAACATGTCTCTTGGAATTACCAACGCATATATCGGCCATTTTTCGGGATTTCAGTTCAAACCTTCCGCCGATGTCCAACCCAACACGATCGTTGCGGAAGGTCAATTACTGGGCGTTACCCGTCAAAAAGTCGTTGCCGGCAGCACCGGACTGGCGTTTATGGGAATGCCTGCGGAAGTCTGGAATTTCGCTTTGGCAACCGCAGCAACCTCCGCGATTTCGCGTGGTGTGGAAGTTTACGTGGACAGTTCCGGCAAAATTTCATTTTCAGCCGGGGAAAATACGCGAGTTCTTGGCGTTTTATGGTCGCCCGTTGCCTCTGGCGACACGCAGGCAGATATTATGTTGTATCCCTGCCTCCCATCGTCCACGAATTAGCCAATTCCGATGAATAACCTCCTATGGAGCGGGAACACTCCTGTTCCCTGAACAGAGGAAAACGAAAGAAAAGCCCCTACCTCTGGGAGGGGTACGCCCGACAGGGCGGGGGGTGGGTTGGTAGAATTGCTGTAAGACGTTCTATTGGTCAAATTACGATAGAATGTCCCATTGCCATTCGGCCTACCCACCCCGGTAGCCTGACGGCTACCACCCCTCCCAGAGGTAGGGGCTTGAGGGAGTGAGGCCGAAAAACTCAAGTAGATGAAGTATAAATTAAGGAGAGAAAATCATGTTTGAGCGAATCAAGGAAAAGTTGCAAGCCATTGTAACATCGTGGCTTGTGAAAAACCTGACCGTGGAGAACGTTCGGGCAATTTTGGAAAAGGTGGTCGC
>JAUNBF010000062.1 GCA_030527185.1 Planctomycetia bacterium | reverse complement strand
TACCAACTACCAACAACCAACTATCAATTATCAATTATCAATGGCCAGCTTTTCCTGTAAGGATTCACGATGAAAAAAGCCTTGTTTTCCTTTTTTTTGGAATTCCTGAATATCGGTCGGCGGGAAGCGATTTTCGTTTTCAGCCTCCTGATCGCGGGAGCGGTCTGTACGAGTTGGGGATTTCCACATGGCGAAATGCTGACGTGGGAACTTTTTCGAGAGTCGCGGCTTTTGCAGGTGGGTATGGGACTGACGGCGGGAAGTCTCTTTTTTTATATCCTGTTGATGAAAGGGGGAGAACGGCGACTTTTTATCCTCTGTTTCCTTTTCAGTCTTTTTTTCCATCTGGGGCTGATCTTTTTCTCGCATTTTCAGGTGGTGGGGACACGCGGAGACGGTTCGCAGACGGTGGCTTTGCATTGGGAAGAGAGTGCCCCGGAGGTGGTGGCGGATTATTATTGGAAAGAGGAGGAAACCGAGCCGCAACCGCCCGATTTCCTACCCGATTACGACCCCCAGAAACGCCTTCCACTCTCCAACCAGCAGGTACAGGAGGAGTTGGAGCAGTTGCGAACCGACACGGCCGCGACGGAGGAATCGGAGGAGAAAACGCGGGCACTGGCACGGGAATTGGCGGAACAGATTCTGGAAAATCTCCCGGAACTGGAAAAAGTGGCGTTGGACGCGGAAAAAATGCCGCCGGAGGATTTGCCGCCCGTGGAGTTGGAGTCGGCAGAACTGGAACGGGAAAATCCCTCCACGCTCTCCGAACAGGAACGTCTGGCCGCGCCGGAGGTGGAGATCTCCTCGACCCAACAGGCGATGCGCATTCCGTTGAACCTGCGGCAAGAGGCGGAAAAGCGGCTGAGGCAAAAAACAATGCAGCCCCGGACACTGGATGAAGATGTCGAGCGGGAAGGGACGGAAGCGTTGAGCGGTGCTGCCCGACAGTGGGGGGAAACGTCCGACACGTCGCGGAAAGATGAGGAGACGGAGCGTTCGGAAAAAGTCCGTCCCGGTACGGGTGAAGAGGCAACACGGGCCGCGACAGAACTGGCAATTCGCCGTCCGACGGAGGAAAACGCGGAAGATCAGACGCGGGAAGCGACGGTGGAAATTTCCATGGGGGGCGATTCGACTGGCGTGAGGAAGTCGCAAGGTCTTTTGGATGAGGAATATCGTGATTTCCTCGCAGGAGCCATCAACGGACTTTCGGAAGAGGCACTGCGGACACTGGCACGGCAGGAGGAGGTGACGGGATCGAATCTGGAAGGGGAAAATTTGTTGGAACTTTCGGAAAATGTTGCCGTTTTTCGGTTTTTGCCTTCCACGACGCCGGAATCGAGTACGGCAGCGACGCTTTCCGACCTTCCTTCGGAAACGGATCTGGAGGAAACGGAGGGTGAGGCGGAAATATTCACCCCGGCCACTTCCCCGCGACAACTTTCCGCACTGGCCGAATCGGTGACGCTCCGTCCCACCAGTGCCGCCCCGTATCGGCAGCGGATGCGAGCCAACCATCGGAAGATGATTCAGGAAGGGGGAGGCGACCCGGAGACGGAAAAGGTGGTGGAGCAAGGGTTGGCGTACCTTTCCCGAACGCAATTTTCGGACGGACGGTGGTCTTTCGACCGGATTCCACGGCACATGCAGATTTCGCCGGACGACGTGCAGTTGGGGGTGATGAACGCGGACAGCGGCGCGACGGGACTTTCCCTGCTGGCTTTTCTCGGTTCCGGCTACACGCATTTGAACGATCCGGCCGCGCCGAACGAGTATCAGGAGACCGTTTCCCGTGGTCTGGCCTGGCTTTTGCAGCACCAGCAAAGAGATGGCAGCCTCTTTGATCCGAAAGTGGATGGGAACCGTTATGCTCGGATTTATTCGCACGGGATTTCGTCGATTGCGCTGTGTGAGGCGTTTGGCATGACGCAAGACCCGCGACTTCGGGAACCGGCTCAACGGGCGATCGATTTTATCGTGCGGGTGCAGACGAAAAATCAGGGTGGCTGGCGGTATACTCCTGAAAATCCGAACGATCCGTGGCGTGGCGAATCGGACACGTCGGTTTCCGGGTGGCAGTTGATGGCACTGGTCAGTGCGCGGATGGCGGGGCTGGAAGTGCCGCAGGAGACGTTGGAAAGGGTGAAAAACTGGCTTGATTACGCCGCGATGGATGGTGGGAGCCGATTTTGCTACATGCCGATTGCCAGGCCGATGAACGCGGAGCAGGAGGAGTGGCGAACCCCCTCCTACGCCATGACTGCCGAAGGGCTTTTGATGCAGTTGTATCTCGGACACATCCCCAATGCGGACAAATTCGATGAGGGGGTCACTTTTTTGGGAACGAATCTTCCCAATGTCGATTCTGCTCGCCGGGATACGTATTATTGGTACTACGCCACGCAACTGATGTTCCACGTCCACGATGAACGGTGGCAAAAATGGCAGCAAAATGTGGTGCGGACGTTGCGAAAAAATCAGGAGTCCTCCGGTCCGTTGGCGGGAAGTTGGAGTCCGGTTTATCCGTCGATGGACAAGTGGGGTGCCCACGGTGGCCGACATTACATCACCACCATGCACCTGCTGATTCTGGAAGTTTACTACCGCCATTTGCCGTTGTTCCGAGAGTTGATCGACCGCAAACCGACGTAAAAAGGGAAAAAAGGATTTTTGAAGAACTGTCCGCGGAAACTATTTCGGGAATTTTCTGTCGTTCCCTAACTGCCAATTTGTCTTTGGAACGGAATTTGCTACATTTCAAACTTTGTGTATAATGGGGTATACAATATCAAACTTATCAAAAAAAGGAGGACAATATGTCACCGAATCACTGGGTCTCTAAACGAACGGATAAACAACAATGGGCAGTCAAACAGGAAGGAGCGCAGCGTGCTTCCAGTCTTCATAAGACGCAAGAGGAAGCGTTCCAAAGGGCTAAAAATAAAACGATCCTTGAAGGTGGAGGAGAAGTCCTTATCAAAAACACCCAAGGACGTATTCGAGAGAAAAATACCTATGGCAAAAAGGACCCTTATCCTCCGCGTGGATAAGAAGGCGATTTTTTGTCATTTCTACGCTCATTCTTCCGTAATGAGCGTTTTTTTTATTCTTGTCATCTCTATGACCAAGTTTTGTGGAACCTCTTGCGGACAGAAAAATTTCAGCCCCTTCCTTTACAGCGTTTCTTTCCTGGAGTATAAAGTAGGGTGGACGAATGTATTTTTTGAAATGGAGGGGAGGAAAGCGAATGAAAAAAGTATGCCATTCTCAACAGGTTCCGGCGGCCGCGGCCAATGTGCCGGGTGCGGCTCGCTGCAAAATGCGGGTTTTGGTGGGGCCGGACGACGGAGCGCCGACGTTTGCCATGCGACAATTTGAAGTGGAACCGGGCGGGCACACTCCCATGCACACCCATCCCTGGGAGCATGAAATCTACATCCTGCAAGGAGCCGCCACCATCACGATGGATTCGGAGGAGCATCCCGCTCGGCCAGGTTGTTGTGCGTTCATTCCACCGAATGTGCCGCACCAGATTGCCAATGCGGGGTTGTTGGAGTTGAAATTTTTATGTTTGATTCCGATCGAGTGTTCGTGCGGATGCCAGGTAAAGTGAAAAACATAACGGTTGTTTTGGAAAAGAGTTCTTTCTTCAGCCCCTGCCCTTTCCAGGATTTTGTTCGCGGCAGTGTCCCTTTTTAAGGTTTTAAAATCACCATGAAAGCCATCCTCCTTCTTTCCGGTGGTCTGGATTCCACCACAACTGCCGCGATTGCCCGATCCAGGGGTTTTGAGTTGTACGCCCTGACCGTTTCGTATGGACAACGACATCGTTGGGAGTTGGAGGCCGCCCGACGTGTCGCGGAAGCGATGGGGGTGGTGCGTCACGAATTCCTGGATGTCGATTTGGGACGGTTTGGTGGAAGTGCGCTGACGTGTGAGGAAATGGCCGTTCCGCATGGCCGTGATGAAGCGGAGATGGGGAGCGACATTCCCGTCACGTACGTCCCGGCAAGAAATACGGTACTCCTGTCGCTGGCATTGGCTTACGCGGAAACGGTGGGGGCGGCGGACATTTTTCTCGGCGTGAATCACATCGATTACAGCGGGTATCCCGATTGCCGGCCAGCTTTTCTGGAGGCGTTTGAGAAAATGGCCAATCTCGGCACGAAAGCGGGAGTGGAGGGGACGTTGAAACTGAAAATCCACGCTCCGCTTTTGACGATGAGCAAAGGGGAAATCATCCGTCGGGGGCTGGAGCTGGGGGTCGATTATTCGCTGACGCACACCTGCTACGACCCGGACGCGGAGGGGAGAAGTTGCGGGGAGTGCGACGCCTGTCTGCTGCGGTTGCAGGGCTTTCGGGAAGCTGGCGTGGCAGACCCGGTGGAGTACCAAAAATGAGGGTGCAAACGCTTCCCATCTGCGAACAGTTCACCTCTTTCCAGGGGGAAGGTTTCCTGGTTGGAACGCCGTCGGTTTTCATTCGGGTGGCGGGTTGTCCGTTGCGGTGTTCCTTTTGCGACACGCCGTATGCGCAAAACGTTTCGGATGGCACGCCGACACCACTTTCGGAGATTGTGGAAAAAGCCTGTTTCGACGCGCAACATCCGGTTTATCCCCCTTTTCGGGAAGGGCTTTTGCCGGAACAGTTGCCGCAACCTGCCGACAGGGTGCGTCATATTGTCGTCACCGGAGGCGAGCCGATGATGTTTCCCCAACTGGTTCCTCTGACGGAAAAGTTGCACGAAAAAGGGTTTCACATCACCATCGAAACGTCCGGGATTTTTTTCCAGCCCGTGGTGTGTGACCTGCTTTCCCTCAGCCCGAAACTCTCCCATTCCGGCATGGCTCCCCCGGAAAATTCCACGGCGCTGCGACGGCTGGCGGAATCGTACCCGTATCAGCTCAAGTTGGTCGTGGACGTGCCGGACGATTTGGCGGAAGTGGAGCGGTTTTTACACGCTCACCCCTTTTTGGCGGAAGAAAAAGTTCTGCTCATGCCGCAGGGGAAAAATCGGGAGTCGGTGCGGGCGAAAAGTGCCTGGCTAGCGCAAAGTCGCTGGAAAATCACGCCGCGAGCGCACCTGGAATGGTTTGCATCCCCACGCGGGGTTTGAAGCGCAAGCGGTACCAATAAATGTGGCGTAGCCGCAACTAAAAATCTTTGGAAGGGTGGGGTCTGGGGGGGAGAACTCTTTCTATAGAAAGGTTTCCCCCCCACGACGGCTGATCCTTTACGGGAAAGCGGCTATCGGCTTGCCGCAAGCCGCGCTACACCCGGCCAAAAGACCGATTTTCAACAGCGTTTTCATCCTCTAACCTGTTAACGTTTATTTTATGGAGTTTATCATGCACTACCCCCGAAGCCAAACATACGACGAAACGCTGGTGCGAGCCAAGATAATGGGGCCGAATCCCCTGAAATTGGAGGAAGAACTGCTGCAAAATCACCCTTTGCCGACAGGTGCGGTGGTTCTGGATTTGGGGAGCGGGATGGGGCTGACATCCGTTTTTCTGGTTCGGGAGTATGGTTTTCGGGTCTTTGCGGCCGATTTGTGGAGCGACCCGGCGGAAAATCGGAAATTTTTTAAGGAAATGGGGCTTTCCGACGCGGAAATCACTCCCGTTCATGCCGATGCCCACGCACTACCTTTTGAAAACGACTTTTTCGACGCGGTGGTGAGTATCGATTCGTACCACTATTTCGGGCGGGAGCCGGACTACCTGGACAGGCACCTTCTTCCTCTGGTGAAACAGGGCGGACGGGTTTATCTGGCCGTTCCGGGGATGAAAAAAGATTGCCACGACGACCTTCCACCAGAATTGCTCCTTTCCTGGACACCCGAAGATTTGGAAACGATACATGACGTGACGTATTGGAAAAAAATGCTCTCCCACACGCGAAGAGCCGAAGTTCTTTCCGTACACGAGATGGAGAGTAACGAAGAATGTTGGGCGGACTGGTTGGCTTGCGACAATCCGTACGCGGTGGGAGATCGCAAAACAATGGCGGCGGGCGGCGGGAAATATCTGAACTTTATCGCCATGCACCTTCAAAAGAAATGACTCTTTCGAGAGACTTTTCAACTTTTTTGAAACCCTGTATTGTCACAAACGGGGATTCACGTTATAATGAAAGAGAGGACGAAAATGTCCGACTTATTTTTATCGAAAAGAAACAGGAGAAAAGATTATGCCCTTGTTCGAGATTGAAACGCAGGCTCATATTGTCATAGCGTACGCGGATGATGAAACCCAGGCAAAAGCGGTTTTGGCGGAGAATTATCCCCGTGAGAACCCGATTCGCATTTCCAAACGGCCCCGGAATCTCTGGGTCATTTCCAAGGCAGCCCTGGGAATCACGCCGGAGGGAATCGACCCGTGCAATACCGCGCGCGACTGTCTGGCTAAGGCGGCAGGCGACAAAGTTCACGCCATCCGCCTCTACATGCAGGAAACCGGCACCGATCTCGAACAGGCTCGGAAAATCATTGAATCGAACATGGTTCTGGGTTGGTAGAGAATGAATGATTCGTGGGGTGCGAGGTTTTGAGTCCCCTTTCTTGCGGGAGGGGACTTGAAAATTCTGCTTCTGGAAGGACAAGCGTATGCAGAAAATCGGCATCTATCAGCATTACTGGGGTCCCATGGGAGGCGGACAACGTTTCGTTGGGTTCATTGCCCAGATTCTTGCGGAAAAACATGCGGTGGAAATCCTTCACCACGATCCGACGTTTGACGTGCAAAAATTCTCGGAAGGGATGGAACTCGATTTGTCGCAAGTCGCGTTTCGATGTTTGCCTCGCCCGGAACGTCCCGATTGGAACACGTCGAATCCGTACCGTCGGCTGAAAGCGGAGGTCGATTTTTGCCGGGAATTTAGCGAACCGTACGACGTTTTTCTCGAATCGGGCGATTTGCCCCCAATTTTCAACCATGCAAAAAAAGGGGTTCTTCTCGTCCACTTTCCGCTCGTTTCGTTCGACGAATTCCACGGCCACGATTTGCCGCCGTGGAAAAAACAGGGCTTTTTTCAGCGTTTTTTGAAAAATCGGTATCAGAAACTGGAGTGGCGGTGCCGATTTTCGTCGTATCATCGGTATCTCTGCAATTCCCGCTTCACCCGGGGGTGGTGCCAACGTCGATGGGGCATTTTTCCGCAAATTCTCAACCCGCCACTTCGTAACAGCATTCACCCGATGGAAAAAGAGCCGATGATTCTCGCGCTCGGAGCGTTTGCCCACGTCAATCACAAGCGTCAGGACGTTCTGATCGAGACGTTTCGCCGATTTTACGATCAGTTTGGCTCCCAACTCGAAAACGCGGGAATGCGGTGGAAATTCCGCTTTGTCGGCGCGTGTAAAAACATCGAGGAAGACCAGCGATTTGTGGAAAAACTTCGACAACAGGCCGCCGGGTATCCGATTGAGTTTCTCCTCAACGCCAACGGGGAGCAACTTCTGGAGTCGCTCGGCACCGCCGTTTGTCTCTGGCACGCCATGGGCTACGGCATTGATGAGCTTCAAAATCCGGGCAAAACGGAACATTTTGGGATGATTGCCACCGAATCGATGGCGGCGGCGACGATTCCCATGGTTTTCCACGCGGGCGGTCTTCCCGAAATCATTCACCATGGCCGGGACGGTTTTCTCTGGAGTACACCGGAAGAGTTGATTCAGCAAACGCGCGACCTTTTATGGAACCCCGCACGATTAAAGGAGATGCAGCATGCCGCCGTGGAAAACGCTCGCTCCTACGGTGACGCGGCTTTTCGGCTGCGGTTGTGGGAAGTCCTGAAAGGAATCGTGGAATAACGACACCTTCCTGAAATTTTCTTTTAAAATTCGCCATTCGAGGAATATTTCCAAGGCGATTTCAAAAAACCAAACTCCTTACTATGGGAGAAAGGCAGGGGGGGGGTAAAATGGTAGAACGACGTTCCATAGAACAAATTGCGATAGCCCCCCATTGCCATTCAATCCACCCCGGTAGCCTAACGGTTACCACCTTCCCCAAGGGAGGGGCTTGTGGAGAGATTCCGAAAAACTCAAGTGGATGAAATATATTATAACCTTTTCTCAAAAGTCTGCTTGCCTCAAAGCGTCAAATTTTTGACGATTTGCGTCATTTGAAAAATGTTTGTTTAGTATGAATAAAATCACACTCTCCAAAGGGGTTCTGGCCGTTGACAAAAGGGGAGGTGGTTTATACGATGGGGATTATGAAAAAAGAATTGCAAATATTACTGCTGATGGGGACTTCACATGGGTTTGGGCGTGAGTTGATGAATGGCATTACGCAATACCTTCACGAAGAGGGACATCACGTGGAGTTCGAGCTTCGCGGCGTTTACCATTTGGGAAAAAGCGGGGATTCCCTATCTGAAACTTTTTTGTCCGAACCATCCGTCCAACATTGATGTGGACGAAGATATTCTGGCAGAATTGGCCGTCCAGCATTTTCAGGAACGGGGAATCCGCCATTTTGCCTACTTTTCGCAGTGCGATTTGTACTGGTCGAACCGTCGGCAATATCGTCTTTGCCATAGAGCTGACTTCCCATGCCCATTTCAATCATCTGTTCATAAAAAAACAGGGTTTTACCCCAACGGAATATCGAAAACGATTTCAGATTTTGGATGGAGTATCTTGATTTCAAGGAGAATGTATGTGTAAAAATCGTTCGTTGAAAACGCGATTGAAAAAGGGCGAGACGCTTTACGGAATCTTTTTTGAGGAGCTTCGGAGCAACTATTTTTCGATGTTTCTGGAAAATGCCGGCTATGATTTTGGAATTATTGATCTGGAGCATTGCCACTATTCGTGGGTGGAGCTGGGGAACATGCTCCCCTGTTTCCACCATTCCAACGTCTCCGCCATCGTCCGCGTGCCGGAAATTCGGAAAGAGTGTTTCCAGATTCCGATGGATTTGGGCGTTGCGGGAATCATGGTGCCGAACGTGGAGTCGGCGGAGGAAGCGCGTCGGTGCGTGGAGTGGATGTCGTATCCACCGCGTGGAAAGCGTGGGATTGCGACTTGCCGACCGCATACACGATTTATCAACGAAAATTTCCAGCAATTATGCCCCCAGGCAAACGACGAAAAGCTGTTGGTCATCCAGATCGAAAGTCGCCAAGGATTGGAACATCTGGAGGAAATTCTGGCGGTGGAGGGAATCGACGTTGTTTTTGTGGGGAACGCGGATTTGTCGATTTCGATGGGGGTTCCGAATACGCTGGAGGCGGGGAGTGAATTGCGAAAAGCGCAGGAAAAAATCCTCCAAACCGCCATGCAACATGGAATTGTGGGAGGGGGCAATGTCGGCAATCCGAAGATCATCCGCGAATTGCAGCCGTTGGGAATGCGACTGGTGACGCTGCTGTCCGACGTGGAGATTTTTCACAAAGGGCTTGGCGACGCACTTCATACCGTGAAAGGAGGCCTGGCATGACGCATCTTTCGTTGCCCGATGTGGTGATTCTTTTGGTTTATGTGCTTGCGTCGGTTCTTTTCGGAAGCTGGTTCGTTTTTCGGAATCGCGACCCGGAAAGTTTTACACGAGCCAACGGACGTGTGCCGTCGCTGGTGGTGGGGCTGTCGCTCTTCGGGACGTATGTCAGCAGTATCAGTTTTCTGGCACTCCCCGGAAGCGCGTTCATTCGGGATTGGAATTCGTTCACACTTTCGCTCACACTCCCCGTGACGGCCTGGATTGCGTCGCGATATTTCATCCCCTTTTACCGCCACTGCGGGACGGTCTCGACGTACTGCCATCTGGAAGAACGTTTCGGCACCTGGGCACGGATTTATGCCACTATTTGTTACATGCTCACGCAGATTGCGCGGATGGGAGCGGTGATGTTCCTGCTGGCTCTTCCGCTACACCATCTTCTGGGGTGGAACGTGACGACGATCATTCTCGTGACCGGCTTCTTAACCACGTTTTACTCCATGTTGGGCGGAATTGAAGGGGTTGTCTGGACAGATGCTCTGCAATCGGCGGTGTTGATTGTTGGCGCTCTGGCCTGTGCCGTCATCATTCCGTTTCAAATGCCTCAGGGACCGGGACAATTGTTTCAGATTGCGGTCGAACACCACAAATTCAGCCTCGGCAGCCTTTCACCCGACCTCTCCCAACCGACGTTTTGGGTCATCCTGATTTATGGTATCACGATCAACCTCCAAAATTTCGGTATTGAC
This sequence comes from Planctomycetia bacterium, assembly GCA_030527185.1. Classification (GTDB taxonomy): domain Bacteria; phylum Planctomycetota; class Planctomycetia; order Pirellulales; family Thermoguttaceae; genus RGIG3701. The sequence continues at coordinate 13,973 of JAUNBF010000062.1, read as the reverse complement.
CAGAACTTTGTGCAGCGCTATCTGACCGCAAAGTCCCCGCAGGACGCGAAAAAATCGCTCTGGTTCAGCACCCTGCTCTACATTCCCGTTTCGGCCTTTTTCTTTTTCATCGGAACGGCTCTTTTTGCCTATTATACGGCACAACCGGAGCTTCTGACGGAATCGCTCCACGCGGAAATCGCTGCCGGACGCGGGGATGGCGTTTTCCCCTATTTCATCGTCCACGGACTCCCCACCGGAGCAACGGGGTTACTCATTGCCGCCATTTTTGCCGCCGCCATGAGTACAATCAGCACCAGTCTCAACGGCTGCGCCACCCTTTCCCTCACCGATTTTTATCAACGTTTCTTCCACCCCAACGCCTCCAACCGCGAACAGATGTGGGTTTTGCGGCTCAGCACCGTCGTCTGGGGATTGCTCGGCATGGGAGGTGCCCTGGCAATGACGTTTGCCCAAAAGGGGATTCTCGATGCCTGGTGGACGATTTCAGGAATCTTCAGCGGCGGGATGCTCGGACTCTTTCTCCTCGGATTCCTTTCCCGAAAAGCAAACAGTAACGCTGCCCTCCTCGGAACGGTCGCGGGCGTTTTGGTCATTGCCTGGATGAGCCTTTCCCTCAGTGGCCTTTTGCCGGAGAATTTCCCCCAAAGTCCGTTCCAGAGCTACCTCATTCCCGTCGTCGGAACGTTGACAATCCTGTTGACCGGATTCGTCGCCACAATTTTATGCTGTCGCCCCAAGTACCCCAAAGTGGAATAACTGGAGAGGTGCTTTTGACACCCATTATCCATGGGCACCCAGGACACCCCCTTCCTCCACCATGGACGTTCCCGCCACGACGATTTCCTCCCCTTCGGAAAGTCCTTCCAAAACTTCCATTCGGTGGGCGTTCCACGGTTTTCCCAGCCGAACTTCCCGTTTTTCCGCACGATGTTCCGCGTTGGAAATCCAGACGTAATGCTTTCGGGAAACGTCGCGGTGGATGGCGGAAACGGGAATGACGATTCTTTCGCCCCACTGCGTGGAGTGGGAGTTCAGCGTCACTTCCGCCGACATTCCCGGCAAAACCACCCAATCATGAGGAGCATTCATCGAAAGAACGACTCGCCATGTACCTGTTTTTTCATGAGCGTTGGGTTCCGCTTTTTTGAACGTCGCTTCATACACTTTTCCCGGATGGCTGGGGAAGGTGACTTGTCCCGAAAGGGTATCGGAATTGGCGTGGCTGTGCAAAATATCGTTTTCGGAAACCCAGATTTCCACCTCCAGCCGAGACACATCCATAATCGTCAAAACTGGCGTTCCCGGTCGAACAATTTCGTAATTTTGCACTCGCTGCGTTGTCACCACACCATCAAAAGGGGCACGTAGAGAGGTATCGTCCAACTGTGCCTGCGCAATCTGCACCTGCACTTCCAGATGAGCGATTTCCGCTTCCATCACGTCGATTTCCTCCGTTCGCTCTCCTTTTCGGGCTTTGCACAACTCCTGCTCCAACGACCGAATCGTCGCTTTGGCCACCCGGTACTGGCTCTCCATCAACTCAATCTCACTCCGGGAAATGGCATTTTTCCTCAACAACGGCGTCGCTCTTTTCCATTCCGCTTCCGCATAGTCCCGCTGTGCCCGTGCGGATTCCAGACGCGCTTCCAGAATCTCAATATCCTCCGTTCGCGCTCCTGTCCGCATGACTTTCAAACGTGCCCGCGCGGCGCGGAGTTTGGCCTTGGCAGCGTTGAGTTGGTGCTGAAAGTCGCGTGTATTGATCCGCATGAGGACTTCGCCTGCCTTCACCTGTTTGCCAGGATGACACAAAACCTCAACCAGCGGACCGCCGACACAAAAGGCCAAATCGCTAACCTGGTCGGCATGAATCACCGCCGGAAAAGGGTGCGCGGAATTTTCCCGCGACGCGGCAACAACCATGGTACGGACATCCTTTACCTCCGCTCTCGGAACGGATGCGACGGAAACAACCTCCGCTTCCTTATGCTCTGCCGTCGCAAAAACACCCCAAACAATCAAAAGTATCCCACTCAAAATAAAAATGCCATATTTCCGCATTCCAATACTCCTCTTTCTCCTCCCTGAAACTACGGGAGCTTTCACTGATAATTGATAATGGTTGATGGTGAGGCTACTACAGATGTTCATCAGGATGGGAATCCTGGCCGGAAGGTTGAATTCCCACGGAGATAAGAATCCCTCCAACCGGCGCAAGATAGCTGTAAGGTACACAACGGTGAACGCCCAGAATTCAGAGAGGTTTCAGAAAATGTTCATCCCAAGAAAAATACTATCAAGTTCTCGTCCACACTTCGGATTGTATCACAAAACCATTTTTTTGTCAAGGAAGAATATTCAACTTTTTGTAATTATTATGAAATAATATCTAATATTTACGACGGTTTCCAGGCCTCTTCCGCAACTGGTTCCGTAGGGGGAAAGATTGCCGGAAATGCCGAAATTGTGTGAAAATTGCATAAAATCAAAACGAAAATCCAGAAAAAGGAAAAATCTCCCATGAAACAACAGAGTATACCTTTACAAAAAAACGGATTGGAGTACAGTGGAGAATATTCTCAAGGAACTCTTATCGCGTGGGAAGGAAGGTAAGGATGGCCGAAAATAGTGAAAAAAACGAATGCCGCAAGGGATGGACAGGACGTGGTTTTGTCTTTCGATTGGTGATTTCCTGCCTGATTTTGGGGTTTGCCGTCAGTGGCGCGATTTTGCTCGGAAGTGCCAAAGCACCGGAACAGAAAATGGGCACCCCCCAGATTATTCCCACCGTTCAAATCGAAGAGATTTTTGAACAAAAGGATGGCTTGACGTTCAAGATTGATGGAACGGTCGTGCCTTTCCGTGAAGTGCCAATTGCGTCGGAGGTTTCGGGGAAAATTGCGTTTCTCTCACCGCAGTGCCGTGTGGGGCGGTATGTTCAGAAAGGGGAGGTGCTGATGAAAATGGACCCGACCGACTACGAACTGGAACTGGCTCAGGCACAGCAGGAGGTGATTCAGGCAGCCCGTTCGGTGGAAGAGTTGGCGGTCAACATCACGAATGCCCGGGCGGAGTTGGAGATTGCGCAGAAGCAGCAGGAAGTCCAGCAGCGGGAAGTCCAGCGTGTGCGGGGACTGGCGGAAAACGGAGCCATTTCGCAGACGGAACTCGATTCGACGCTTTTGACGGCTCTGGAAAAACGCGACGCGGTACAGACGCTGATGAATCAGATTCGCACCTACGAAACACAGCGGGAACGGCTCGTTGCCAGTCGAACGCTTGCGGAAGTGCAGGTGCGGAAGGCGAAGGTCAATTTGGAACGTTGCACGATTCTCGCACCGCTGGATGGTGTGGTGGTGGAATTGCAGGTGGAGGAGGACAAATTCGTGCAGCGTGGCGAGTCGCTCGTCTCGATTCACGACACGTCACGATTGGAAGTCCAGTGCAGTCTTTACATGAAACATGTGGAGTGGCTCTGGAGTACCCGTGCGGGGGAAGAGGTTCCTGGCGGGAAGGATGTTCGGAATTATTACCAGTTCCGCCCCACCCCCGTAACGATTGTGTATCGGCTGGGAAATACGGAGTATGCGTGGAAAGGGACGCTGGAATATCTGGATGGGCCGGGGCTGGATGCCCGAACGCGAATGTTGCCGTGCCGGGTGGTGGTGCAGGATCCGCTCGACGTGCAAGCCATTCAGACAGGTGACGAAGGGTTCCAGGCCACACCGTCCCTTTTGCCGGGAATGTTTGTGGAGGTGCGGGTGCATGTGGTTCCGCGTTGTACGTTGCTGAACATGTCCGAAATGGCGATTTTGCCGGGCGGCACGGTCTGGAAAGTGGTGGACGGTCGGATGAAGCGAGTACAAATCACCACGGCTCAGAGTGAAAATGGCCGCGTTCTGGTCTATGCCAAACCGGGCGTGATGGAGGCGGGAGACCGCGTGATTGTTTCTCCGCTCGCCTCTCCTCTGGAAGATGCTCAGGTGGAGGTGGTACAATGAAAACGCTGATTTCCTGGGCAGTTTCCAACCTGCCAGCGATGAATATTCTGATGATCACGATTCTCCTCATTGGCTATTGGTCGATGAGTGGGCTGAATCGGGAGACGTTTCCGCAGTTCGACCTCGACCAGATCATGGTGTCGGTCTCCTATCCAGGCGCGACGCCGGAAGAGGTGGAGGAGTCGATTTGCCAGAAAATTGAGGAAGGGGTTCGGGATATTCGCGGGATTAAAAAAATCACATCTTCCGCGGCGGAAAATGTGGGAACGGTTTCGATTGAACTCCTGGCGAATGTCGATGATCCCAATCGGGTGCTGAATGAAGTGGATAGTGCGGTTGGGCGGATTCCGTCGTTTCCCGAACTGTGCGAGCGACCGGAAGTGCGACTTTTGCAGATGGAGGAGACGATCATCCGCGTTGGGGTGCTGGGGCCGGCAGATTGGAGTATGGACGCTCAATTGCGGCTACGGGATGTGGCGGAGAAAGTCCGAAACGATTTGTTGCGGTATCCCGTTTTGTCGCGAATCGATATTGTCGGCGGGAAAGATTATCAGATCGATGTGGAGATGGATGAAAACACGCTCCGCAGTTACGGCCTGACGCTCCAGGAAGTGGCGAACATCCTGGCGAGCGAAAATCATCAACAGGCAGGCGGCACGATTCGTGGTCGGTCGCAGGAAATTCTGCTGCGCAGCGATACGAAACAGGATTCCGGGGAAGGAATTGCGAAATTGCCGCTTCTGGGGGTTTCGGAAGGAGCGACGCTGACGGTGGGGGATTTGGGAACGGTCCGTGACGAGTTTGTCGATGTCGCCAGCAACATTTCCATCCGTACCGTTTTGCGGGACGAGGAGGAAACTGCCGAAACGGTAGGGCAAACGCGATTTTCGGAAGATCGCCCTTTTCTGGCGGTGGCGGTTCAGAGGAATCCTGAGGAAGACCTCTTTGCGATGATCGACGCGGTGCGGGATTACCTCAAAAAAGCGGAGGTGCCGCAGGGTTACGACCTGATTACGTGGGGCGACCGTTCCGTGGAGGTGCGGGAGCGGCTGGAAATGCTGGCGGAAAATGGCGTTCAGGGGTTGCTGATTGTCTTTCTCTGCCTGACGCTGTTTTTGGACTTGCGGCTTTCGTGCTGGGTGGCGTTGGGAATTCCGTTTGCGCTGCTGGGAACCTGTTTTGTCGTGTCGGCTCTGGGGCAGACGCTGAACCTGATTTCCTCCTTCGCGTTTATCATGGGGCTGGGGATTGTGGTGGACGACGCGATTGTTATCGGGGAAAATGTCTACACACACCGTTTGCAGGGAAAAAGCACGCTCCAGGCCGCGATTGACGGCACGATCGAAGTTTTTCCATCCGTTTTCGCGTCGGTTTTGACGACGATCATTGCGTTCATGCCGTTGTTGTTTGTGGCGGGGATGATGGGGAAGATGATGTACATTCTTCCGATGGTGATTATTTCGATGCTCTGTTTTTCGCTCTTTGAATCGTCCACGATCCTGCCGGCACACCTGTCGCACAAGGACAATCTGATTTTTCGGATCTGCCGGACGGTTTTTTACCTCTTCCGATGGGTGATTTACCTGTTGCAGTGGATGGCGGGCTACGCGATGGCGGGGATGGAGTGGTATATCGAGCGGATTTATCGCCCGACGCTGACGTGGGTAATGCACTACCGGAGTATTTTTGTGGCGGCGTGTGGGGGGGTGCTGATTCTCTCCGCGGGGATGATTCGTGGCGGGGTGGTTCCGTTCGTCTTTTTTCCGAGGATGGACTCCACGTCGATTGTCTGCAACGTGCAATTTCCCAACGGGACGCCCGAAGCGCTCACGACGTACTGGGCCGAGCGGTTGGAGGAGGCGTACTGGCGGGTTTCGGAGCGGATTTTTCAAGAAACGGGGGAACAAGTTTCGGTGCATTCCATTCGGACGATTGGCTCCAACATGTCCGGGCGTGGCATGGGGGGCGGGATGTCCGGCGGAGATTCCAGCCACATGGCAAGTGTGGAAATCGAGTTGGTCGAGGCAACCGAGCGAAGTCTGGAAAGTTTCAAAATCGTCGATATGTGGCGTGAAGAGGCGGGAGAAGTGCCGGGAGCGCTGCAACTGACGTTCGATTCTGCCTTTGGTGGACCGGGCGGGAAGGCGATTGAGTTCAAACTGGTGGCACCGGCGGAATATGCTCATGAACTGGAGCAGGCTGTCGAGCGGTGCAAGGCCAAACTGGCGACTTACGAAGGGGTTTTCGATATTCGCGACGACAATATTCCGGGAAAGTGGGAGTTGCAGCCGAAAGTGAAAGATTTTGCCGTGACGCAGGGGATTCGCCAGGCCGATATTGCCACGGTCTTGCGAAACGCGTATTATGGCGCGGAGGTCATGCGATTGCAACGCGGACGGCATGAGGTGAAGTTGATGGTTCGGTATCCTGAGGAAGCTCGACGTTCGCTGGCCAGTTTCGAGGAGTTGCGGGTGCGGATCGATGGTGTGGAACGTCCGATTGGCGAGTTGGCCGACGTGACGATCAAGCGGGGCTACTCCACTATCAACCGAATCGACCAGCAACGGGCGATTACGATTACTGCCGATGTGGACGACACGAAAATTTCACCGAATCAGGTCATTCAGGACCTCAAGGGGGAGACACGCTCCAACGCCTCCGTCCAGCAGGCTTCGATCGTTTCCCTGACAGACCAAACGGCGGTGAAAAAAGTGACTTCCAACGGGTTTTTGCCGGATTTGATGAGGGAATTTCCGCACCTCAACATTCGCTGGGAGGGACAGCGGGAACAGGAAGAGGAGTCGTTCGATTCGCTGAAAATGGGCTTTTCGATGGCACTTCTGGCGATGTTTGTGTTACTGGCGATGGAGTTCAAGTCCTACACACAGCCGATGATTATTCTGTCGGTTATTCCGTTCGCGGCCGTGGTCGTGGTGGTGGGGCACGCGATTTTCGGAATGCAGATGACGTTCATGGGCGTTTTCGGGCTGATTGCGTTGGCGGGGATTGTTATTAACGACGCGATTGTGTTGGTCGATTTCATCAACAAAAAAGTTCGTGAGCAGGAAATGTCGATTACCGAAGCCTGTATCGAAGCGGGAATGCGGCGTTTTCGCCCCGTTTTCCTCACCACGCTCACGACGGTGGGTGGCTTGCTCCCCATTTGTTTTGAAACCTCCTTCCAGGCAAAAATGATCATTCCGATGGCATTTACGTTGGCGGTGGGTACGGCAGGAGCAACCGTGGTGACGCTCTACCTGGTTCCTGTCCTCTATTCCCTGTACGACCAGTTTGCCAAATACATGACACGGCGTTTGCAACTGGAACACGATTGAGCAAAAAAATGGGCAAAGTTTCTCTCCATGGCGGCACCATCATGGCGGAAAAAAATTTTTTTCAAGACTTGACAAAGTAAAATAGTGAGAGTATAATAAACTAAAGAGAATAAAGAAATTTTTTTCCACTAAAAACGCCCATGAGAAACTTTGCATTTTCACCCCCCCCCCCAGCTTAACAGGCAGCCGCAAAAAAAATTTTTTGTGTTGGAGGGGTACCTTTCTTTTTATCCATTCTATTTTCTACCGCTGTTTCTGTAGGGTAAATCTTTTTAAAAATATCGAACCGGAATATCGTTTCCGCAGTGTATCTGGCAAAACAGGCATGGCATCCATTGGATTTTATCCCGAAGGAGAAAGAACATGAGAAAATATCTCTCGATTTTAGGGGGACTGTTGATTTTTTGCGGTTCCGTACAGGCTACCGATTATGTGGCGGATGGTGAGTTGACGCTGACGATTACCACACCGACGGCTTCGGAGGATACGCTTTCCGGCAGCATGGCGTCGGACTGGAAAGTCACGAAAGATGGAACGGGAACGCTCGTTTTGGGGCAACTTGCCGGAGAGAATGGGAATCTGGCAGTGGATGAGGGGACGCTGAAAATTGATGTTGTTTCCCCACTGGCAGCGACTTCCAAAATCACGTTGGCGGGCGGCACCACCCTGGACCTCAACGGGAAGACTATCGAAAACGGTACGCAGATCGTAACGACGGGTGCCGCAACGATTACCAGTTCGTTACAGGTTACACAAAATGGAATCAATAACGTTTTGCTGGGAGGAGATTTGACGGTTTCCACTCCGGTGCGATGGTGCATTACCGGTCCTGTTGCTGGTGGAGGGAATTCGATCATCAAAACGGGAGGGAACGAAGTCGTTGTGAAAGGAAACATCACCAACCTTGCCGCACTTTATATCAACGAAGGTACTTGGGCGGTGGAACATAATGTGACCGGATTTGGCGACGGAGATATTTATCTTGGAGCCAATGGAACGATGAAAGTTTGGGGAAACGGCCGTTCTGTAACGTTCGATACGCTTCATCATCAGGGTGGTTTGGTGAAATGGTATGCAAATACCTATTGGGGAACGACGGCCATTACGGGAGATATTATCCTGGAAGCGGATGATGCTCGTTTTGAGGTTTCTTCTACCGCAACGTTTACCGGAAACATCACTGGTGCAGACAAAACACTGGTTCATTCCGCCATTGTCAATAACGTACCCGAACCCAGTGGAGATGGTACGGAACAGACGGGAGTTTGGACGTTTCAGGGAACTTCCGCGACGGACAAAGGGACGGTGACGGTGAAAAATTTCCAACTCACCACGCGTGATTCGGAAATCATTCTTGGCGACTACGCGGAATGGAACATCTCCGGCGGTATCACGGGAAGTAGCACCGGCCATAAATTTACGGTAGGAGCCAACGCCATCCTCACAGCGGGAAGCATGTCGGGAATTACGCGATTGAAGCTCAACGGTACCAGCACCATTGGAACGCTGACGATGGATGGCGGGACGATCCTGGCCGACGCGGGGGTGATCACCACGACGCCAACCAACACGATGACCGGAAATTTGGTGGTGGAGGAAAACGGGTTGATAATGGATGTTGCGACGAATCTGCAAACGACTGGCACCATTTCAGGAACGGCCGATTCGCTCATTACGAAAACTGGCGAGGGAACATGGGTCATTTCTCACACGGAAAGTACTGGTTATGCCGGGAAATTGGCGGTGAATGAGGGGACGTTGAAAGTGACCTCCACCACGCAGCAAGATATGTTTGGCAGTGGTGTTCAGATAACGATTGACAATGGTTCCACGCTCGATTTGCGGGGAGTTTTGTGTACCAACGGGACGATTACCGTAGGGAACAACGGGGGGACGATTCTTTTGTCGGGACAGAACCATAGTGGTGTGAGTAACGTGGATTTACAGGGAGATTTGACGTTTGGAGGAAACTCCCGTTCCGCGATTGCTCTGAAAAACGCGAACGGAAACGGGAACACGATTTATGTGAAGAATCCGTATATGTACACTAACCAGAATATGCAAAATGTCAATTTTGTCGTGGAAAGTGGCGGAAGTACCGGTTTTGAAGTAAACCAAACCGGTACAGGAACCGCCTCGACGGGGGGAACCTGGACCGTCCGCAAAGGAGGAAAGTTGGGTTGCTGGTTTGGAAACATTCGAGATAATTCAACAGGGTACACCATGCAAATTTTCCGCCCGAATGCTATTATAATGGAAGATGGCAGTTGCTTTAAAATCGACGGAGGGGTACGGCTGGAAGCTCCGGTTTCCATGACAGGAAGCGTGAGTTTCACCAACGGTGGGACAAGTGGTTCCGTGGTGGAATTTTCGCAAAAGGTTTCCGCAGAGAATGCTTCGCTGACCCTCACGGATCGCAGCACGGTGATGTTTTCAGGAGAAGCCACGGTGGGAGCGATCACGTTGACGACCGGTTCGCTCCAGGTAATGACAGGCGGAACGTTGACAACCGATTCTCTGACGGTGAATCGTGACTTGGGAACCGATACCTGGACTTGGGGAACGACGGAAGCTGGGCTGATTGTCAATGGCGGAACGCTGATCACGCCCACTTCGGTGGTGGCGGAAAATAAGACGATGGAACTGCGCAGCGGAAATTGGAAACACTCAGGAACGATGTCCGAAACCGCCACGATTCAGGCCAATGGCGGAACGTTCTGGCTGGCGGATGGCATGGATTTTGCCGCGAATTTGCAGTTGAACGAAAACGCTGTGTTGGAAGTCGGGCTGGATAAAACGGATGCCGCACAGTTGACGTTGAGTGGGGAAAACCGCCTGGCGGGAGAGATCGCGATCGACATTCTGGCAGATGGAACGTTCGACCAGTTGATTATCGGTGCAGATACCGCGTGGGATGCCGCGTCGCTGGAAGTCTATCTGCCTGGAACGGCACTGGATGGTGTTTCGCAGACGTACGATATTTTATCGGGAATCGACGCTACGGTTTTGGAAGATTTACTGGTGAATTTTCATGGCTCCTCCGGCTGGGCTTACGGTTTGACGGACGGAACGCTCTCCGTTTGGAATCGTACTGCCGTGCCGGAACCGGGGACGTGGGGACTTTTGGTTTTGGGATTGCTGAGTCTGGGTTGGTGGGGAAGAAAAAATGCGGGAAAGAGCCAAAAATAGTCCTTTTCGTGGCTTCACACTGGTGGAACTTCTGGTCGTCATTGCCATTATCGGAATGCTCGTCGGCCTACTCCTTCCCGCCGTCCAGCAGGCACGGGAAGCGGCTCGGCAAATGCAGTGCAATAACCATTTACGGCAAATTGCCCTGGGATGTTTGAACCTGGAAACCAGCCATCGGAAATTTCCCTCCGGTGGTTGGGGATGGGGCTGGGTGGGCGACCCCGATCGAGGTTGTGGTTTGCAGCAACCGGGAGGTTGGGCGTACAGTATCCTTCCGTACATGGAGCAGGCCGCCCTCCATCAACTGGGAGCCGACGGCAAGCCGGAAGAGGTGACACCGGAACAGAAGCAGGGGGCACAGCTTTGCGGACAGACCCCCATGAGCTTCTTCGTCTGTCCCAGCCGGCGGGCGGTCAAAACGTACCCTTGCGCACGGGTGAAGAATGCCGATGCCATTGGACAGGGGGCGAAAGTCGACTATGCCGCCAATGTGGGGAGTTCCAGCTGCTCCAGCACGACACCGGAAACTTGGGCGGAATATCCCGATTTTTCCTGGCCGAGTTACACGAATGTCAATGGGGTGATTTACGCTCGCAGTGAGGTTCCCCTGTCGCTTGTGCGGGATGGAACCTCCAACACCTATCTGATTGGGGAAAAGTACATCATGCCGTCGCGTTATGAAACGGGGAATGCCACCGGGGATAATGAGGTGGCGTATGCCGGTTTCGACAACGACGCGTACCGGTACACACACGTATTGCCCTACCAGGATCGGGAAGGCAACGATTCCAGTGGCGGCTCCTCGTTCGGCAGTTGCCATGCTGGTTCGTGGGGTGTTGCCATGTGCGACGGTTCCGTCCATCGCGTCACGTACAGTCTCGACGCAACCGTTCATCGGAATCTGGGACAACGGAACGATGGAAAACCGGCAGCACTGCCTTAATTGGTGAATTTTTTCCCACGCAGAATGTGATGGTAGTGTTGGGCGAATCGGTGCGACTCGTCGCGGACATACTGCAACAACCGCAAAGAATAGGCGTGGCGGCTTAAATGGAGCGGTTCGTCCTGCCCCAAAACGTACAACTCTTCATCCCGTTTGGCAAGCGAAATCAGTGCTTCCGGCATCGCGCCAGCCTCCCGAGCCGCTTCCGCCGCCGCGTGGAGTTGCCCTTTGCCACCGTCGATGAGCAGAATGTCCGGCAAAACCGCGTTCTCCTCCCGCAGCCGTTTCAGCCGACGATAAACGACTTCCGCAATGGAGGCGAAATCGTTGATTCCGTCCACCGTCCGAATACGATACCGTTTGTACCCCTGCTTGAACGGAATGCCGTCGATGAACTGCACCAGACTGGCAACCGTCTCCTCGCCATGCAGGTGCGCAATATCGACCCCTTCAATCGTCCGTGGAATCCGGGAAAGATGGAGGATTTTTTGCAGACCGACCAACCCCTTTCGTGGATCCATCTGAAAGACTTCCGGCTGGACATTCTTCTCCAAATCGCCGCATTCGTTCAGCCGTTCCAACGCGGAAATCTGATCTCGCAACATCCCCGCCTCCTCAAAACGCAGAGCCACAGCTGCCTGCTGCATTTCCTCCCGGAGTTCTTTCAGGAGTTGCTTTTTATTCCCTTCCAGAAAACGTTGCAGCCGATGAATCTGTTTCCGATACGCTTCCCGACTCACCCGTCCACAACAGGGAGCCGAACATTGCCCGATCGACGCCAAAAGACAGGGGCGAAAAAAGCGGAGTTTCGGATCGTCGCTGCGAATGGTTAGCTGACAATTGCGGAACTGGAAGATTTTTTGCAAGACAACCAAGGCTCCATAAATCGGGCTGATGAACGGGCCGTAGAGTTTCACGCCGCTGGTCTGTGGCTCCCGCGTCACCTCCACTCGCGGAAATTCCTCGTGCGTATAAATCTGGATGTACGGAAACGACTTGCCATCCTTCAACGCCCGATTGTAAAATGGCAAAATATCTTTGATCATCCTCGCTTCGAGAAAAATCGCGTCGACTTCGCTCTCCACCTGGATGTAATCAATATCCCGAATATCCTGAACGAGAAATTTCGTCCGTTCGTCTTCTTCCGCCGTCTTGTAGAAGTAACTCCCGGCTCGTTTCCGCAGATCTTTCGCCTTGCCGATATAAATCACCCGTCCCAGAGCGTCCTTCATCAAATAAACACCGGGCGCGTGCGGAAAATGCTTCACTTTCTCCGCCGCGTAGGAGTTGTTATCAGGATACTCGATTTCCTGGGACATGGTTTGGACCGTTTAATCATTGAATTTGGCAATTCCGGCAGCCCCGATAAAGCCCGCGTCGCCACCCAATTCCGCAAATTCCAGAATCGTGGTGCTGCTGCACGCTTTGTAGGCTCGCAGCTCGACCTCTTCCCTGACCGCCTGCAAATATTCCCGCCCCGTTTCCGATTTCATCCCGCCGAACGTCATGGCTCCACCGATATAAATCGCGTCGGGGTCGATCGTGTGCATGAGCGTCACAATCCCCACCGCCAGATAACGGGCACTCTGAATTATCAGGTCGCGGGCAACTTTGTCCCCTGCCTTGGCCTCCTCCGCCACCACTTTGGCACCTTCCTGCCGGAGCGCTTCCAACCGCTTCGACAACGACGTTTCCCGCCCGGCGCGAACCGCTTCGCGAGCGTGGTTGACAAGCGCCGTGGCACTGGCATACGCTTCGTAATGCCCCGGTTTGCCGCAGCCGCAAATCCGCGCGTCGGGGGAGTAGTCGATGATCGAGTGGCCGTACTCGCCGCCATGGCTGTGTTCCCCATCCCAGACACGTTTGTTCAGGATGATTCCGCAACCGATCCCCGTCCCCAGTGTCAGGAGAATCATGCTGTTGATCGGCTCCTCCGTTCTCTCCACGCCCGTTTGCGTCAGTCGAAATTTCGTCGCTGTTTTTCCCTTGCCAACCCAAAATTCCGCAAAGGCCGCGGCACTGGCATCGTTGGAAAAGACGACCGGAAAACCACACGCTTCCGACATCCTATCGCAAATCGGGTAGTAATTCCACTTTTCACCCAAGTTGGCCGGTACCATCAGTTTACGTCCAGGAATATCCATCGTTCCGGCAGAAGCCAGCCCGGCGGAAACGATCTGCGACCGCAGGACACGCCCCTTTTCCAAAACCACCTCCACCCCTTCGGCAATCCGTTTGCACGCCTGCTCCGGGCCATCCTGAATATGCGTCGGCACACTCCCTTTCGCCACGACATTTCCATCATCGTCCACCACGCCAATTTTCGTGTTCGTCCCGCCCAGATCAATTCCAAGATAATATTCCATAGTTTTTCACACAGATTAAAGGTTCCCTGAAAAATGCTTCTCCGAAAACCTTTTATTGTAACCCCTGTACAAAAGAAAACAAGGGGAGAATCCAGAGTTTTTAAAAGAAGATAAAAACGGGTTAAATTGATAATTG